>NZ_MOME01000017.1:0-163066 GCF_001983005.1 Protofrankia sp. BMG5.30 | reverse complement strand
CTCGGATCGCCTGGAAAAACCACAAGAACGGTTCCCGGAACCCACGGGCCCAGTTCCGAAAAGAAGTGGCCAGGACAACCATCGCCCGTTCCCCTCTGGTCGCCGGAAACCTCGGCGTATTCGACTGCTCCGGGGTATCGGATGGGGCAGCGGCAGCGATCGTAGTACGGGCCGAGGACGCGTACCGCTACACCAAGCGCCCCCTGTTCGTGAAGGCGTTGTCCTTCGTGTCCGGTGCGGCAGACGGTAACATCGACCCAAACTACGACTTCACGACCTTCCCGGAGGTCGAGGCATCCGCAAAGGAAGCCTACCGCCAGGCGGGCGTGTCCGATCCTCGGGCTCAGATCGCGATGGCCGAGGTGCACGACTGCTTCACCGTCACCGAACTCGTCCTCATGGAGGATCTCGGCTTCGCCCCCCGCGGAACCGCATGGAAGGACGTTCTGGCTGGGGCGTTCGACCTGGACGGCACACTACCGGTCAACCCCGACGGCGGACTGAAGGCATTCGGTCATCCTGTGGGGGCGTCAGGGCTTCGCATGCTCTATGAGTGCTGGCTGCAGCTTCGTGGTGAAGCTCCGGAGGAGCGGAGCATTCCCAGCACGGGAAAAACTATGGGCTTGACCCACAATCTCGGCGGAGGCCCCGGCGAGTGTGTATCGTTCGTATCCATCGTCGGGACGGAACGCCCATGAGCACCGTCTATACGACCATGCTCCAAGTCACGCCGAACAGAGCAGCAGACAGGCGCTAACACCGGATCTCCTATGACAGCGCGTGCCGCGACAGCCGAGGGCGGTCGCGGCACACCGCCAGTTACTCGTGTTCAGGTGGGTGTCTGGCCGATTTTAGTCGTTTGATAATCCGACCATTCTCACGCAGCATATAGTCGTCCAGGTTAACTGAGCGCGTCATCGTCCAGTAGTCGACAACACGCCAGGGCATTGCGGTCACCACGCGGCCTTTGGAGTTGCGGTACCACGTGTCCATACCCTGGTGCGTCCACACCATCCGCTCATGCGCCTCGTCAAGTTCCTGGTTGTACCGGTCACTGACCTCCTGCCTGCACTCAAGGGAGCTGATGCCCTCGCAGAGCATGTGTTGCAGGGCATCGATGATGTAGTTGATCTGGCTTTCCGCCAAGTAGATGAAGCTGCCGCCGTGGCCGAGGTTGGTGTTCGGCCCGTACATGAAGAACAGGTTCGGGAAACCTGGCGTTGTGATGCCCAGATACGCGCGAGCATCGTCTGCTCCCCACAGATCCTGAAGCACTTGTCCATTCACGCCGGTGGCCTGGTAGCGGATGGGGTTGTGGGCCTCGAAACCCGTGGCGAGGACCACGATGTCCGCGGGCCGCTTCTCCCCATGGACCGTGACAACTTCCGTCTCCGTCAGCGCCGCGACCCCAGCCGTGATGAGCTCGACCTGAGGCTTCTTCAGTGCGGCGAACCATCCGTTGTCCAGCAGCATCCGCTTTCCGAATGGCGGATAGTCCGGCAATGCCTTCTCCACAAGGTCGGGCCTACCTTCGAGCTCCCTCATCAGGTATGCCGTGAAGAACTTGCGGTGTGAGTCATTGACGGCGTTCAGGGACCGTTCCGGATGCGGCCACGTAGGGTCCTTCTGCAGTGACGCGTGGATCCGGTCGTTGTAGGCCCAGGCGAGCTTGGAGCGATACCAGGAGCGGTAAAACGGCACATTGTCCATGAGCCAGTGCATCCGCTCATCGACCGATCGGAAGTAGTTGCTGTTCGGCGACACCCACTGCGGCGAGCGCTGGTAGACGTCGAGAGCTCCCACCGTGTCGGCAATGGCGGGGATGATCTGCATGGCGCTCGCGCCAGTCCCGATGACGGCGACACGTTTGCCAGTCAGGTCCAGACCCTCAGGCCAGCGCGCCGAGTGAAACACCGGTCCCTTGAACCGCTTCGCCCCCTCGAGCTGTGGGATTTTCGGAATGTTCAGCTGACCGACAGCCGAGATGAGGACGTTTGCGGTCAGCTCCTCTTTCGTGCCAGCCGCGTCCTGGACGATGACTGTCCACAGTTCCGCGTCATCGTCCCAGGACGCTGCCACCACCATGGTCTCGAAGCGGATCTTCTTATGAAGATCGAAATGCGTGGCGAGTCCGTCCAGATATTCCTCAAGCTCCGAGCGCTTGCCGAAGTGCATACTCCACGCGCGCGGGAAAAACGAGAGAGAATAGAGGTAGCTCGGGGTGTCGACTCCGCAACCCGGGTAGCGGTTCTCGATCCACGTGCCGCCCACGTTGGCGTTCTTCTCGATAACCGTGTAGGCGATCCCGGTGTCCTGGAGATGCTTGGCGGCGGTCATGCCCGAGATGCCAGCACCGACGACGATCACGCGGAATTCGTTGCTGGCGACGAATGGCACCGGCGCAGGCCTGGGTCGGAATCCCATCTGCTCGGCTGTCATCGCCTCGAACTCCTCGGGAACCTCCTCGGCGACACACAGCTCGAGTAATTCCAGTAACTGCCGACCAGTGGGAGCGGGTATCGCGACCGGTGCTCCCGCAGCCCAGTCCAGCACTGCCCGTTCGACCTCTGAGCGGATTTCCTGTTGCACCGCGGGGGGAAGGCCGCCGTCATCGTGGTCGTCCGTACCACGGGCACGAGTCGGCCGGTAGGGTGGGCGTGTCCACTTGCGGTCGCCGGTGAGCTGCACCAGCAGCGGTACCAGCGTCGGAATGTTGGCCACGCCCAAAGCCTCGTGCAGCGCCACAGGATCGATGTGGGTGCGGGCCCCAGCGACCGACATCATCTCTCCTTCCATGGCAGCAGGCCACCTGCCGCCAGCGACGGTCCATGCGGGACTTCGTCTGTTCTAATTTAGTTTAGATACTATCTCAAGGCAAGCAACTCACACCCGGTCGTCAGATCGACCCCATCGGCAACCATGAGCAACCTTGCGGCAGGGCTTCAGCGCTGCCGCTCCCCTTCGAACACACCGTCTATTGATCTTTAGCCGGCGCACTTGGCCAGGCCGTGCTCTCGCAGGCCAGGACCCAGACGTTCTAGGCGCCCGCTACCGGCGCATCCGCGCCAACCGGGGGTCCCAGAAAGTCATCGTCGCGGTGTCCCGCTCGATCCTGATCACCATCTGGCACCTGGTCAACGACTCGGACTCCCGATATCACGACCTCGGCGCCGACCACCACGAGCGGCACAAGGACACCCGCAAGCAGATCGCCAGCCACATCCGGCGCCTCGAGCGCCTCGGCCTCCGAGTCACCCTCATCCCCAGGATGCGGCGACCACGGCCTGACACACCGTCCCGACCAACCGGACACCCCGCCCAACCCACGACGCCAGGCCACGGGTCAGGTCCGTCTGCCCAGCCTCACGTTGATTTTCGTTCTAGGACTGGCACACCGCGTTACCCCGGATCCACGCCGAGATCACCGAACGACTCAACCCGCCCCTGCCCCGCCCTCGCCCCTGCAAGATCAAATATGGCCGACGCAACGACTACAGAAGTCCGGCCAGCCCGCCCCCACCACCCCGGACCTGCCACCATCCACCACTACCCCGTGACAGCAGAATGATCAAAATAAGCCGAGCGACATCAGTCTATGAACCACTACCCTCAGTAGATGTTGATCTACGATATCTTCCATTTATTCTATTTTCGTTTTGATCCAATGATCCCGATACCCCTTCGCACCACAAGACACGCTTGCAAGGCGCTATTTTCTAACTAGAGTTAGGGGTCGAAGGGGGAGCAGTGGACAAGATCGTCAATAGCGCTGCCGAAGCAGTGGCAGATATCGTCAGGGGATCATCGCTGGCCGTCGGCGGGTTCGGGCTCTGTGGTATCCCACAGGCCCTCATCGAGGCACTGTTGGAGACCGGGGTCGACGACCTCAAGACGGTCTCCAACAACTGTGGCGTTGATGAGTGGGGACTGGGCTCGCTTCTGCGAGCCAAACGGATCAGCCGCACCACGGGCTCCTACGTCGGAGAGAACAAGGAGTTCGAGCGGCAGTTCCTGTCCGGCGAGCTCGAGGTCGAACTGGTCCCGCAGGGCACGCTCGCCGAGCGACTCCGCGCCGGTGGCGCGGGCATCCCCGCTTTCTTCACTCCCAGTGGCGTCGGGACACAGGTTGCACTCGGAGGGCTTCCTCTCCGCTACGACGGGTCGGGTGCTACGGCGAAGGCGTCGGAGCCCAAGGAAGTCCGCACCTTCGACGGCGTGGAGTACGCGCTGGAGCACGCGATTGTCTGCGACTACGCTCTCGTGCACGCTCGCTACGGCGATCGGCACGGCAACCTCGTCTATGAGAAGTCAGCGCAGAACTTCAACCCACTCTGCGCCGCTGCGGGTCGCGTGACGATCGCGGAGGTCGAGGAGATCGTGAAGCCCGGCGACCTAGACCCGGCCCTGGTGCACACTCCGGGGATCTTCGTGCAGCGCGTGGTACAGGTGTCTGTGGAGAAGCGGATCGAGCGGAGGACCGTCCGTGTTGTCTAGGAATGAGCTGGCAGYACGGGTCGCTCTCGAGCTCACGGATGGGCAGTATGTCAACCTCGGGATCGGTCTGCCTACCCTGGTACCCAATTACGTGCCGGACGGCATACACGTCGTGCTGCAGTCCGAGAACGGCATACTCGGCGTCGGGCCATATCCGACCGAGGACACCGTCGACCCCGACCTCATCAACGCCGGTAAGGAGACCGTCACCCTCAACAAAGGCGGCTCGTACTTCGACAGCGCGACGTCGTTCGGAATGATCCGCGGTGGTCACATCGACGTCGCCATCCTCGGCGCCATGCAGGTGTCGGAGAAGGGCGACCTGGCCAATTGGATGATCCCCGGAAAGATGGTCAAGGGGATGGGCGGCGCGATGGATCTTGTGCACGGGGCCAAGCGCTCGATCGTGATGATGGAGCATACCGCCAAAGACGGCTCACCCAAGATCGTATACGAGTGTTCGCTGCCCTACACAGGACGCGCGTGCATCCAGCGCGTCATCACCGACCTCGCCGTATTCGATATCGAGCCCTCAGGACTCGTCCTGYGCGAGCTCGCGCCAAGCGTGACCGTCGACGACGTCCGTGCCGCCACCGAACCCGACTTCGCCGTCGCGCTCTATTAGGACTGAGCTCAACGTCTGGACCGGCGCCTGCCACACCTGCCACCACCCCTACAACCCGTTACCAGAACGAAAGATTCACGCACCTTCAGTCACCTAACAAAGCCCTACATGTGCCGTGCCCACGAGTGTGAGGTCGAAGACCTCACGAAGGCCGATCATGTACGAATGGGGTGAGTCTCCCTCGGACACCAAAACGGTCACGTTTGAACCCCGGTCCCGGTTGGGTCCGGGGTTCGTCGGATCGGCGGGAAGTGGGCCGTTCGGGCGCTGTATGACGTCCCTGGGCCGCACCAGTTTCAGGTCAGCGCTCTGCGCGCCGGATGATCGTCTCCGGCCCCTACCGAGGCGGGGACGGATTTCGATCTTCGCGTCTTCGTCGTTCTTCGCCTCCGTCAGCCGTGCGGCAAGATCAGGGGCGAGGAGGTGAACGAAGCCTTCGGTGAGATCCGCGCCCTGCACCTGGTCATCCATGATCCAGAGGCGGGCGAAGACGGCTTGGTTGAGCTGTCGGCGTACGTCAGGCGGAGCGCTGAGGTACAGCCGATGCGCGTTGGCGCAGAGCAGCAGTCGAGTTTGGTCCGGTTGCTGTGCTGCCGCTTCACCGGCTCGGCCATGRCCTGTTCGCGGATGGCCGCGATGCGAGTTTCGGTGAGCTGGATGCGGGACCAGTAGTCCGCGACGGCCACCTCGACGTCAGCGATCAAGACTGTCGACTGTGTACAGTTCTCCTTCTTGGCCCGGCCGAGGCAGTAGAAGTACGGGATTGACCGATTATCGTTCGAGATGTCGGCTTCCGTTCTGCTCCGGAGAGTTCCTTTGGTACCGCCTCTCGGAACCGAAGAGAGCGAGAAGGAACAATGCCAGCACGAGGACAACGGCTGCGGCTGTTATCAGTCCAGACATCATGGCGCTCCGCTTGATGACGACACCGGCTGTGTGGGCTCGGGCCTCGTGACTGGYCGACCGACCGGAACCTACGCCGATCTCTGGACGGTGTGCGCGGACACCCGGTTGTCCGGCAGCGGTAGCACCCAGTGGGCGCGGGCGAGGGATTGGGCGGCATTGACGACTTGATCGGCGTACCGCTCGTAGTAGCGGGACAGCAGGGTGAGATCCACGGCCCTGTGCATGCCGTGGGACCAACCCGAGTCGGTCACCGTGGCCATCAGCTCCCGGTGGATCCGGTCGATGGGATCGTCGCCTGCGGTGAGCTGGCGGACAGCCGTGGCCGTGTCGTCGGCGTGAATCGCAGTGGCGAGGCCGCAGGCCTGTTCGGAGCATAGCCGGCCCATCCGGGTAAGGCTGGGACACAGGTCGGCGGGGAGCACCTGGGCGGGGGCCCGACGGTCGGCGGTGGTGGCAATGTGGTCGGCGAGTTCGGCCATCCGTTGCACGGCCAGGGTGATCCGCTGTCCGGCTATGACCAGCTGCAGGTCCCCGGCGACCGGGGCTTGGCGGGCCAACAGCGTGACCAGGTCGTTGTTCGCCTCCTGGCAGGTGCCGCGCAGACGGGCCACGGAGAGGTGCACGCAGACGGTGTCGGCCTGTTCGGTCACCGCGGCGGTCGCGCCAAGGATGATCTCGCAGGCCTGTGTGGCGAGCGAGCTCAGCATGAATCGGAGCCGGTGCAGTTCTGCGGTGTACTCCCACCGGCGCGGTCCGGGAACGTCCATGCCGGCATCGTCCACCATCCACCCGTCAATATTCCATGTAAAACTCGTTAATATGTCGTGTAAAATTTACCGGCACACCGTACGAGGCCGTGCGAGATGGACGACGGTCGGACCCTGGAGCCGGCCGTCGCTGCAGGTCCGGTAAGAAATAATCCCTGAGAACCACTTCAGAAATAGCCCCGCCCGGTATGGCAGCTCCCAAGCTGGACCGTCGACACGCCGAGTGCTGAAACCCGTGTTCGTCCAACATCAGAACAAGATCCAAAATGGGTTCCGCTGGCCGCCCCACCCAGAGGCGGGCTGACGGCTCTTCAGGATTCCCGAGAACTACTCTTCTCAGCCGGTCTTCTTGCGAGAACAGCGAAGACGGGGAGGTGTGGTCAACTGCAGCTTCGCATGACGTCATAGCGTCCGACAAAGTTTCCCGGCGACAGGCTTGGGAGGTCTCCACGGGACGTGGACACGAGATCCGTCCACCGCTGTGAACCAGCCAGCAGGGCGAGACACCCTGCCGCTGATCGCAAGCTGATTGCATGTAAATTTCGAGTATGCAGACAACCCGTGTCCGTGTGGCGCGGCGCACGGCAGGCTTCCTCCGACCGGCCCGCGCATCGCGCTCACACATACAGGGGTGGCGTCCCGAGCTGCCGCCCGGTCGTATGTTGCAAGTCCCCGGCCGCGGGGAGGTTTTCGTGCGGCAGACCCGGGCCGACCGGGACGGTGTACTGCCGGTGTTGCTGCTGCACGGGTGGACCTRGTCGCTGGACGTCAATTTCTTCGGGTTGATGCCACCGCTGTCCCAGCGGCATCCGATTGTCGGCCTGGACCAGCGTGGCCACGGACGCGGACTGCCGATCGCCGGGGAGTTCTCCATCGCCGACTGCGCCGAAGACGTCATAGCGGTGCTCGACGTCCTGAATATCGACCGTGTGATCGTGTGCGGATTCTCCCTCGGCGGCTTGGTGGGAACGCATATGGCGTTGGCTCATCCGCAGCGGGTCGCGGGCCTGGTCCTGGCAGCTTGCGCGCTGAACTACCGGCAGAACCGCCGCGACCGCCTGTTGTGGACCGCTCTTGCGACGGCAGCCCCGCTGGCTCGCCTCAACCGGGGAAACTCGCTGCCCGCGCGCTACTTCGGAGCCAATCGGCGCAGCGGGACTGATGTGGTCAACCGATGGYCGTGGCTGCACGCCGAACTAACCCGTACCCCACTGGCCGCCGTCCTGGCCATAGGCCGTGCCGTGCAACGCCACGATCTGCGCGGACGTGTTCAACCGCTCCGAAACGTGCCGTCAGTCGTGCTGCTGACCGACAACGACACGCTGTGCCGCCCCGCCTTGCAACGGCAACTGGCCGACCAGCTCGGGGCACATGTCATCCCGGTAGCAGCCGATCATGATTTTCCGGTGGTCCATCCCGACCTGTTCGCCGCCGCCGTGCTGGACGCAGTTGCCAGGGTGAACGCCCGCGTGAGCGGGGCGTAGCGCTGCTCGGTCGCGCTCATTTCCGCGCCGTGCCTTCCCCAGGACCTCGGCATGATGACTGATCCACAACTAGTAGGGCTTTGTTAGGTGACCAAAGGTGCGTGAATCCCTCGGCCCCGTGTCGGACCGGATCTGAGCGGCCGAATGACCTTCCTTCCGTTGGGCCTACCTGACCGCGTCGGCCAGAAGGTCGWCCTGGCCGGGTTCCGGGTTGCACGGGAGCAGCACCAACTCGTCGCACCCCGCATCGGCGAAGGCGGCGACAGCGTCGCGGACCGCCCTGCCGTCGGTCAGCGCACCCGCCACCACCTGTTCGGCGTACGCTCCGGCGAACGCGTAATAGTGCCGGAGGTAGCTCTCAGCATGTGCGCGTGCCTCCGGCCCCAGGGAGAAGTAACCGAGTGCCGCCAGCCGTGGCCGGTCCTTGCGGCCGCGGGCTTCCCACGCAGCCTTCGCCTGCGCGGCGGCCGGCCCGAACGCCTCCGGCGGCGCCCCACCCGCGATCCATCCGTCCGCGTGCTCGGCGGCCCGCTGGAAGGACCTCGGTGACTGGCCTCCGATCAGCAACCCGGGACGAGCCGGTGGGGTGGGCCCGATCGCCCCCGCGTCGCCGCGCGGCTCACCGGACCAGATTTCAAGCGTGTCCACCAGCATCTTTTCGAATCGTCGTCCCCGGCCAGTAAAAGGAACGCCGCCGGCCTGGTAGTCGTCCTCCCGACCGCCCAGGCCGAGACCCAGCACCAACCGGTTGCCGGAAAGATGCTGGATACTTGCGGCCTGCTTGGCGAACAACGCCGCATTGACCCGGTACGGAAGAATCGCGATGGCGGTCAGGAGTTTGATCCGCTCAGTCACCGCCGCTGCGGCCGCAAGCGTGATCAGAGGCTCGTCATTGGGGTAGACGAGACGGTCGATGACGCCGAGTGACAAGAATACGGAGCGGTCCGCCCGTTTGGCCCACTCGAGGATCTGACTGCCTTCGACGCCGGGAATGGTGGAGGGCAACCCGATCGAGACGTCCATYTCCCGTGCTCCCACTCTGGCGATTTCGGGTACTTTCCGGCACCGGACATTTTGTGCGCGACCGGGCAATCATCCGTCATCCACAATATCCGTGGGGACGCTGGCGCCAGCGTAGCTGGCGGTGACCGCATGCACAACCGGTCTCCAGGTTCAACTCAGCAAGCAGCAAAAGGGGGGACTGGTGCATTCGCGTGCACCGGTAGATCTTGACTGCAAGTCTTCCGGCGCCGAGGCGTCCCCGACGCGGCTCCGGGCGGCTGGTAACCCATTGATCGGGGCGCATGGGCGCGTCCGGCGGGAAGATCTACGGTGCAGATCGGCTGTGATCGGCGAATGCAACAGTCAGTCCCCGCCGTGGCCACCACGAACTCGGCGTCGGCACCAGACTGCGACTGCTGGTATCGGCTRCCTTCACCGAGCTCATCCTGACGGTCTGAGCAACATTCAGACAGGGTCCGCCATGTCTTGCTTTCCCGCGACGTAACAGGCCACCGTGGGATACGGAGAAACGCTTGTCAGCTGGGGTTGTGGACGAAGCCGAGCGTGTGCTGAACGGCTCTTTCGATCGCGATCACGAAGCAGATACGGTCGGGGCCGCGGCTGGGGAAGGATAGATTGGTGTATTTGACGCTGATCGGATCCATGTACCGGCAGTCTTTGTCACGGCGTTTCTCGACGACCCGTCCCTTGAGCGTGGCCATACGATATGGGTCCGCCATGTCCACGACGGACAGGCCCACCCGAGGGTCGCGGCGCATATCCTTTGCCTTCCATGACCAGTCGGCGGTGCACACGAGCACGTGATCGCCTTCAAGCCCGACCCACACGACTTGGTTACGGGGGGAACCGTCTGCCCGCAGGGTGGAAAGGTGCACGTAGTTGGGCGCGTCCAGGAGCGCCCGGATGTCCGTGGGAATCGGGATCGTGGGGTGGTCGGTGGATGTCATAGGATTCCCGGCTGTGCCTGGATGGCGGAGGATGGCTATCTCGTCTCACGCAGGACGGTGAGGACCTCGTCGGGTCCGACGCGCCACCGGTAGTCGCTGGAGACCGCGGCGAAACGGACGGTCCCCTCGGTGTCGATCACGAACGTGGAGGCTGCCGGCAGTTCGTGGCTGTCGTCGCCGTTGACCTGTTCGAGGTCGATGCCGAGCTGTTTCTGCATCGCGGTCGGGGCGTCGGCCTGCCGGAAGACCAGGCCGTAGGCCCGGGCCACCGTGTTGTGGACGTCGCTGAGGACGGTGAAGCGCAGCTGCTGCTGTTCGGTGAACGTCAGTGAACTGTCGGGTGTCTGCGGGGAGATGGCCACGAGCGTCGCGCCGGCGGCCTCGATGTCGTCCAGCGCCGTCTGGAAGGCGTTGAGCTGCAGGTTGCAGTAGGGGCACCAGGCGCCGCGGTAGAACACGACCACGATCGGGCCCCTGGCCAGCAGGGTGCTCAGCGTGACGTCCGCGCCGTGGACGTCGGGCAGGGTGAAGTCGGGCGCGGGTGCGCCGACGGCGGGTGCGCCGGCAGCGATGCTACGGGTAGCCAGCATGTCGGCTTCCGCGTCGAACGGGTCGAGCGCGTCACCGAACTGGTCGCGAAGCTGGGCGCGTAGCCGCACGGCCGCATCGGTCAAGGACGTGGCGGGGGTGGAGGTGGTCGACATGCCTGTCACGCTAGACCGAGCGGATAAGCGGATGAATGCCCGATGGTGGCGGTTTCTTGTCCGATAGGCTCACGGTGTTCGCGCTATGGTTGATGTCGTGGACCCGCTGACCGACGTCCTCGATCTTGCGCGTGTCTCGGGTGCCGTGCTTGCCCAGCTCCTCGCCCATGCGCCGTGGGGGGTGGCGGTCGATCCGCAGCCCGGTGCCACTTTCCATAGCGTCCTGGCGGGATCGTGCTGGCTGCGCACCGCCGACACGCCGCCTCGGCAGCTGCTGCCCGGCGACGTGGTGCTGCTGCCGACCAACCTCCCGCACACGCTTTCCAGCGGCCCGGACACACCGGCGATATCACTGGAGCAGGTCACCAGGGCGGGGCCGCGCACACCCGAGGGGATGATCGAGCTGTCCGGTGACGGGGCTGCCACGCATATCCTGTGCGCCGCCTACGATTATGATCACGAGGTCGCCCAGCCGCTGTTGTCGCTGTTGCCCGGTGTCCTGCACCTGTCCACCGCCCTTCCCGGTGATGACGGGGCGGTCGCCGCGACGCTGCACCTGCTGCGCTTCGAGCTGGGCGGCAATCCACCCGGATCGCGTGCCGCCGTCGGCCGGCTGATCGATGTCCTGCTCGTGCATGTCGTGCGCGCCTGGCTGCGTACACAGCCCGACGGTGAGGCGTCGTGGTTGCGCGCACTGCGTGACCCCGTCGTCGCGCGGGTGCTCGCGTTGCTGCACGACCAGCCGCAGCGGCCGTGGAACCTCGAGGCGCTGGCCGCCGCGGTGCACGTCTCCCGCGCGACGCTGACCCGGCGTTTCGGTGAGCTTGTCGGCGAACCGCCGCTGACCTACCTGACCCGGTGGCGTATGGACCTGGCCGCGCAACGTCTGCGGGAAACCGACGACCCGATCGCCGCGATCGCCGCCGACATCGGATACACCAGCGAGTATGCGTTCTCCCGGGCTTTCAGCCGTGCCCGCGGCCAGCCGCCCGGGCGCTACCGGGCGAGGACCCGCGCGACGACGGCCCGGGCTCCCTCAGGGCGGCGGCTTCCCCTACAGGACCAGCATCCCGACCGTCACCAGGCCGTTCCCGCCGCCCTCTGACCGTCGTTGACCGGGGCGGACAGGCCCCGCCGCCGGCGCGCTCGTCCTGCTGTTCGGCCTGCCGGTCAGCCGCATCCTCGCCCCGACATCACCGAACGCACGGCCATCACCACCACGACAAGCCCCGCCGGCCGCACCATCACCCTTGTGCAGGCCTGATGCGGGGCGGGGCCACCTTCACCCTGAGGCCATTTTCGACTCAGGAACCGGGGTTCCGATCTCGGGCGGCAGGGCTACGGCGCTGGACGCCGGTAACCGGATTCGTCGCTCTTCCGGTAGCTACCTGACACTGTGGGTGGAGCCCCGAGTATGAGTACCATGAGCCCCTCCGCTGATGATCAGAATCAGGCGCGCCGCGCCGGTGGGGGTGGCAGTGGCCGCCCCCACGTACGGGTCCCCAATGAACGGGTCCTCTTCGCGCGGATGCGCACGTCGCAGGACCGCGCGGCCGATGCGATCACGTCGTTTGCGGGTTCCTTATCGGTACGGCTCTTGGTCTCGGCCCCGAGGAGATCGAGCGGCACGCTCAGGAGATCATCGCGCAGGCCAGGGCGGACATCGTTCAGCCGTCCGCACCCCCGCAGTTCTCGGCGATCACGAACGAGACCCGTCCCTGAAACGACCGTCGCAGGGACGACCACGTGAGTCAGGATGTCGACGAGGCCGCCTTCCTGGAGAGCAGTCTGATCCAGAGCGTCGTCCTCGGAAACTCCTGGTGATCAGCTAGGCGGTCGGCCGGTCCGGGATCGGCGGCGCGTACGACATCGTGTGACACGTCAGGTCCATCAGGTTGCCCCTTGTGGTCACCCTTCGWGGGGATCCGGGCGGCCGGGCAGCGTGAACGTCTCCGGTCCGGACCCGGTCCCGCGTCACGGGGACAGCGCGGTGACGAGACAGTAGATCCCGGCGGCGGCCCACATCCCGGCCCAGACGAACCGTCCCACATCGCGTCCGGTCGATCCGACGGAGAACACCGTCGGGTCGGCCTCGTGGTGGACGAGTACCCGCCGCCCTACCCGGTAGTTGCGTTCCGTCGCCGACCGGGCCCAACCGACGTGGCGGGTGCCGTCGCGGGTGACGTACTCCACCTTCGGCCGGTAGAAGGTCACGTCGTCACCGTGTTCCTTCCTGTCGACGTCGACGACGACGCCCTGGGCCACACGGCCGGTCAGCCGGCTCACGAGCCGGCGTTGCAGGCGCCAGAGCTGCTCGACGGCCCAGGCCAAGAGCAGAACACCCCCGATGCCCAACCCCCAGCGGCTCTCCGTCCCGCCTTCGGTGCCGCCGGCCAGCGACACGTGCGGCTCGGCGAGGCCGGTGACGGCCCATGCGGCCGACAGGAGCTCCACGCGATCGCCCGCCCCTCCACATCGCCTGTCCGGACCCGGCGTGAGCCGGTGTTTTTCCCCGCGGCTACGGAACGGCGCAAACACCCCCATGCAAGGTAACTGATCCGTTGCGGGTATGCCTTCCGTGGCGCTGCCGTGGGTGGTCTCGATGGTGCGGCGTGAGACGGGGAGCGGATCGCCCGGTCCGGTGAAGCTGTCGCGGCGGGGCCATGGCCGGGGTGTCACCGTCTCCCATGAGCGGACCCACGATGGCAGGTGTCCTCGCGCCCGGATTACGCTCGCGGTCGTCGCAGCAGTTCCTCGACGGTCGACGCGACACGGCGGCTCATCTCGTCGGGGGTCGTGCCGAGAGTGGTGCAGCGGGCCTCGACGGGGCCGTCGAGCCACAGCGTCACATAGCCGACCGCCAGCGACCAGAACATCTGCAGCACGGGCTCCGGGTCGCCGGGAGGAACAGCGCCTTCGTCCTGCGCGGCCAGGACGGTCGACCGTAGCAGCTCGATCGGACGTGCTCCTGCCGCCGTCACCTCCGGGTGCGCGGCTGGCTCGGCGAGTTCGGGGCGCAGCATCACGCGCATGTGCGCGGAATGGTCGGCGGCGAAGCCGGCGTAGGCCACGAGCAGGTCGCGTAACGCGGCGACGGCGTCGGAACCGCCGGCCCGAGCGGCGTCGAGCCGGGTGAACAGCAGGTCGTGTCCGTCGACGACAATCGCCGCGAACAGCGCCGCACGGTCGGTGAAGTGGTGGTACGGCGCGCCCGAGCTGACTCCGAGCTCCCGCGACGTGCCGACCACCATCATCGAAACCGCCGAGTCCCTCACCACGACCGGCGCCATCCCCGGCCACTGAACGCACCGGCAGCCGATCGAGCCGGCACGGCCAGCCGAGAGCAGCGACGACGCTCAGCCCTCCGAACCGAGGACTTAATGGGCGCATGTGACAGCAGGGGTCCCAATATCCTCGTCGGGTCTCTCGGTCAGCGTGAGCGGTACGCGTCGGACCGATGTTCGACGGCGGTTACGGTAACGGTACGGTTCTCCTCATCGATCTCGTACAACACCCGGTAGCTGCCGCGCCGGGCGGACCAGGTGCCCTCGTACGGTGGGAGCAGGAGGCGTTTGCCGAGCCGGTGGGGGTTGTTCAGGAGCGTGGTCGTGATGAACTCGTGGACGGCCGCCGCGATCTTCTCGGGCGGTCTGCCGGCGAGAGCGCGTGCCGCGGGGCCGGTGATCAGAAGTTTGAACGGCTCGCCGGTCTCACTCATGTCGCGCGAGGCCGCTCGGCGCTCCGCGCCCGTTTCACCATGAGCGCGGTGAGCTCCTCGGCATCGAGCACGTCGCCGGCTTCGACCGCGTCTCGGGACTCCGCGAGCTGCCGCATCGCCTCCCGGCTCGCCAGCACATCCAGTGTCTCCTCCAGCGCCGCGAGGTCATCGGGGGAGATGAGGACCGCCACGGCGTGCCCATGACGGGTGATCTCCACCCGCTCATGGGTCCGCTCCACCTCGTCGATGAGCTCCGACAGGCGGTTGCGCGCATCGGTGAACGGCATGACGGTCATAGCGTCGAGCGTACCAGGAACTGGCGCGAACTAAAGGCAGATTGCTGGCACGGCGTGCGTGTGGACCGCGCTCTCGCGCCTGTCCGCGAGCTCGTCGGCGTGCGGGTAGTCGAGGCGGCGGTCGTCACAGTCGAGGCCGGGGAATCTGGCGAAGCGGCCGGACCGGGCGTCGTCGCTTCGGGTGGGTACGGGCAGGATGGTTGCCGTGACCGAGGATGTCTGGGCTGGCCTGACGGACCGGTTCGTCGAGGGCGCGTACGCGACGGTGAAGGGCCGGGTGCGCACGTATGTCCTGCACCGCCACCTGATGGATCACCTGCCGCCGCCGCCGGCGGCCGTGCTCGACGTGGGCGGGGGCGCCGGGCACCAGTCGTTTCCGCTGGCCCGGCTGGGCTATGAGGTTGTCCTGCTCGACGCGTCCGAGGCGATGCTTGCCGCCGCGGAGCGGCGGCTGGCCGCCGAGCCAGCCGACGTCCGCGATCGTGTCCGGCTGATACTGGGAAGCGGCGAGGAGGCGCCCTCGCTGACCCGGGGCCGACGGTTTGCCGCCGTGCTGTGCCACGGCGTGTTGATGTACCTGCCCGACCCGACCCCGATGATCGAGGCCCTGTGCGCGTGCACCGACGTGGACGGCATCGTCTCGGTGATGGCACTCAACGCGGCGACCCTCGCCGTCCGCCCCGCGCTGGAGCGTCGGTGGGACGACGCACAGGCCGCCTTCCACGCCCGCGGGGAACGCGGCGTGCTGGGCCTGGACACGCGGGCCGACACCGTCGAGGAACTCTCCGTCCTGTTCGCTGATCACGGAGTCCGCCCGCTGGCCTGGTATGGCGTGTGGCTGTTCACCGACTGGACGACCCTCGACGAGGACGAGGACGAGGACGAGGACGAGGACGAGCTGACCAGGATCGCCGAGGTGGAACTCGAAGCCAGCCGGCGTGATCCCTACCGGCAGCTCAGCCGGGTGTTCCATCTCGTGGGACGCGGGTGACCTGACGCGGTTGCCCACTCCCCTGGCCGCCGTTGACAGTGATGGCGTCGAAGTCGGCCGCGTGCCTGACAGCGGAGGGCCGGGTCCGGGCGGTCGTGGGTGTCGTCTCGGCGGGCGCGCGGGACCGCGTCGTGGATCGTGATGTCGAGGCCGTCGTGGTCGGTGGCCGACCGGGGCCGGGCTTCGGCCACCTCGATGGTCCAGCCGTCCTGAGCGATCATCCAGAGGATATGGACTACCGGGTCATCGTCCGCCATGGTGATCCCGCCGCCCGCGCCCGTCACGAGGAACTCGGCTTCTTCGAAGGCTGAGGCTCGGTCACCAGGCAACTCGCCGGGGTCGCCGAAAGCCGCAGGCGCGATGAAGATCACCCTTACCGGGTTCTGACCCTCGACGGGGTCAGTCAGGGCCCGGCTCGCCGACCGAGGAGAGGGCTTTTCCCTCTAGGACGGCGGCCTGCGTGAGCCGTTCTCACCGGTCTCGCTGAACGCCCGGGAGCGCTCGGCCGCATCCGGACTGCCCCCGAACAGGCGGGCGTCGGGGTGAGCTTCCTCGGGATGCGCGGGGAGGTCCATCCCCGTACTGGTGGTGGCCGGATCGGCGGCCGCGACCCTGGCAGTGGTCGGGTCGGATTCGCGCCGCTGCGCCGGCCCGTACACCCCCTTCCCGTGGCCGTCATGCTCGCCGTCCCACGCCGGGCCGCTCCGCTCGTGTTCGAGCCGTGTCCTTGGCAGCGCCGCCGGGTGCCGTTGTCGCAGCCATCGCACGAGCAACTCCCGGACGTGGCAGCGCAGGTCGAACACGGTCGGTCCGTCGCTACCGCTGACCAGCACCCGGACCCGCACGCATCCGCCGACCGCGTCGGTTACCTGGAGCACCGAGACCCGGCCGTCCCACAGGGCGGTGGCGTCCAGGATCCGGTGCATCTCCGCCCGCATCTCCTCCACCGGCACCGACCAGTCCAGGTCCAGCTCGACCACGCCGAGCACGGCCGCCTCCCGACGCGTCCAGTTCTGGAACGGCACGGTGGTGAAGTATGTCGATGGCAGAATCATGCGTCGGTCGTCCCAGATGTGGACTACCACGTAGGTCAGTGTGATCTCCTCGATGCGTCCCCATTCCTTCTCCACGACGACCACGTCGTCCACCCGTATGGCGTCGGTGAAGGCGAGCTGCAGCCCGGCGAACACGTTCGCCAGCGAGGTCTGTGCGGCCAGCCCGGCGAGGATGCCGACGATTCCGGCGGACGCGACGATGCTGGCACCGGCAATGCGCACGCTGGGGAACGTCATCAGCATCGAGGCCACGGCTATGACGGTGATGACGACCACCGTGATGCGACGCAGCAGGGTCACCTGTGTACGCACCCGGCGGGCGTGCCGGTTGTCGGCGATGTCCATCCGGTAGCGAGCCAGGGCAAGATCCTCGAGGAGGAAGGTGAGCACCGCCACCAGCCAGGAGACGCCGCCGATAAAGGCCAGGCCGAGCAGCCGGACGATGGCCCCGGTCCAGTTCTGTTCGGGCATGGCGTTCAGCGCGACAAGCAGGGCGAGGATGACGAGGGTGAGGTGGGCCGGGCGTCGGCCGCGCTGGGCCAGGTCGGCGGCGGCTGCCGAACGGCGCCCGACCCGGCGGGCTGTCCGGTCGACGACCAGCGCAACCGTGTAGCCGAGCACGGCGGCCATGGCCAGCACGATCAGCACGGCGGGTGTCGAATCAGCCTCGGGTAGGGACATCTCGGCTGCGTGGCGAATGACCACACCGGACTCCTCGGATCAGTCTGGTAGCGGTAGCCCGGGCRGCGCCTTGCCCCGAGCGACGCGCCTGTGTCCAGGGATGCCTTCCCGCAGTGGGGCGTTATAACGTGAGAGATCCGTCACATTCGGAAGTATCATGAATTCCTTCTCGAGCGAGGTTGATCTGGCTCCGCGCTCTCGATCCCGAGCGCGGCAGGAGGGTCTGTCGGGCGCTGTCGCATTCGCCGATTATCGGTGATCTTAATGGCCGGTAACCGGCGGCTTCGGACGCCTCAGAACGACTTTGAAGGACGCCTCCACCGGAAGATTTACGGTCGAGATTCGACGGTGGCTTTCGGGCCGAGTTTCTCCAGCTATGCGACGAGCCGTTTCCGCTGCACGCCGGCGCCGGGACACCGGAGCGCGACGTCGGCGGGAGGCATGGAGGAATGAAGGAATGAAGGAATGAAGGAGAGTCCGCGATGACACGGGTTGAGCGGAGAGCGGTCGGTGCCGGTCCGGTAGCGCGGTTCCGGTGCCGCAGGCCACGGTGTTCGCCCCATCGGCCCTGCTCACGGTGACGATCGAGGAGCGGCGGAGGGGGCGAGCGACCTTCATCTCCCTGCCGGGACAGGGACGTCGATCGCCCGCATGCCAGCCGCTCTGGCCGTTGACGTACGCCTCGGCACTCCGGCCGGCRGGGAGTTGGGCGCCGTGCACGCGCGTCCCGGCGTTGGCGCCCGGTTAAGGCGGAGCCGGGCGGGTACTTGGCCGTGAGCGCACAGCGGCGGCGGTGCCTGCGGCCCTGTGGCCCGTTCCGCCCGGGCCGGCCCGCCTCCGGTCGACCTACGGCAGGAGCGACATGGCTTTCTACGACCCGGTGGAGTCGAGTTTCTATTCGTGGTGCGTCGAGCGCCTGTTGTCCTGCGCACAGCTGAGTCCCTACACCGCCGCCGGTGTGGCAGAGCTGGGGGCGGGTACCGGGATCCCGCTGCTGGAGGCCGTCGGCCGATCGGAGACGTTGGCACGGGTCCGTGGATTTGAGCGCGACCCCGACGCGTTCCGGTCAGCCCGCCGGCTGACGGAGCTGAAGGGGCCGGTGAACTACACCGTCCAGTTCGGGGACTTCTTCCGCTACGCCAGCGGGGCAACGGAGCGCTGCGTGGTCGCCAACCCCCCGTACCTGCCGGGGCAGCCGCGGCGGCCGGGTGCTCCCGACCTGTACGGCGGGGCGCGAGGAGCCGAAGTGACCTGCCGGATTCTGGGCTGCTCCTTCGACCTGGTGATGGTGATGGTCGCCTCGATCTCCGATCCGCTCGGCGTCCTGGCGGAGGCGACCCGCTGTGGGTACCGGGTGGTGGACTGGGTGACGCGCCCGATCAGGTTCGGCCCCTACTGCCGCGACCCCGAGGTGTGGCGGCGCATCCAGTCCCTTGCCGCCGCCGGGCAGGCATTCTTCCACCAGGAGGGCTACCTGCTCGCCGGTGTCACCTGGATCCGTGACCATAGCCGTGCGTACCCGCCCGGGAGGGACTCGGTGGTTCTGGCCCAGGTGCTGAGCGCGGGCGCCGCGGCGGTGCCGGCATGACCGCCTCCCGCTCCCGGCCCGTGACCACGACCTTCCGCGGGCCGAACGGTGCCGACTACGGCGACGTTCTCAGCCCGGCCGAGCTCGGGCCGAGCCCTCTGCCGCGCCCGCGGGGCACCCTCAGCGCCGTTCTGACCACCGCTCTGGCCGGGCCGGTCCATGCCGTGGACAGGGTGCCCGCGGCCGACGATGACGCCCTGTTCGGTGAGGACGCCGCCCTCGCCCTGTACTGCCTGTACGAGCTGCACTACCGCGGGTTTGCCGATGTGGCGGACGGCTGGGAGTGGGAGCCGTCGCTGCTGGGACTGCGCCGGCTCCTGGAGCGCGATCTCCTGGCCCGGCTGCGGGAGGACGTGGGCCTCGCCACCCCCGGCACCGAGCCGGGCGACCTCCTCACGGACGGGATCGCGGGCGCGCTGCGCCGCATCGTCGACGCTCCCAGCGGCCCGTCACTGTCGGGGTATCTCGCCGAACGCGGTTCGCTGGGCCAGTTCCGTGAGTTCGCCGTCCACCGTTCCCTGCTCCAGCTCAAGGAAGCAGATCCGCACTCGTGGGCGATTCCCCGGCTGGCCGGCGCGGCGAAGGCCGCGCTGGTCGAGATCCAGACCGACGAGTACGGTCACGGCGCCCAACGGGACATGCACCAGACCCTCTTCGGCCTCACCCTGCGCGCCCTGGGACTGGACCCTGCGTACGGGGCCTACCTCGACCGTGTCCCGGCCACCACGCTCGCCACCGTCAACGTGCCGTCCTTCTTCGGCCTGCACCGCGAACACCGGGCCGCGCTCGTCGGTCATCTCGCCGTGTTCGAGATGACCTCGGTCGGGCCGATGAGTGCCTACAGCGCCGCCCTGCGCCGCCACGGCCTGCCCCCGGCCGCCCGTCTGTTCTTCGACACGCACGTCGTGGCGGACGCCCACCACCAGACGGTCGCCGCCGACGCCCTCGCCACCGGCCTCGTGCGGGCCGAACCCGGCCTCGCTGCCGGCCTGCTCTTCGGCGCGCGGGCGGCGATGGCCGTCGAGGCCCGCGCCGCCGAGGCGATCATGACTGCCTGGGAGAGAGGGGAATCGTCCCTGATCTGATCCGCGGCGATGAACAGCGGTTGCTCGGCAGGTTCGTCTGGGGTCGTCTTCTTGGTCGTCTTCTTCTTGTGCCGTCCCGCGGCCGGATGTGTTCCGGATGTGTTTTGGTCCCGGCGGCCAAGGGAGAGCGGTGGGGACGGGTGGTGCCCGCGCGGGCGCGCCCGACGGCCGCCGTCAGCCCGTCGGCGCCGGGGCTGGCCGCACCCGGCTGGTCATCCTGAGTCCGCGGCGGGTGCCGAACTTCGTCCAGCCCAGGGAGCTCGACGTGACATCCTTTGATGGCCGCCTCGTCGACGACCGCGGCGTGGTGACTCTGAGCCTGGCGGGACACACGGCCACCGACTCCGAAACCGCCGAGTTCGCCTCGGCCTTCACCACGGCGGTGGCGGCCCACCGTCATTTCGACCGCCACGCCGAGCTCGTCCCAGCCTGAGACCCGTTCCGTCGCTGCCGGAGCATGCCGCCGCTGCCGAGGCTCATGGTGCCGAGCCCGTGCTGTCGGTGCCCGCGGTACCCGGGCCTCGGCCGCGCCCTCACGGCCCGGCTCACCCATGTCACCCGGGCGAGCCGACAACGGCCTGAACGACCTGCCGGTCCCCGGACCACGACGTGAGGAGGGCCTTCGGAGCCGGACCGGTTGGTGACCACGCCCGGGCCGGGCACGAGGGCGTCCAGCACGTACCCGAAGACGGCCCGGTCGGGGATGCGGCGGCGGTGGCAGCCTGGCGGGTGGGCGGGGCCGGACTCGGGCGGCGGTCCGCTGGTGTGCGGGTCAGCAGGGCCTCGAACCGGCTCCAGATCGGGCCGAGCAAGGATGATGGGACGGCGGGCATGAGATCCTCCAGTGCTCACGGACTGTGATGATCCGACGATCGCCAGGTTCCGCGCCTGCTCGCATGTCGATCTCCTGGACCCGCGCCTATTGCCGGTCACTCTTACTCGTCTAAGCGTTTCCCGTGGTAGCCGGCGGGTCATCCCTCGAGAACGAGTCCGGGCAGGCGGGGAATTTGACATCTCCTGTTTGCTGAGCCGTCGCTGCCGGTGCACTGACGATGATGCGGAACGTCACTACCCTGGCTTCGCTCCCCAGTCAGGCGCTGCTTTCCCCCTGGCCCATTCTGGAGGTCCGCCCGTGTCCCCTGCCGTTGCTGTCCGGCGTCCGCGCTGGCTGCTGAGCATGCTCGGTGCCGCCGTCGTTCTGGCCGTCGCGTCGATTGGTGTGTGGAGCGCAGAGCCCGCGCACGCCGCGGCGCTCCCCACACCCGACCACGTCGTCGTCGTGGTGCTCGAGAACCACGCCTACTCCCAGGTGATCGGCAGCTCCAGCGCTCCCTACATCAACTCACTGAAGACCGGCGGCGCGAACCTCACCGCGTCGTACGCCATCACCCACCCCAGCCAGCCCAACTACATGGCGCTCTTCTCCGGGGGAACCCAGGGCATCACCAGCGACAGCTGCTACACGCCGGGGTTCAGCAGCGCCGCCAACCTCGGCTCCGAGCTGATCGCGGCCGGTCTCGCCTGGGGCAGCTACAACGAGGGCCTGCCCTCCCAGGGTTCGACGGTCTGCAGCAACAGCAGCACGAAGTACGCGCGGAAGCACAACCCCTGGTTCGGGTTCAGCAACGTGCCGACGAACACCGCCTACACGTTCGCCCAGTTCCCGACCAACTACTCGACTCTGCCGAAGATATCGTTCGTCGTCCCGAACCTGTGCAACGACATGCACGACTGCTCCGTGAGTACCGGTGACACCTGGCTGCAGAACAACCTCGGCGCCTATGCCACCTGGGCCACGACCCACAACAGCCTGCTCATCGTGACCTTCGACGAGGACAACAGCCTCAACGGCAACCACATCCCCACGGTGCTCTACGGGCAGCACGTCACCGCGGGCAGCTCCTCGTCGACGACCTACAACCACTACAACCTGCTGYGCACCCTGGAGGACCTGGCCGGTCTGACGACACACGCGGGTAGCGCCGCCAGTGCGTCGGACATCACCGGCATCTGGAGCTAGCGTCCGTGTACCTCGCGGACGCGTACACCGTCCCCACTTCTGCTGGCCCGGGTACCGACCCGGGCCAGCAGGCCGCGGCGCCCGCCGCTCGCGTCACACCGCGGGCCGTCGCGCGGGCGCTGCCGCGCACGGTCCTCGTGCTGGGAACGGTGAGCCTCCTCACCGACGTCTCGGCCGAGATGGTCACCGCTGTCCTACCGCTCTACCTGGTGGCGGAGCTGGGCCTCTCACCGCTGGGTTTCGGCCTGCTGGACGGCATCTACAACGGCTTCAGCACGCTGGTCCGCCTTGTCGGCGGCCATCTCGCCGACCGCGGCGGACGGCACAAGGCTGTCGCCGCGGTCGGCTACGGGCTGTCCGCGCTGTGCAAGCCCGCGCTGCTCCTCGCGCACGGGGTGGCGTCAATCGGCGTGGTGCTCGCGGCCGACCGGACCGGCAAGGGGCTGCGGACCGCTCCGCGCGACGCGATGATCTCCCTGGCGTCGTCGGCCGAAACCCAGGGCCGCTCGTTCGGCATACACCGGGCGATGGACACCGCGGGCGCGCTGCTGGGCCCGATCATCGCCTTTTTCGTGATGCGGGCCGCGGTTGACGGATTCGACGCCCTGTTCATGGTGAGCTTCTGTATCGCCATGACGGGCGTGGCGGTCCTGCTGCTGTTCGCCCCGGGTCGTGGCCACACGACAGACGCCCCAGGTCGCGGCCACGCGACGGCCGGAGCCGACGCGGCCGGGAACGCCGCGTCCGCGCCGGTCGAGGACGCGCCGGCCTCCCGCGCGCGGGAGGAGGCGACCGTCTCCGCGCGCGCGGCGTTCGGCCTGCTGCGTCGCCCCGATCTGCGCTGGTTGGCGCTGTGCGCGTTGCTGCTCGGCCTGGCCACCGTCAGCGACTCCTTCCTCTATCTGATGCTGCAGCGCGACCTGGCCATGCCGCGGGAGTGGTTCCCGCTGTTGCCGGTCGCCACGGCCGGGACGTTCCTGCTGCTGGCGGTGCCGTTCGGGCAGGCCGCCGACCGGTTCGGTCGCTGGCGGGTCTTTCTCGCCGGGCACGTCGGCCTGCTGGTGGCGTACGGGCTGCTGCTCGTGCCGGTGAGCGACGCGGCGCTGTTGGCCGTCGTCCTCGTCCTGCACGGCGCCTTCTACGCCGCGACAGACGGGGTGCTGATGGCCGACGCCGCGGTCTCGGTGCCCGCGCAGCTGCGCTCCAGCGGCCTGGCCCTGGTGCAGACCGCGCAGGGAAGCGCCCGGTTCGCGTGCTCGCTGCTCTTCGGGGCCGCCTGGTCGGCCTGGGGGGACCGCGCGGCGTTGGCTTCCGCGACGGTCGCGCTGGCAGTCTGCGTCACGTTGGGCGCGGTTGCGCGGCCCCTGCGGGCACTGGGGACGGCGGCATCGCGGGGAGCCACGACATGACGGACCGCGCCCGGCTGGTCGTACTGTTCCTGACCGTCGTCCTGCTCGGCGGTGTCTCCGTCGGCTGGGTGCGGTACGCCTCCGAGCGCGGGGCGCTCAGGGACCGCCAACAGCAGGACGGCCCGCCGGTGGCCGCCGGCCGGGTCACGCTGGCCGGGACCGGCGCCGGCTCGCCCCGGCAACAACGGTTGGTCTTCCGCAACATGCTCTGGGGCCCGCAACGGGACGAACTGGTGTCGGTGGCCGCGTCGGCGCCGTCCGGCCCGCGCACCGCGTYGGATGTCCGCTGCCTGCGCTTCTACGCCGCCGCCGGTACCGGCATCTGCCTGCAGCGGCTGCCGGGCACGCTCGAGGAGAGATACCGGGCGRTGGTGCTGGACGCGGACCTGCGTGAACAGCGGCATTTCCCGCTGGACGGCATCCCCACCCGGGCTCGGGTCTCGCCCAGCGGCCGGATGGTGGCGTGGACGGTGTTCGTCAGCGGTGACTCCTACGCGGGTACCCAGTTCTCCACCCGCGCCTCGATCCTCGACACCCGCACCTGGACGCTTCAGCAGTCGCTGGAGGACTACCAGGTGATCATGGATGGTAAGGCGTACCGCGGCGCTGACGTCAACTTCTGGGGCGTCACGTTCGCCGACGACGACCACTTCTACGCCACCCTGGCCACCCGCGGGAAGACCTACCTGGTGCGCGGGGACGTCCGGGCCAGGACCGTGACCACCCTGCGCGAGAACGTCGAGTGCCCGTCGCTGTCGCCCGACGGCACCCGGCTGGCGTTCAAGAAACGGGTGCCGGAGGCCTCCGCGGACGCGCCGTGGCGGGAGTACGTCCTCGACCTGCGCGACATGCGGGAGACACCGCTCGGCGAACACCGAAGTGTTGACGACCAGGCCGTCTGGCTCGACAACAGCACCCTCGTCTACGCTCTCGCCGGTGACTACGGCTCGGATCTGTGGACCATCCCGGCCGACGGCACAGGTAGCCCGACCCGGCTGACGACCGCGGCGCTCGCGCCCGCCGTGATCGGCTGACCGCCCGCGCGTTCGCGGGGGAAGCAGACCCGCGGAGCGGCCGAGTAGCTGACGATCCACCTGATATACCGCACAGGGCCGAGAGCGTCGACAGCAGGCGTCGTCCAGCACGGTCAGCGTCGAAGCCCCGCAGAAGGCGTTCGACGACATCTTCGCGACGATGGACGCCATCAACACGTACAGGGCGGAGACGGTCGAGAGCATGGCGGCGACGGGCAGCGGCCCGGCCAGCGCGCCGAACTGGTCCATGGCCTCGTGGACGGTGAACCCGCGGCCCCGGCCGGTGGCGGCGGCCGCGCGGTGCCCACCTCGGCGATCAGGACCATCAGCACGCCGATCGCCGCGCAGCCGGCCGTGTTCACCGCGAACATGGTCCCGCCCCCGCGAGCCACGACCGCGCGCTCAGCCGACGGCAGCGCCGAACCACCTGGGCAGCTGGCCGAGCAGATCCCGCTGATCTTCACCGACCCACGCCACGTGGCCGTCCGGCCGCAGCAGCGCCGTACGCCCGCACCTGTCCGGTGACCAGGGAGCCAGCCACCCGCAGCAGGTCCGGCCAGTGCGTGACCACCTTGTTCAGGTTGACCTTGTTGCAGGCCAGCGGTTCCAGCGGGTGATACCCGCCGGCGTCCGTCCCGGGCATCTCCGCCCTCCGGAAGCGAATCCACCAGACATTCGACGGGAGGCATCCCAGTTACCTCTTGTCGAAGATTGATCCCTGTTCTGTCCGAGGGCGGGAAGCGGGCCGTTATGACAGCACCAGACTCACATCCTTGAGCCCTTCATGATCATCAAATGGCGATCATGCTGTTCTGGCCGGCGTCAGGGGCTTGTGAGGATGACGAGTTGCCGGGTCGCTCGGGTCATCGCGACGTAGCGGTCGACCGCTCCTTCGATACCGTTACCGAACGTTTCCGGGTCGACGAGGACGATCAGATCGAACTCGAGGCCTTCCGACAGCTCCGGGGTCAGCGACCGGACGCGGGGCGTCGCCCGGAACGCGGGATCGCCGACAACGCGGGCGATCCCATCGGTATGCGCGGCGAGCCAGGTGTCGAGGATCGAGCCCAGATCAAGCCCTTCGCGAAGCGACGGCGAGCCGCGTACCCCGGCCTCGGCATCGCCAGCACTGGCCTTCAGCAGCGCGCTGTGAGCCGGCATCTTGCCGCGAACACGGGTTCCTCGACCTTCCGCTTCACGCTCGTGTCCTACCTTCTGATCGAGGGGGCCTGACTCCGTCGAGCTCGTTCTGTGYCTGTGCCGGCCGGCGTTCGCGGGTCGGCGCTCGGCCGGCTGGTTCTTGCGGTGTGGCACGATTTCGCAGGTGACGAGCAGACCCGCCGCGGCACAGCGCCTGAGCGATCTCGCCCGGCTGCGCCGCGTCCGCGACCGGATCGACCGGGAGTACGCGCGGCCGCTGGACGTCGAGGTGCTCGCCCGCGGCGCGCACATGTCGGCCGGGCATCTCAGCCGCGAGTTCCGGCGCGCCTACGGCGAGTCGCCATACGCCTATCTCATGACGCGACGCATCGAGCGTGCGATGGCGCTGCTGCGTCGTGGCGACCTGAGCGTCACCGAGGTCTGTTTCGCGGTGGGCTGCTCGTCGCTGGGCACCTTCAGCAGTCGCTTCACCGAGCTGGTCGGTGTGCCGCCCAGCGTCTATCGGCGCCAGGCGGCGCACGTGACGGCGGGGATGCCGTCCTGTGTGGCGAGACAGGTGACCAGACCGGTCAGGAATCGAGAAGCGCCGGCCCGCGAGCCGCACCTAGCGTGACCGCCATGGGCATCACCATTCACGCGAGCTTCCTCCCGCACAACGACCCGGACGCCGCCCTGGCCTTCTACCGCGACGCCCTCGGCTTCGAGGTTCGCAACGACGTCGGATACGGCGGGCTGCGCTGGATCACGGTCGGCCCCGCCGACCAGCCCGGCACGTCCATCGTCCTGACACCGCCGGCCGCCGACCCCGGCGTCACCGACGACGAGCGCCACACCATCGTCGAGATGATGGCCAAGGGCACCTACGCCGGCATCCTGCTGGCCACCGCCGACCTCGACGGCACCTTCGCGCGGCTGCAGGCCGGCGACACCGAGGTCGTCCAGGAGCCGACCGAGCAGCCGTACGGCGTTCGCGACTGCGCCGTCCGTGATCCCGCGGGCAACCTGATCCGCATCCAGGAGCTGCGCTGAGCTGGCCGGCGATCGTGGCCACGACCCGCGCTCCCCGACCGACGGGTTCCGAATGGCAGGTCCGACCGACGAGTCCCGAATGACAGGTGCCGAATGACGAGTGCCGAACATGGAGACACGATGAGCACGGCCATAAGGACGGGCCCGCGGACGTCCGCACCGCACGTTGCCGACAGTCACGAGCTGATCCGGGTGCGAGGCGCGCGCGAGAACAACCTCAAGGACGTCAGCATCGAGATCCCGAAACGCCGGCTGACGGTGTTCACCGGCGTCTCCGGCTCGGGCAAGAGCTCACTGGTGTTCGGCACGATCGCCGCGGAGTCGCAGCGGCTGATCAACGAGACGTACAGCGCCTTCGTGCAGGGCTTCATGCCGACGCTGGCACGGCCCGAGGTCGACGTGCTCGAGGGGCTGACAACCGTGATCATCGTCGACCAGCAGCGGATGGGTGCCGATGTCCGTTCCACGGTCGGCACCGCCACCGACGCGGGCGTGCTGCTGCGCATCCTGTTCAGCCGGCTCGGACGGCCGCACATCGGCCCGCCCAACGCGTTCTCGTTCAACGTCCCCTCGGTCCGGGCGAGCGGTGCGATCACGGTCGAACGCGGTGCCGGTAGGACCGTGACACAGACCTTCACCCGCGCCGGCGGCATGTGTCCGCGCTGCGAGGGCCGGGGAACGGTCACCGACTTCGACCTGTCCGCGCTGTACGACGACAGCAAGTCGCTCAACGAGGGTGCGCTCACGATCCCCGGCTACAGCGTCGACGGCTGGTACGGCCGCATCTTCGGCGGCTGCGGCTTCCTCGACCCGGACAAGCCGATCCGCGGGTACACCAGGAAGGAGCTCCACGACCTCCTCCACAAGGAGCCGACCAAGATCAGGGTCGACGGTGTCAACCTGACGTACGAGGGCCTGATCCCGAAGATCCAGAAATCGTTCCTGTCCAAGGACGTCGACGCGCTGCAGCCGCACGTTCGCGCCTTCGTGGAGCGGGCGACGACGTTCACCACCTGCCCCGAGTGCGACGGTACCCGGCTGGGCGAGGCGGCCCGGTCGTCGCGGATCGGCGGGATCAACATCGCCGACGCGTGCGCGATGCAGATCAGCGACCTGGCCGGATGGGTCCGCGGCCTCGGCGAGCCGTCGGTGGCGCCGCTGCTCGCGGCGCTGCGACGGATCCTCGACTCGTTCGTGGAGATCGGGCTGGGCTACCTCTCGCTCGACCGGCCGTCGGGCACGCTGTCGGGCGGCGAGGCGCAGCGCGTCAAGATGATCCGTCACCTCGGCTCCTCGCTCACCGACGTCACCTACGTCTTCGACGAGCCCACCACCGGCCTGCACCCCCATGACATCCAGCGGATGAACGACCTGCTGCTGCGGCTGCGGGACAAGGGCAACACAGTGCTCGTCGTGGAGCACAAGCCGGAGACGATCGCGATCGCCGACCACGTCGTCGACCTCGGCCCCGGCGCCGGTACGGCGGGCGGCGCCGTCTGCTTCGAGGGCACCGTCGAGGGACTGCGGGCCAGCGGCACCCTCACCGGCCGCCATCTCGACGACCGGGCCACCCTCAGGGAGACGGTGCGGACGCCCACCGGCCGGCTCGCGATCCGCGGCGCGAGGACGCACAACCTGCGCGACGTCGACGTCGACATCCCGCTCGGGGTGCTTGTCGTCGTCACCGGTGTTGCCGGCTCCGGCAAGAGCTCGCTCGTGCACGGCTCGCTGCCCCGCCTGACGGCGCCAGCCGGCGCGGGTGTGGTGTCGATCGACCAGGGCGCGATCCGCGGCTCGCGACGGAGCAACCCGGCGACGTACACCGGGCTGCTCGACCCGATCCGCAGGGCGTTCGCGAAGGCCAACGGCGTGAAGCCGGCGCTGTTCAGCGCCAACTCCGAAGGCGCCTGCCCCACCTGCAACGGCGCCGGGGTCATCTACACCGACCTGGCGATGATGGCCGGCGTCGCCACCACCTGCGAGGAGTGCGAGGGGAAACGGTTCGAAGCGTCGGTGCTGGAACACCACCTCGGCGGCCGCGACATCAGCGAGGTGCTCGCGATGTCGGTGACCGAGGCCGCGGAGTTCTTCGGCGCCGGCGAGGCGCGCACGCCGGCCGCGCACACCATCCTCGGCCGGCTCGCCGACGTCGGGCTCGGCTACCTCAGCCTCGGCCAGCCGCTCACCACCCTGTCCGGCGGCGAGCGGCAGCGCCTGAAGCTGGCCACCCGCATGGCTGAGAAGGGTGGCATCTACGTCCTCGACGAGCCGACCTCGGGTCTGCACCTCGCCGACGTCGAGCAGCTGCTCGGCCTGCTCGACCGGCTCGTCGACGCCGGCAAGTCGGTCATCGTCGTCGAGCATCACCAGGCGGTCATGGCGCACGCCGACTGGATCATCGACCTTGGCCCCGGCGCCGGCCACGACGGCGGCCGGATCGTCTTCGAGGGCACCCCCGCCGACCTCGTCGCCGCCCGCCGCACCCTCACCGGCGAGCATCTCGCCGCCTACGTCGGCGCCTGACCGGAAAAACTCCCGCGGATCGCGGTGTCAGGCTCCCTTGGCAAGTTCGAGATGCGCGATGGTCGGTGCGACGGCCAGCTCTGCCGCCGGCTGCGCGAGCAGCCGGCGCAACGCCGCCGCGACGCGTTGCGAGACCTTCGCGGGCAGACCGTGCCGGGACCAGACGGCCAGCGGCAGCGGCGCCGGCCTGGGCAGGTCGTCGCGGGCGACGAGCCCTTCGGGGGTCTGGCCCAGAGTGGCCATCAGGGCGACCCCGAGGCCAGCCCCGACCGCCGCCTGCACGCCGGCGAGCTGAATGGCCTCCGCACTGATCACCGCGGGGATCGCGTGGAACGCCAGGGTTTCCAGCGCCCGGGTACGCAGCGCGCAGGGCTGGTCGAAGGCCACTACCGGTATCGGCTGCGCCTGCGCCGGCCGCCGCCAGGTGGGGGCGGAGTACCAGATCAGCTCCAGCTCGCCGACCGGCCATGCGCGCGGGTCGTCGGCCAGGTCGAGTAACAGCGCCAGGTCGACCCGGCCGGCCTCGAGCCCTTCGCGCAGCTTGGTGCCGCGGTCGATGCGGAAGCGGACCCGGTAGTGGGGCAGCGACTGCTCCAGCACCGCGGCGAGGAACGGCAGCAGTTGGGCCGCGCCGTGCTCGGTCGATCCGATGACCACCGTCTCCTCGGTTTCCAGGCCGAAGCGGTGCAGGGTCTCGTCGTGCAGGCTCAGGATCCGCCGCGCCTGGGTGAGCAGGTACTCACCGTCACGGGTGAGGCGAGAACCGCGCCCTTGGCGCTCGATCAGAACCTGTCCTGTCGCGGATTCGAGGCGGCGCACATGCTGACTCACCGCGGCCTGGCTGAGATGCAGAGACGACGCAGCCCGCTGGAAACCGCCACAATCCGCGACAGCTACGAAGCTGCGCAGCGGAGCGATGTCCAGCGTCTGTCTCATGCCAGTCAGGCTACTCGGCAAAACTATCATGTTCATCAAACTGGTGAAAAATCCATCGCGAGATGCGATAGATCGCCATCGCGAAGCATTGTTGGACATCTGGTCACCCACATCGCATGCTCATCGGCATGACCCAGTCGGCCACCGTGCTGCTCACGTGTTGTCGCTGGTTGGACCTTGCGCGCAGTCACTGTTGACCTGCATCGCTGTCCCCCGCGTCGCCGTTCTCATCGGCACGCGCTGTCACTGACCTGACCGGCCGCCGTGCGGCCGCCGCCCACCGGGCGGCRCAAGGCCCTCTCTCCCCCGCTTCATCGGTACCCGCTTCATCCGCGCGCCTGTCGTGCCGGAACCGGCGTCGGTCCGGCGGATCCGGCTGTCCCGGCGCGGCCCAACCACCAGGAAGGTCCCACCGAATGTCCGCTCGCACGCTCAAACTGGGCGCCGTCCTCCTCGGAGTCGGCGGCCCTGGGCAGCACAACACCTGGCTCAGCCCTGAGATCCCGGGCAACGCCAGTGTGGACGTCCGCTGGTACATCGCCCGGGCACGGCAGGCGGAGGCCGCGAAGTTCGATCACGTCTTCATCGTGGACAGCCAGTTCATCACCCCGGACTCGCCGAACCACTATCTCAGCCGGCTCGAGCCACTGACGCTGCTGTCCGCGATCGCCGTGCACACCAGCCACATCGGCCTGGTGGGTACGATCACCACCTCCTACAACGAGCCGTTCAACGTCGCCCGCCGGCTGGCCTCGCTCGACCACATCAGCGGCGGCCGGGCCGGCTGGAACGTCGTCACCAGCGGTGACGCCGGGACGGCGGGCAACTACAGCCGCGACGAGCACTACGACTATGCGACCCGGTACGGGCGGGCGCTCGAACACGTCCAGGTCGCCCAGGGGCTGTGGGACTCCTACGAGGCCGACGCCTTCCCGCGCGACCGGGAACGCGGCGTGTTCTTCGACCGCAGCCGCCAGCACGCGCTGCGGCACAGGGGCGAGTACTTCTCGGTGGTCGGGCCGCTCAACCTGGAGCGCACCCCCCAGGGCCAGCCGGTCATCTTCCAGGCAGGCGACTCCGAGGAAGGCCGTGACCTGGGCGCGAGCATCGCCGACGCGATCTTCACCCATGCTCGGACGCTCGAGCAGGCGCGGGCGTTCCGCAGCGAGCTGCGGGCGCGGGTGGCGACCAGGGGGCGCAACCCCGAGCACCTGCTCGTCGTCCCGGGGATCTTCCCGATCGTCGCCGACACCGACGAGGAGGCCCACGCCAAGGAGGATGCGATCCTCGGCGCGAAGAGCTTCGAGCGGGCGCTGGCCGAACTCGGCCGCCCCTTCGGCTGGCACGACTTCTCCCGGTACGACCTGGACGCGCCGTTCCCCGAGGTCGGCGACGTCGGCGCGCGCAGCTTCCGGACCCATGCGGAGAAGATCAAGAAGCTGGCCCAGGAAAGAAACCTCACGCTGCGTCAGGTGGTCGAACACCAGCTCCAGGAGCAGCGCTCGCCCTTCGTCGGTTCGCCGCGCACCGTCGCGGACGAGATCGAGCGCTGGTTCGACGGCGGCGGCTTCGACGGCATCAACATCGCCGTGACGGTGCCCAGCGAGTTCGCTCTGTTCATCGAGAAGGTGCTGCCGATCCTGCGCGAACGCGGCGTCGTCCGCAGCGAGTACGAGTCGACGACGCTGCGTGGCAACCTCGGCCTGCCCGCCCCGGAGAACCGGTACACCGCGGCCCGCCGCCAGCGGCAACAGCCTGCCGCCACCACCGCGGCCGCCGACACCGCCGACACCGCCGACACCCCCGACACCCCAGCCGCCGACACCGGCTCCGCGCCCGCCCCCGCCGGCTGCCTCCGACCCCGCGGGTGCGGCGTCGCTCCTCGTCTCCTGAGCCCGTCTCCGCAGGTCGCGGCCTGCGCCGCACACGACATCCCGCGCGGCACCGCCCCGTCAGGCACCGCCCGCCCGGCCCACGATCCGCTCTCACCGGAGCCCGACCAGAGAAAGAAGATTATGATCTCCGAGCGACACCTGTCGTCCGCCCGCCGCTTCAGGCGTGGGTCGGTCCTCGGGGCCCTGCTGGCGCTTGCGGCCCTGCTGCTCAGTGCCTGCGGCAGCCAGGGCACCGGCTCCACCGCGGGCAGCGGCGGCTCGGCCACCCTGAAGTGGGCCTCCTCCTACTTCCCGAGCCACTGGGACCCGGTGGTCTCCGGCAGCGGTGCCCAGTTCCGCGAGCTCGCCCTGGTCTACGCGTCCCTGACCAGGACGGACGACAAGGGCAACGCGGTCCCGGACCTGGCTCAGAGCTGGACCTACAACGATGCCGGTGACGAGGTCACCTTCCACCTGCGGCCGAACCTGACGTTCAGCGACGGCACCCCGGTCAACGCCGAGGCCGTCAAGAACGCGATCGAGCGGGCCAGGACGCAGAAGAACTCGGCCCTGTTCGGCGACCTCACCTCGATCAGGTCGGTCACCACCAGTGGTGACCTCGACGCCGTCGTCCACCTCACGCAGGTCGACCACCAGATCCCGCTCCTGCTCGGCGAGCGCGTGCTGCAGATCGCCAGTCCGCAGGCCGCGGCCGACCCGGCGAAGCTCGACCAGAACCCGGTCGGCGCCGGGCCGTTCGTCATCGATCAGTTGATTCCCGGCACGAAGGCCGTCCTGAAGAAGAATCCGAGCTACTGGGACGCGACGAACATCCACATCGACCGGGTCGAGCTCGTCTCGGCTCCGGACTCGGCCACCGTGGTCTCCGGCCTGCAGACGGGTGTCTACAACTTCGCCGATGTGGCGCCGAACCAGGCCAAGGCCGCCACGGCCGCCGGCCTCGACGTCTTCGTGCAGCCCGGCTTCAACGCCTCGAACATCAGTCTGAACATCAACAAGGCGCCGTTCAACAACCCGAAGGTCGTCGACGCCGTCCGGTATGCGATCAACCGCCAGGAGTACGTCGACAAGCTCACCTTCGGCTACGGCCAGGCGACCGACCAGCCGTTCCCGGGGGGCTACGTCGCCTACGACCCGAAGTCGAAGAACCTGTACCCCTACAACCCCGAGAAGTCCAGGCAGCTCCTCACCGAGGCCGGCTACCAGCCCGGCCAGATCAAGCTGGACCTGGTCATCTCCTCGGAGAACCCGCAGGCGGAGATCGTGCAGTCGCAGCTCGCGGCGATCGGGATCACCGTCAACATCAAGATTGACAAGAACTGGGCGACGCCGTTCTTCGCCAAGGACCTGACGTTCTCGCTGTACGGCACGACCGGCCGTGACTCCGCGGCCCAGACCCTCACCGCCCACTTCGGGCCGAGCGGGCCGCTGAACCTCAGTTCCCCATACGAGCCGGCGGGGTTCGAGGAGGCGATCGCGAAGGTCCGCGGGACGCCGCTGGACGCACCGGAGTATCCGCAGGTCCTCCAGGAGGCCACCCGCGCGGGGCTGCAGAGCCAGGCGCTGATCTTCACCCACTCCTCGCCGAACCTGTTCGCCAAGAACAAGGCGATCTCCGACCTGCCCCGCAACCCCGGCCACATCGACTGGACCGGCGTCACCGTCGGTGACTAGAGGCATGCCCGGCGGATTTCGGCCAGACACGCCCTGACCCCGCCGGCCGCCATGCCCCGCAATCCAGATCCCGGTATTCCGTATTCCGTAATCCGGATCCCGGTAATCCAGATACAGGCGTCCCAGCCCGACGACATCCGTTCCGGGCCGGAGAGATTCCGGCCCGGACATATCCCGGCTGATATCCCAGTTGATATCCCGAATGATATCCCGGCTGAAGAACAGCCCAGCCCGACGAGAATTCCGACCCGAAGAGAGGAGGCAACCCCATGGCGGTGAGCACGGCTGGCTACGCGGTCGTGTCTGACCGGCGTGGACAGGTCGCCGTGGCCAGGGCGCGACGGGCGGCCGGCCGCGGCCTGGTCACCCTCGCCCGCTCGGTTTTGATCTTCGTTCCCGTCTTCCTGGTGGCGACCTTCGCGACCTTCGCGCTGAGAGCGATCAGCGGGCTCAGCCCGGCGCAGATCCAGCTCGGGGAGAGCGCCACCCCGGAGGCCGTCGCCCGGATCGAGCAGGAGTGGGGTCTCGACCGCCCCTTCCTCGCCCAGTACTGGACGTGGTTCGAGAACATCCTGCATGGTGATCTCGGCGCCAGCTGGGCCAACGGCGCCGACATCGCCACGTTGATCGGCAACGGCCTGTCCATCAGCCTGTCGGTGGCGACAGCAGCTTTGATCATTGGCATCGTCGGCGGCTTCGCGCTGGGTGCGCTGGCCGCGCTGCGCCGCACCACCTGGATCGACCGGGCGATCACCGGCTTCACCACGATCATCTCGGTGACGCCGCCGTTCGTGGTCGGCATCGTCCTGGTCTCAATCTTCGCCGTCGGGCTGGGCTGGTTCCCCTCCGCCGGGTACGTCCCGGCAAGCGCGGGCGCCTGGCCGTGGCTCTCCCACGTCCTGCTGCCCGCGCTGGCTCTGAGCTTCGACACGGTCGCGGACGTCGCCCGGCAGCTGCGGGCCGGCCTCATCGCCGCCTACCAGGAGAACTACGTGATCGGCGCGGTGGTGCGGGGGCTGAGCCCGCGGCGGATCTTCTTCCGGCACGTGCTGCGCAACGGTACCGGGCCGGCCCTCGCGGTGCTCGGCCTGAAGTTCCCCATGCTCATCGGCAGCTCGGTCGTCACCGAGTGGATCTTCGGGCTGCAGGGGTTCGGGCGGTTCGCCAACGACGCGGCCCAGGCCGGTGACGTGCCGGCCGTCCAGGGCGTGCTGGTCATCTCGATCGTCCTGGTCGTCACCTTCAACCTGATCGTCAACATCATCCTGGCCCGGGTCACCCCGGCCTCGCAGYGGGGGCTGTGACATGGTCCGTCGCATCCTTGGCCTGAACGCGGGCCGCATCGCCGTCGGCGTCCTGTCCGTGATCATCCTGCTGGCGGCCCTCGGCCCGGTGCTGGCCCCGCACGACCCGCTCGAGACGAGCCCACAGACGCTCGCCGGCCCGTCCTGGTCGCACTGGCTCGGCACCGACTACCTGGGCCGGGACGTGTTCAGCCGGCTGCTCGACGGGTCCCGCACCAGTGTGCTCGGCGCCCTGCAGGTCGTGCTGATCGCGCTGGTGGTGGGAGTGATCCCCGGCATCCTGTCGGTGTACCTGGGCCGTCTGTTCGAGTGGTGCACGCTGCGGATCACCGACACCCTCGTCGCGCTGCCGTTCCTGGTGTACGCCGTGGCCGTTACCGCGCTGCTCGGCAACGGAATCCCGCAGGCGATGTTCGTCGTCGGCGTGCTCGTCTCGCCGCTGTTCTACCGGGTGTCGCGGGCGGCGACGCTGGCGGTCGCCCGGTCCCAGTACGTCGAGGCGGCGCTGATCGCCGGGGCGTCGGTCGGCCTGGTCGTGCGCCGGCACGTGTGGGGGAAGGTGCTGCCACCGATCACGGTGGCGCTGGCTTATACCATCGGCACCGGCTTCGTCGTCGTCTCCAGCCTGACCTTCCTCGGCATCGGCGTGCAGCCACCGGCACCGACCTGGGGTGGGCTGCTCGCCTCCGCCCTGGGCTACCTGGCGTACCAGCCGTGGGCCCCGATCGCGCCCGCCGTCATGATCATGGCGACGGTCTGGGGCAGCAACCTGCTGGCCGACGCGATCCGCGACGTCTCCGGCGAGGCCGGACGGGCGCTGCTGAACAGCCGCAGGGCACGCGCCCACCGCGCCGGCACTGTCGACAACCCCGAACCGCTCTCCGTCGGAGGTGCTGCCCGATGAGCACGGCCCTTCCCAACAGCACGGCCCTTCCCAACAGCACGGCTCTCCCCGACGGCACGGCCCCCGCCGCGGACGCCCCCGCGACACCCGCGGCGGAGACGGCCGCGGCGGACGCCGCCGTGCTGGTGGCCCGGGACATACGGATCCGGGACGGGGTCAACGACCGGGAGATCGTGCACGGCGTCTCGTTCGAGCTGCGGCCCGGCAGGGCGCTCGGCATCGTCGGCGAGTCCGGCAGCGGCAAGACGCTGACCTGCCGGGCGCTCCTCGGCATCCTGCCCGAGCACCTCACCGTGTCCGACGGGTCGATCGAGATCGTCGGCCGGGATATCGCCGGCCTGACCACCCGGGAGTGGACCGGCCTGCGCGGGTCGACGATCAGCGCGGTGTTCCAGGACCCCGCGTCCTACCTCAACCCGTCCGTCAAGGTCGGGACGCAGATCGCCGAGGTCATCCGGGTCAAGCTGGGCCTGGGCCGGCGGGCGGCACGGCACCGCACCTTCGAACTGCTGGCCGCGGTGCACCTGCGCAACCCCGAACTGGTCTACGACCAGTACGCCTTCGAACTGTCCGGCGGGATGCTCCAGCGGATCCTGATCGCCGCGGCGATCGCCGCCGGCCCACAGGTGCTCATCGCCGACGAGGTGACCACCGCGCTCGACGTCACCGTGCAGGCCGAGATCCTCGACCTGCTGGCCGACCTGCAGGAGCGGACCGGGCTCGCGCTCGTGGTCGTCTCGCACGACCTGGCCGTCGTCGCGCAGGTGTGCGACGAGGWCCTGGTGATGCGCCAGGGCGACGTCGTCGAGCACGGGGCGACCGCGGACGTGCTCTACCGCCCGCGGCACGAGTACACCAGGCTGCTGATCGCCGAGCACGAGCAGTACGGCCTGGAACGGTACCTGGACAGCCCGACCGGCCCCGACGAGCGGAAGGTGCTCGACGGTGTCCACTGACGTGCCGACCGACGACGACCGGCCGGTTCTCGACGTCGCCGGCCTCGAGGTGCACTACGGACGGGGGCGCAGGCGACGCCGGGCGCTGCACGGCGCCTCTCTGACGGTGCACAGCGGTGAGACCGTCGGTGTGATCGGAGAGACAGGCTCGGGCAAATCGACCTTCGCCCGAGCGGTGCTGGGCCTGGTGCGCTCCTCCGGCGGCCGGATCCGCATCGCCGGCGAGGAGGTCTCCGGATACTCCCACCAGCAGTGGCGGGCGCTGCGCCGACGCGGCGTCGTCCAGTACGTGTTCCAGGACCCGCTGCGCAGCCTCGACCCGGACCTCAGCGTCGGGGAGTCGCTGATCGAGCCGTTGCTGATCCAGGGCGTGCCCCGCCAGGAGGCGATCGCCCGCGGCCGCGCCTACCTCGCCCGGGTCCGCCTGGACGAGGAGCTGTTCGCCCTGCTGCCCGGGGAGCTCTCCGGCGGCCAGCGCCAGCGCGTCGCCGTGGCGCGGGCCCTGGTCGCCGAGCCCGCCCTGATCATCCTGGACGAGCCGGTCAGCGCGCTCGACTCCGCCAACCGGGTGGGCGTCCTGGAGATCCTCAAGGAGCTGCGGGACGCCGGCGTCGCACTGATCTTCATCTCGCACGACCTCGGGTCCGTCGCCGGCGTCGCCGACCGGATCGCAGTGCTCTACCAGGGCGAGCTTGTCGAGGTGGGCGACGCCCGCGCGATCATCAACACCCCGCGGCACCCTTACACCCGCCTGCTCGTCGGCTCGGCGCCCACGCTGCGCTCCGCCGCCACCCGCGCCGAACGCGAGGCGCTGCGCGCCCTGCTGCACGCCTGACCCCACGAGTTCCGCCGCGCTCCTGCTCCCCGCCGGTCTCCGCCTGCCGGCCTGATCTCCGTCGATCCGCCGGCCGCCCCGGTCCCACCGGTCCCGGCCGACTTTCGCCGAAGAGGAGAAGAGGAAACGACATGACCCGCAAGCTCCACCTTGCTCTGAGCGCCTACGGCGTCGGTGGCCCCGGCCAGCACGGCCTGTGGAAGGACCAGCGTGTCCCGAAGAACGCCAGTGTCGACATCAACTACTACATCCAGCAGGCGCAGACCGCCGAGCGGGCGCTGTTCGACGCGTTCTTCATCGTCGACAGCCAGTTCATCAACGCCAGCTACCCGGCGCACTATCTCAACCGGCTCGAGCCGCTGACGCTGCTGTCGGCGGTCGCGACCCACACCAGCGCCCTCGGCCTGGTCGGCACGGCCAGCTCGACGTACAACTCGCCGTTCAACCTCGCCCGGCGGTTCGCCTCGCTGGACCACATCAGCGGCGGGCGCGCCGGCTGGAACGTCGTCACCAGCTTCGACACCCAGACGTCCCGCAACTACGGGCTGGACGAGCACCTCGACTACGGCACCCGGTACGGCCGTGCCCTGGAGGCGGTGCGGGTGGTGCGCGGGCTGTGGGACTCCTACGAGGACGACGCCTTCCCCGCCGACGTCGAGCGCGACGTCTTCCTCGACCCGACCAGACTGCACGCCCTCAACCACGTCGGCGGGCACTTCAGGGTGGCCGGGCCGCTGAACCTGTCGCGGTCGCCGCAGGGCCAGCCGGTGATCTTCCAGGCCGGGGTCTCCGAGGAGGGACGCAACCTGGCCGCCCACATCGCGGAGGGCATCTACGCCCCCGGCGAGTCGCTGCCGCGGGCACAGGAGTACTACCACGACGTCAAGACACGCGCCGCCGCGCTCGGCCGCGAACCCGGCCACGTGGTCATCTTCGTCGGCGCCAGCCCCGTCATCGGCGACACCGACGAGGAGGCGCACCGCGTCTCCCGCGAGATCTTCGAGGCCGACAACGACTTCGACCGCAAGCTCGCCTTCCTCGGCCGCGCTTTCGGCGCCTACGACTTCGGCCAGCACGACCTCGACGCCCCGTTCCCCGACATCGCGCACCTGGCCGAGAAGGGCGGCCGCACCCACGGCCTGGAGATCGTCCGGCGGGCCCGCGAGGCCGGTCAGACCCTGCGCCAGGTCGTCGAGACCCTCACCGAGTACCGGCCGTCACCGTTCACCGGCGCCCCGGACACCGTCGCCGACACCATCGAGCACTGGTTCCGGACCGGCGCGGCAGACGGCCTGAACCTGCGCTTCCGCACCCACGACGACCTGGAGCGCTTCATCGGCGACGTGGTCCCGCTGCTGCAGAAGCGCGGCCTGTTCCGCACCGAGTACGAGGGCGGCACCCTGCGCGAGAACCTCGGCCTGCCGTTCCCCGTCAACCGCCACACCCTGGAGCGCGCGGCGGCCGCGGCCGGCACCGCCGTGGACGCCGGCACCGCCGTGGACGCCGGTGCCGGCACCGGGCTCGGGACCGTGGCCGCCGGCGTCGCGGGTGGTGCGGCATGACCGCGTCGGTGACGGCGTACTCGGTGACAGGTGGGCGCGACATCCACACCGTGCGGTTCCCGGCCGCCACCCCGCCGACCGAGGTCGACGTGCTGATCGTCGGCGCCGGCCCGGTGGGCCTGTCGGCCGCGGTCGAGCTCACCGCCCGCGGGGTCGAGGTCGCGGTCGTCGACCGGGCCCGTGCCGCGACGCTGGTCCGGGCCGGCGCGATGGGCCACAACTCGCGGACGGTGGAACACTTCCGCCGCTGGGGGCTGCTGCAGCGGATCCGGGACGAGTGGACCTTCCCACCGGAGTGGAACCGGGGCATCCGCCTGGTCACCTCCCTCGTCGGCCACGAGCTGGGCGAGCCCCGGCGCCCGTCCTTCACCGGGCCACTCGGCGGCGGGCCGTTCACCGGCCGCCACTCGTCGCAGGAGGCGCTGCGCCGTCCGCAGACCGCGCTGCAGCAGGTCTTCCTCACCCATCTGGGTGAACGCGGTGTCAGCGTCTCCGGCGGCTGGCGGCTGGACGCGCTGCGAGAGCGCACCGACCACGTCGAGGCCGTTCTCCTCGCGGCCGGCTCCCCCACAGCCAGCATCCCTGAAGCAGGATCTCCCGAGGGCGGCGCCGTGCGGCGGACCGTCCGGGCGCGGTACGTGATCGGCGCGGACGGCGGCAGCAGCACGGTCCGCGGGCTGGCCGGCATCGAGCGCGAGGGTGAGTACRCCACCGAGAAACGGCTGCGGCTCATCGTCCGCACCGGCGACATCGCGGACGTCGTCGGCGCGGCGCCCAGCGGCACCAACATCGTCTTCAACCAGCGGGCCTCGGGCTTCCTGGCGGCGGTGAGCACCCGTGAGTGGCGGGTGTACGCCGGGCCGTACCCACTCGGCTACGAGCCCCCCGAGGCCGAGCTGCTCGGCATCGCCCGGGCGGCGTTCGGCTTCGACCTGGACCTGGAACTGGTCTCGGCGACGACCTTCTACGACGCCACCCGGATCGCGCGGACGTTCCGCCGCGGGCGGGTGCTGCTGGCCGGTGACGCCGCCCATGTGCGCACTCCGGGCGGCAACCTGGGCGAGGGCTTCGGCGACGTCGCCAACCTCGGCTGGAAGCTCGCCGCCGTACTCGCCGGCCAGGCACCCGACACCCTGCTGGACTCCTACGACCAGGAGCGCCGCCGGCACAACTGGCGGGTCGCCGACCACGCGCTGGAGCGCGGCCGGCAGTCGCAGGCGCTGCTGGCGGAGCTGCGCGAGCTTGGCATCCCCGACGACGCCGACACCAGCGCGCAGGCGCGGCGGCGGCGCGCCGAGATCAGCGCCCGCATCGCCCGGAACCCGTTCGCCGCGGCCGGTGTGACCTTCGACGAGCGTTACGACGCATCCGCGGTGATCTGGTACGAGGACGGCCAGTCGGACACGGAGCCGCCGTGGCACGCGGACCACTACGAGGACGACCCGCGCCCGGGCCACCGCGCGCCGGACGGCTTCGTCGACCCCTACGGCGACACGTTCTACGACCGGATCGGCAACAACTTCGCGCTGCTGGTGCTGTCCGCGGACCGGGCCGTGGACAGCACCGCGGACCGGGCCGTGGAGCGGGCGTTCGTCGCCGAGGCGACGGCCCGCGCGCTGCCGTTCACGGTCGTCCACCTCACCGATCCGTCGGCCCGCGCGCTGTACGGCGCCGACAACGTGCTGGTCCGTCCCGACCAGCACGTGGCCTGGCGCGGCGGCGAGCTCCCCACCGGCGGCGCCGGGGCCGTCCTCGACCTCGTCCTCGGAGCGGACGTCCCCGCGGCGGTCCGCCCCGCGGCCCCCGCCCGCCCGGTGCCCGCGGACGCCGTCCCGGCTCCCGCCGTTCCCGCCGTTCCCGCCGGCGCCGCTCCCATCGGTGCCGTCCCGGCTCCGGCGGGCGCATCCGCATCCGCATCCGCCCAGTCGACCCTGAAAGGCGCCAGCGCATGACCGATCGGCCCGGCGGCCGGCCGCGTTTCCGGCTCGGCTTCCTCACCCACGTCCAGGGACGTGCCGACGACCGGGGACGTACCGACTTCACGGCGGCCTACCGCGACGCCCAGGAGCTGTTCGTCGTCGCCGACGAGCTCGGCTTCGACGTCGGCTGGGTGGCCCAGCACCACGTGTCGCTGGGCGGCGGTGGCCTGCCTTCACCGTGGACGTTCCTGGCCTACGCCGCCGCCCGCACCAGGCACATCCGGCTCGCCACCGCGATCACGGTCCTGCCGTTGGAGGACCCGGTGCGGCTGGCCGAGGACGTGGCGGTCGTCGACACCCTCAGCGGCGGCCGGGTCGAGATCGGCGTCGGCAGCGGCGGCAGCGAGCTTGAGTACGCCGCGTTCGGCCGGGACGTGGCCCACAAGCGCGAGCTGACCAGCGAAGGGCTGGCAGTACTGCGCAGGGCGCTCGCGAACGAGGAGGTCGGCGCGCCCGGGTTCACCATCCAGCCGGCCGCCCGCGATTTCACCGACCGGGTCTGGCAGGGCGTCTTCAGCCAGCCAGGCGCGGAGTACGCCGCGGCGGCGGGCTCGAACCTGCTGCTCAACCGGGCCACCTACGGCTATGACGAGCCCACCGACGAGGTGCAGCGGCCCTGGGCGGACGCCTACCTCGCCGCCTGGGAGCAGCCGCGGGCGCCGCGCATCGGGCTGTCGCGGTTCATCTTCCCAGCGGCCGACCGCCRCACCGCGCTGGCCCAGATCGGCCCGGACGTCCTCGCGGCCGCCCAGCGGTTCTCCGTGCGCGGTGCCTTCCCAGCGGGGATCGACACCGAGGAGGCGCTGCGCCGCTTCCACTCCTTCTACGGCCATCCCGACGAGCTGATCGAACAGTTGCGCCGGGAGCGGGTGCTGCCGGTCGCCACCGACCTGATCGCTCAGTTCAACCCGGCGGTGGTCGACCAGGACGCGGCGATCCGGGCGCTTGAGCTCATCGCCACCGAGGTCGCCCCCGCACTGGGCTGGCAGCCCGTGTCCACCGCCGAGCCCGAACTGGCAGGAGCCTGAAAGCCCATGACCGACTACCTCGACTTCACCGGCCCCGAAGGCCTGCGCACCCGCGGGACCGTCCTGGTCGTGCCGGGCCGGGGGAGAGTCCCGCCATCTACCGCCGCCTCGGCGGCCGTCTGGCGGCTAACGCCTACCGCGTGCGGGTGGTCGACGTGCCGGCCTTCGACGCGGCTGAGCGACCCGGCCGGCTCGCTCAGCCGCGTCGGCACACGGTTGATCTAGAGCGCCGGCCATGTAGCCATACGTATCCCCGCGAACGGTGGCACGCTTCGATGGACGCCGGCTACCGGAGAAGATCGGCGCGAGTTTGTCGTTGTGTACGCTGATGCGGCCAAAAAGCGCACACAACAACAAACTCGCTTGGATCATGGCTTGTACGGGTGGTCGTGGATGGGATCCGTGTATGCGGCGAGTATGGATTGGCCAGCCCAGCCGCCGTACGCACGCAGGTCGAGAACAACCTCAGGGAACGCTCAGAATGATGCGGTACGGTAGCAGTCGGAGCCCGTCCGGAGCGGCCAGAACACCGGCTTCGCGCAGGTGCTGCTCGAAGCGTTGCCACTCGTGCTGTTCGCCTGTTTCCTCGGCGTCGTCGGGCAGGACCACGTTACGGACGTTGCGCACGATATGGTTAAGTGAGATCTCGTCCAGCGGCGCGGATGTTGCCCACCCCCGGTCATCCAAGAGCGTCACTTCACGCCCGTCGGACAGCAGCGCGAACTCGCGTACCTCGCACCGCGTCCCACCATCCGGGCTTTCCTTGAGAATGCCCCAGGCGCCAAGACCTGTCACAGTTACCGGACCTGCGTTCATAATCGCATGATACGCGGCGCTCAGCCCGCACTGCCGGGCCGCGGACGTTCTTTTAGCGTCGCTGGAGCGTCCGGGCTGCGCAGATTCCCAATATGACGATCACGACCAGGAGTGCGCAGCCCTCGACAACGTCCCAGGTATACACCGCCACCGGGCTGGGCTGAAACCTTGCCTCCATTGCCAAACGCCGCGTCATCTCAGTCAGAGCCAGGATCGGTATCAGGAGTTTGCTGATTACCGCGCGAGTCCGCCAGCCTCGTCCCGACCTCCCGGCGATGCCGAGAACCGGGGCCACGACGACGGCGACCACGACCCAGAAGCCGGTCGTGGTGACAAAGCCTCGCCAATCCATGTACGTTGCCAACCGCGGGCCTGTTTCATCTACCGTGCGGTAGACCCCACGCGAAAGATCGCTGAGGCTGTATGCGACCACGGCCGCGACCAGACCGAGCAGCGCCGCCACCGACGCGCGCAGAGTTGACGTGGCACAGGACCGTCCTAAAAAAAATAGGCCAGACCGGCCCAGGCCCATCCCGCGCCGAGGAAGAGGCTGAAAGCTGTAAACGGTGGCCAGGAGGCGCCGTTCAACCGTGACACTACCAGCCCGAAAAGGCCTCCTCCCGCAACGGCGGAAGCCGCCCAGGTGAGCCGGAACAGACGAGGAATTCAGGCCCCACGGCACAGGAGGAGAAATTCAGCGCTACGCATCTCCCGAGTGTACTCTGGCCCGTGATCTATCGTAGTCGCCGCGTATCCCCGCAGTAGCCCGAAGCCGCGACGAACATGACCACCAGCACGAACGAAAGACCGTAGATCGGAATCCCTGTGCAGATGTTGCAGGTGACTCCGGGCGCCCATCGGTATTGCGAAGGAACAGGATTCCCGTGCTGCCGATGAGGTCGCGGAGTGTGTCAAGAGCGGGCGAACGGGTGGTCATCAGACGGTGATCTGGCTGAGAACCGCTTCCAGTTGGCTCGGACGTTCGGCAAGCTTTTCGACCACGGCTCTCACCTCGGCGATCGACGACGCGACGTAGACGTCGGGACGACCGACGAGTTCCCCGCCCCACTCGGTGCTGTCAACGACGAGATCGGTCAGGATCACCGACCGGCCGTGGTGCACCGCCATCCGGGCCTGAATGCGAGCGCCGCTGTGTTCCCCCGCCTCGACGACGATCGTGGTGATGCCGTAGCCGGACATCACCGCGTTACGCATCGGGAAGTTGTGCCGCTGAGGCGGCGTGTCCGGCCAGAACTGCGACAGCAGTGGCGAGCGCCGTCTTCCAGGCTGAGGCGCGTGGGCGCAGCCGCGGCGCCGGCCCGGACCGCGGCCGCGGCGGCCATGGCGTGCAGGTAGCCGACATCGACCCACAGCGGCACGTCGTCGTGCGGCCGTGCGCGCAGCCGGCGCAGCAGCCTGGCGGCCCACGCTCCGGCGAAGGGGCGGTCGAGTACCGTGCGGACCGCTGCGGGATCACGCCGTTCCACCTCGACGAGGAGATCCCAGGCCACTTCCGCCGAGGTCAGCGGGCCCGACTGCGCGGGCTGGTCCCGCAGGAAGTCGAGGAGAGCGCGGAACGCGATCCGGCGATAGCTGATCTCGGCGTCCACCAGCCGCCGGACGATGTCGGGATCGATCGCACCGAGCGAGAGGGCGTCGACATCGCGCGCCGACAACCGGTGGGTGCCGGGGCCGGAACGTGCGGCGGCCACCGGCGGCGCGGGCCGCATCAATAATCCTGCCGGCGTTTGGCGCCATTTGCATTGGAGGAGGTGGTCCCATTCACGGCCCAGGCGGTCATGCGGAGGGCAAGGGTGTCGAGCAGCCGCCGAACCTCGGTCTGAAGCGTCTCGTCCGTGCTGTCGGGGAGCTGGTCCAGCCCGATCCCGCGCACATCGGCGAGCTCCCATTCGATCACAGCGTCAGGCATGGTGCCCCATTCCCTTCTGACCGTTTCTCCCCACGGCGGCCGGAAGCGGTAGCCGCCGTTCCCCGCCGTGGAAAGAAGAGCGAAGCCGCGACAGAAGTCTTACACACCTGCCAGGTGGAGATGGCGCAAACGTGGCGCTGGTCCGGCGGAATTGGGCCGTCCAGGGCCGGGGCAGCCACGGAACGACCCGGGTGGCGGATACAGCCAGGTCGGGGACTGACGGCTGCCTTCCGTTACCGGAACCTGCCTTTCGCCCCGGGAACTCGGCCCGCGTGCTCGACAGGATGCGGACCTACACCGCACCCCGGCTCGCGATCTTCACAACGGACCGTCACAAACGCAGCCAGGCGTGGGCTCGGCGGGCGGCGGCCCACCACCCAGCCAACCGCTTCGGTCCGCTCGTCCCTGGCAGGACGGTACTTGCTCCCTGCCCAACCAGGCCCGCCGGGCCCGGGCGCGCCCCAACGGCACGTTCCGCTTCGCGCTCGCCGCGGACGCGGAGAGGGTTCGCGTACCTGGCCAGGTGGTCCGCGTATCGCGTCCGGCGGTGGGTACGGGGTATGGGATGCTGTCCGGGTGGTCGACGGTAGTCAGAACGGGGCGGGACAGCGTTTCTTTGTCTCGTACACGGGGGTGGACACCCAGTGGGCGGAGTGGATTGCGTGGACGTTGGAAGAGGCCGGTCATGACGTCCTGATTCAGGCGTGGGACTTCGCGCCTGGTTCTCATTTCGTCGCCGAAATGCAGCAGGCTCTGGACGGCAGCCGACGCACGATCGTCGTGCTCTCGCGTTCCTATCTGACGTCGGTGTTCGCGACGGAGGAGTGGCAGGCCGTCTGGGCGTCGAACCCGGCTGGTTCGACGAAGCTGCTGATGGTCATGCGGGTGGCGGACTGCGACCGGCCGGGGCTGCTGCGCCAGATCGTCTCGGTGGACCTGTTCGGGGTCACTCGGGAAGTTGCCCGGCAACGGCTTCTGGAGGCTGTTGGGACACGGCGCCGAAAGCCGACGAGTGAGCCGAGTTTTCCTGCCGGCGCACCGGTCTCCGAAACGGGCGGGCTGACGGCTGGTGAGACGTCGGTGGATTCGGTGCCGCAGTTCCCGCCGGCCGCCCGGCAGCCACGCGTCACACCATCRCCACCGGGGGTTCCAGCCGCACCACCAGGTCTGTCCGAGCCGGCGGTTCACGCATTGGCCGCGGCATTCCCAACGCCTGTCTCGGCGCGGCAGATACTGGAGACCGCCGGTCTGGACGCGGGGCGTCAGCCAGGGTGGAACGCCGGATCTTCGCTGGAGTTCTGGAGAGCGGTGAGCAGCCTGCTCGCGGCGGGAGTACTGCCCGCGGGGCGGGAGCGCCTGTTGGCCGCGGCGCGGCAGCTGTTTCCGGCAAATCCCGCTTTTGCCGCATACGTAAAAGAAGAAGCGAGCAGCACGGGTACCGATCTTTAGCCCGGATCCTCGGCCGGGTCCTGGTGGAGTCCGGCCCGCCAGGGCGCCGCCGGAGAACCAGCGCAAACTGGAGGTCACCAAGGCTTTCGCGGGGGTGGCGCAGCAGGCCGGGCTCGCCCTGATCGAACTGGCCCTGGGATTCGTCACGCGGCGCCCCGGCGGGATCGGGTAAAGTTGGAGGGGTGACCACGTTCCGGGTGGCTGGGAAGCTGCTCGCCATCAGTGATCTACATGTGGCGTACCCCGAGAACCGGCAGTTCATCGAGGAACTACGACCGGAGTCGGACGCGGACTGGCTGATCGTCGCCGGTGACGTCGGTGAGGTCGTCGCGGACGTCGAATGGGCGCTGGCACTGCTGCGTTCCCGGTTCTCCACCGTGATCTGGGTACCTGGTAATCACGAGCTGTGGACGCCGAAAAAGGATCCGGTGCGGCTGACCGGTGAGCGGCGTTACCAGCATCTGGTGGAGATATGCCGGCGCCTGGGCGTACTCACCCCGGAGGATCCTTATCCGGTGTGGGAGGGCGCCGGCGGGCCGGTCACGGTGGCTCCGCTGTTCCTCCTCTACGACTACACCTTCCGGCCGGCCGGCACCAGCTCCAAGAAGGAGGCGCTCGCCGTGGCGCACCGCACGGGCGTGGTCTGCGCGGACGAGTACCTGCTGGTTCCCGACCCCTACCCGAGTGTGGACGCCTGGTCGCGGGCCCGGGTCGAGCACACCCGTGAACGGCTCGCGGCATGTGACCCGAAGCTGCCGACCGTTCTGGTGAACCATTTCCCGCTGGTGCGGGATCCGACTTATGTGCTGYGCTATCCGGAGTTCGCGCAGTGGTGCGGCACGGAGAACACCGCCGACTGGCACCGGCGGTTCCGGGCCGCCGCCGTGGTGTACGGCCATCTGCACATTCCCCGAACAACGTGGTATGACGGCGTCCGGTTCGAGGAGGTTTCGATCGGCTATCCTCGGGAGTGGCGCCGCTGGAACGGCCCGCGCAACATTCCCCGGCAGATACTGCCGGAGCCGGAGCGACATGACTGAGACCGGGATATCAGGGACCGGGATATCAGAGACCGGGACGGCTGGGGCCGTCGTGCCCGGAAGCCGCCTCCCCAAAGACGCGACCGACCTCAGCTCGTCCGGGCCCCCCACCCCGTCCGGCGCCGTCGCCTCGTCCGGCGGAGCCGTCGCCGGGGCCGAACTGCTCGCCACGCTGCTTCACCCCGCGGTGGTCGCGGTGGAGGCGTTCGCCGACGATCCGGACGCCGTGCTGTTCCCGGAGGAGGCCGCGACGCTCGCGCGGTCCGTGGACAAACGCCGCCGGGAGTTCACCACCGCCCGGGTGTGCGCCCACCGCGCGCTCGCAGGCCTGGGCATATCGCCGGTACCGATCCTGCGCGGGCCCAAGGGCGAGCCGCAGTGGCCCGCCGGGGTGATCGGCAGCATCACGCACTGTGCCGGCTACCGGGCCGCGGTGGCGGCCTGGTCCGCCGACATCCTCACGGTCGGTATCGACGCCGAGCCGAACAAGGCCCTGCCGGCGGGCGTGCTCGACCAGATCGCCCGCCCCGAGGAACGGGACTGGCTCGACCCGCTGCTGCGCGACGGCTCCGCCGCGCGCCCGGGCGGCCCGCCGCACGGCATCCCCGCCGCGCGCTCGGAGCCACTGCCGCCCGGGGATCCCGCCGGGCGGCCGGGCGCGCTGCCGCCCGGCGGTCCCGCCGTGGATCCCGTCGTGCACTGGGACAGGCTGTTGTTCAGCATGAAGGAATCGGTCTACAAGGCGTGGTTCCCGCTGGCCCGGCGCTGGCTGGGTTTCGAGGACGCGTCGATCACGATCGACCCGCTCGGAGGCACCTTCTCCGTCCACCTGCTGGTGGACGGGCCGGTGCTCCCCGGTGGCGTCCCACCGGGGAGGGACCAGCCCGACAGAGCCCTCCCCGCGGATCTCTCCGCGTCCCTGGAGCCTCAGGCCCCCGAACGGCTGACCGGCTTCACCGGACGCTGGCTGGCCCGCAACGGCCTGGTCATCACGGCGATCACCGTACCGGGACGCTGACCGCGGAGATCGTCTCGACCAGTTCGGCCCGGGTGGGCACCCCCGGGGAACGACTCGGACGCCAGCCCTGAGTGATCAGGTCCGTCACCCGCGGTTCCACCGCGTCCAGCGCCTCGGGCGGATCCGTCATCTGCATGTGGCRCAGCGCCGCCGTCGCGACCGTCGGGTCGACACCGGCGGCGGCGAGCAGCACGAACCGCGGCAGCGACGCCGGGCTCGGCGGGCTCATCGACGGGATGGCCTGCGCCCCGCCGTCGACGGCCGCCCACCAGGCCGCGGCACGCGCCCGGTCGAGCTGCCGGGCGTCGTCGAACCACGACCGCAGCTCGCCCCGGACCCAGGCGTCGACCCGGTCCCGCCAGGCGGCGGGATCGCCGGGGTCCTCAGCCACCGCCTGGACGAGCCGCAACGCGTGCGTGACAGCCAGCGAGGAGCCTCGGCCGAAGTGCGGGTTGGTGGTGCAGACCGTGTCACCGAGCGCGTGCAGGCCGACCGGCACCGCCGGATCCAGCGGCCGGAACATGTTGCGCAGCCCGCTCATGACCGTGACGCCGGAGATCGGCTCGGCGAAGTTCGGATCGGTCCAGGCCGCCCCGAGCGACATGATGCGCGCGGCCGACTCGAACACCGGCACCCGGCGCAGCCCCGCCAGCGCCCGGTCCCCCGGCAGGTGGACGAAGGCGACGGTGAAGGTGCCGGCGTCATGGGGGAAGACGAGCAGCGCGTAGCCGTCGGCCTCCTCGACTCCGACCACCCAGCGGTTGACCGCGGTGAACTGCCGTCCCGGCAGCAGCCGGTAGCGGCGGGACACGTAGACCTCGTTGGCCGGCTCGTCGATGCCCTCCGCGTCCCGTGCCCCGGTGGTCAGCCGGCTGCGCCGGCCACCGGCGTCGATAACAAGATCGGCCGGTCGCAGCCCGCCCTCGGCCAGCTGCACGCCGACGGCCGTTCCCCGCCGGGTCTCCACCCGTTGGACGGTCCCGGCCCGCAGCTCTATCCCGGGCTGCGTCTCGAGGTCGCGCCGCAGCACCCACTCCAGGGTGCTGCGGCGGCACCGCAACGAGCGCGTCCCGTCCGGCAGGGGCACCTCGACCGCGCCGGCGGCCCGCAGGGCGTCGAGTGTGTCGGGCAGGCCCGCGCGCAGCTCGGCGTGGATGCGGGCGAGGAAGGCGTGCGGCTGGTGCAGGTGCGCGACCCCGGTCCGTCTCCAGCCACCGGCCTCGTCGAGCCGGGCGGGTCTCACCGCGGTGTCACGCTCGATCAGCGTCACCGCGTGCCCGAGGCGCGCCAGCGCGAGAGCGGCCGTCATCCCGGCCACTCCGGCACCGCACACCAGGACGTCCAGCCGCCTTCCGCTCGCCATTCAATTCCCCGTTCTGCATATCAGTTCATCACACTCCGTACATTTCGTCGCGGCCGTACGCCGAAGCGCAATCGGCTGTCGTCACCCGAAAACGGCACGTATGTGATCTTCAAGGGCGCCGGCAAGGACCGGCCTGCTGCGGAAGCCGATGTGCCCGTCCGGCCGGATCAGGTGGGCGCACGGCCCGGTGGTCGCGTAGACGGACCGGTAGTCACGCTCGGTGTCGCGGATGACGGGCAGGTCAAGGCCCGCGGGAGCGACGGCGTCCGGGTCCAGCACGGCGTAGACGTTGATCAGCCCCGCGGCCTGCCGCCGGATCGCCGCGGCGATCTTCTCGTAGCCGCGCAGGTCCTCCTCGGTCGAGGAGGCGTCCCCGTAGAACAGCAGCGTGTGCCCGCTGCCCTGGATCAGCTCGAACAGCCGCAGCCGGTGCCCGACCCCGCGGCGGGCCAGCCCGTGCACGTCCGGCGCGCGGTCGCCGGCCGCCGGCCCGCGGTCCGGGGCGTCCCAGCCCAGCGCCTCCCCGACCAGCGGGGTGCCGCGGTAGGTCAGGGTCATCTGCATCTCGTCGAGGAACTGCGCCTTCTCGTCCTCGTTGTCCATCTCGTCGGTGAACGCGACCCGCACGGCGCGGCCCATGACCGACTCCCCGGCCGGGCGGCGCTCGGCCTCGTAGCTGTCGAGCAGGCCCGGCCCCGCGTGCCCGCCCGCCGCGAGCGCGAGCTTCCAGCCGAGGTTGTAGGCGTCCTGGATGCCGGTGTTCATGCCCTGCCCGCCCGCCGGCGGGTGCAGGTGCGCGGCGTCACCGGCGACGAACACCCGGCCGACCCGGTAACGGTCGACGATCCCGTGGCTGATCCGGAAGATCGACGACCAGCGCAGGTTGCGCGCGGTCGTCCCGGGCGGCGCCAGCCCGTCGAGCGCGGCCTGGAACTCGGCCAGCGTCGGCGGTTCGTACTCCTTCGTGAAACCGGGCGGCACGTCCGTGCGGGCGGCCTCGGCCATGATCCGCGGCGGGGCCATGGTCGCGATGCGGTAACGGCCCTGGCCCCGCAACGGGACGCACACGAGCATCCCGTCCATCTTGCCGTCGGTCTCGTGCAGGAAGCGCAGCAGATAGCCCTCGGGCAGCGACCAGTCGACCTCGACGTCGGCGAGCATGAACAGCTGCGGGAACCGTCCGGCGCCCGCGTTGAACGCCAGGTTCAGCTCCTTGCGGACGGTGCTGTGCGCGCCGTCGGATCCCACCAGATACTTCGCGCGCACCGTCGTCTCACCGTCGGCGGCCGACAGCCGGGCGGTCACGCCGGCGGCGTCCTGGGTGAGGCCGCGCAGCTCGACGCCCCGCTCGATCGTCCCGCCGAGGGCTGCGAAACGGTTGGTGAGGATGCGTTCCGTCTCGTACTGCGGCAGCCCGAGGTGGGCGTACGGCAGCTCCGGCAGGTCCCACTCGACGCGGTGGGTCTGGTGCCCGTTGACGACGACGATCTGGCCGTTGAGCCAGATGCCGGCGTCCATCGCCTCCTGGACGATGCCCTGGTCCTCCCAGATCTCCATCGTCCGGCAGTGCACGCCGATGGCCTTGTCCGCCTGGCCCGGCGGCTCGGTGCTCCTGTCCACCAGCCGGCAGGCGACCCCGCGGCGGGCGAGCTCGATGGCGAGGGTCAGGCCGGTCGGTCCCGCGCCGACGACCAGCACGTCGGTTGCCGCGTCCGGCTCCGGCCGCCGGGCACCGGCGACCTGCGGCCGGACGGTCGCGGCCGCGGCCGTGCTCAGGGCCGCTGTCGGGCGCTGCTGCGGGGCCGCCCCCGGCCTGGGGCGGGCGTTCGCGCCGGCGGCGTCCGCGCCGATGGCCGCCTCGGGGCTCGCGCCGGCGTTCGCTTCGTCCTCCGGTGGGCGGGCGACGATCGAGAAGATGCGGCGGGAGAAACCACGGTCGAGGAAGGGGATGAGCTGCCTGGTGCGGTCGCTGTGGTTCGGATCCCCCACCCAGGCCAGGAAGGCCTGCTCGGAGGCCCATTCCGCCAGCAGGTGGAACGTGCCGGTGCCGGGTTCGTGCAGCAGCTCCTCCCGGACCCGGCCGGCCACCCCGCGCATGGCCTCGGCGACCTCGAGGAACGCCTGCTCGAACGCGTCCTCCTCGCCGGGGGGCACAGTGGTGGTGACCAGCACCCGCACCGCCGGCCCCCGCCCGTCCAGGGTGTGCAGCACGTCGTAGGTGCTGCGCTCGGCGTCGTCGCGCAGGTCGCGCAGGGCGGCGGTGAGGTGGTCCCGGCGCGCGCTGCGCCCGAAGGCGTCCAGCGCCGAGCGGTTCTCCCAGTCGGCCACGATCACGTACTCGCCGGGCCGGTCCGGGTTGCGCATCAGATCCTGGCGGATGTTCCCCGGCACCGTGCTGATGACCTCCGCCGCCTTCAGCCAGGCGCTTTCGAACTCCTGCTCACGGCCGGGACGGGCGCGCATGCGCAGCAGCGTGCGCACCGTGTCGGTGGCGGTGCCGAGCGCCGTGCGCACCACCGCCCCCACCCCGGGGCCGCCGGTCGCGTCCACGTTGGGCATCTATTTCTCCTCCTGCTGATAGCGATGTAGGACGACCGACGCGTTGAATCCGTCGAAACCACGGGCGTTGATCATTGCGGTGGTGACCGGCGTGGGGGTCACCTCGGCGACGAAGTTCAGGTCGCATCCGGGCGCGGGCGTACGGACACCCGCCGGCGGCAGCAGATCGTGCCGCATGGCCAGCAGGGCGGTGGCCGCGTCCAGGGCGGCTCCACCCTGGTAGAGCCGCCCCACCAGTGGCTTCTGCGTCGTCACCACCGGTGACGCCGAGCCGAATGCGGCCCGCAGCGCGGCGCTCTCGTCGCGGTCGGCGGCGGGCAGCCCGAGCGCGTCGGGGAAGACCACGTCGACATCCTCGGGACGCCGGCCCGCCCGGTGCAGCGCCGTGGTCATCGCCCGGGCGTACTGCTCCACGTCGAAGCCGCCGCGACGCCGGGAGGGGCGGCCGTCGAACGTGGCCGCCGCCCCGGCGATCTCCCCGTAGATCACGGGGGCGCCGCGGGCCAGGGCGTGGTCGAGGTCCTCCACGACGAAGACGGCACCCCCCTCCCCGGGGACGTAACCGTCCGCGTCGACGTCGAACGGGCAGTAGGCGTGGGCCGGGTCGGTGCGGGATGTCATGGCATGGTTGTGCTGCTGGCAGGTCAGCGCGTACGGGGACAGCGGTGCCTCGGTTCCGCCGGCGAGCACCACCGGGGTCCCGCGGCGGACCAGCCGCGCCGCGTGGGCGAAGCTGTCCAGGCCACCGGCGCTCTCCGACACCAGGACCACCGACGGCCCCTTCATGCCGTGCCGGATCGACAGCTGCCCCACCGTGGCCGCGTAGAACCAGGCGATCGACTGGTAGGCGCCGACCGTGCGGGACGAGGAGCTCCACAGGTGCTGCAGCTCGCGCTGGCCGAACGCGTTGCCCCCCGAGCCGCTGGCGAGCGCGACGGACATGTCGTACGGGTCGAGGGCCTCCGGGTCGATCCCCGCGTCCGCCAGGGCCTGGCCGGCGGCGCAGAAGGCCAGGTGCGTCCACCGGTCCGTCTGCACGACGAACCGGCTCGGCATGTGCTCGGCCGCCCCGAAACCCTCGACCTCACCGGCGAGGGTGGTGTCGTAGCGTGACGGGTCGAACTGGGTGATGCGCCCGATTCGGGTCTCCCCGGACAGCGCGGTCTTCCAGTACGTGTCCACGCCGATCCCGCTCGCGCAGACGATCCCGATCCCGGTGATCACAGCGCGCGGCGTCACCGTCCGACCCCCGCTTTCCTCTTCCCAGCGCCCTCCGCGGCCGGCAGGCCGTTGGGAGCCCGGAAGACCATGGCCGACTGGAAGCCCCCGAAACCGCTGCCGACCGACAGCGCGACGTCGACCTTGTGCTCACGTGCCGTGTTCGGCGTGTAGTCGAGGTCGCACTCCGGATCGCGGTTGGCCCAGTTCGCCGTCGGGGGGACCACCCCGTGCTCGATGGCCAGCGCGCAGGCCGCCATCTCGATCGCGCCGATCGCGCCGAGCGAATGGCCGACCATGGACTTGATCGAACTGACCGGCACCTGGTAGGCGTGCTCGCCCAGCGCCCGTTTGAAGGCCGCCGTCTCGTGCCGGTCGTTCTGCTTGGTCCCCGAACCGTGGGCGTTGATGTAGGAGACGGTGGTCGGCGCCAGCCGGCCCTGTGCCAGCGCGTCGGAGATGGCCCGAGCCATCTCCACCCCGTCGGGACGCAGCCCCGTCATGTGGAAGGCGTTGCTGCGGGTGGCGAACCCGGCGACCTCGCAGTAGATGTGCGCACCCCGACGCCGGGCGTGCTCCAGCTCCTCCAGGACGAGGACCGCGCCGCCCTCACCCAGGATGAAGCCCCTGCGGTCCCGGTCGAAGGGCCGGGAGGCGTGCTCGGGGTCGGAATCGTCCGGCGACGTCGCCTTGATCGCGTCGAAGGAGGCGAGCGTGACCGGGGAGATCGGGGAGTCCGACGCACCGGCGATCATCACCTCCACCTCCCCGTCGGCGACGAGTTGGTAGCCGTAGCCGATGGCGTCGATCCCGGACGTGCAGCCGGTGGAGACGACCTGCGCCGGGCCGTGGGCGCCGAACTGGCAGCCGACGTCGGCCGCCAGGCTGCTCGGCATCAGCGCCTGGTACAGGAACGGCGACGCGTAGTCGGGGTCGACCAGCCACTGCTGGCCGCTGTCGCTGGCCACGACGTACTCGGTCTCCAGCGCCGTGGTCCCCCCGACCGCCGTGCCCATCGTCACGCCGGTGGCGTTCGCGGTCGGCTCGTCGAAGACGAGCCCGCTGTCCGTGACGGCCTCGGCGGCGGCGGCCATGGCGAACTGGATGTAGCGGTCGGAGCGCCGCACCTGACGGGGGGTGAGCCCGGCGGCGGCCGGGTCGAAGTCGCACTCGGCGGCGACCCGGGACCGGAACGGCGACGCGTCGAAGAGGGTGATGCGCCGGGTGGCGGTCCGGCCCGCCGTCACAGCGGACCAGAACGCCTCCCGCGTCACCCCGCCCGGCGCGACCACGCCCACCCCGGTCACCACCACGCGGCGGTGGCCGCTCACGCCGAGGCCACCGGATCACCGTCGGCGCGTTCGCTGCCCACCTGGCCGGTACTCACCTGGTCAGACAGCTGCGGCTCGGAGCGCGCCTGGTCGGCGGTCACGGTCACGGCCTGCCGGGCAGCGCCCGCGTCCCGGGCGTCCCCGCTCCCCCGGGCCTCCCCGGCGTTCCCGGTGTCCCCGGCCTTCCCGGTGTCCTCGGCGTTCTCGGTGTCCACGTGCCCGAGCTCGGGACGGGGGGCGAGGGGACCGAGGTGGAAGACCACCGACGCCGGCTCGCCCGCGGTGTTGCGCAGCCGGTGGCGCGTCCCGATCGGGATGTAGAGCCCCTCGCCGGCCGCGACGGCCACCGGGACGTCGTCGCAGTCGACGACGATGCTCCCTGTTGCTACGTACAGAAACTCTTCGCTGTACGGATGGTAGTGTTCGGCGATCTTCTCGCCGGGCAGCAGGGTGGCCACGCCCATGAAGCCCGAGGTGCTACCGACCGTGCGCGGACCGAGCAGCACCCGTAGCTCTCCCCCGCGCCGCCGGTCCGGCGGAACATCACGGACAGCCACATGCCGACAGCAGGATGCGACAGCCATCTCCGGTACTCCCTCTCACTTGTCATGCGCCCGTGCTCACTCGTCATGCGCCCGCGTCGCGAGCCCCACCGGCCGCGCCGGCCACACCGGCCGTGYCGGCCACACCGGCCGCCAGCTTCTCGACCTTGTCCCGGATGATCTCCATCTGGATCACCGAGTTGGCGTTGATCCGGGCGGTCATCGCCTCGTCGTCGACCGGCGCGTCCGGGCGCATGGCGAAGTCCTGCAGCCACGTCATCCGGACGCCGCCGTCGAGCTCCTCGTACGACCAGTAGATGTTCATGTACTGGAACGGGCCGGGCTCGACCCGATGCGCGCGCACCTCACGCAGGCCACGGTCGACCGTTCGCTGGCTGACCCACGACCAGATCTGRCCGTTCTCGTCCGGATGCATGGTCAACCGGAAACGGACGGTGTTCCCCTCGCGTTCGAGAATGTCCACCGAGGCGTACTCCGTGAACAGGTCGGGCCAGTTCTCCAGGTCGTTCGTCGCGTCCCAGACGACGCCGAACGGAGCGGCGATGAACACCGAGTTCTGTGTGTGTCCCGGCATCTCCTACGAGACCTCCCTGAAATTGTCCCGGATTTTCTCCCGCAGGCCCTCGCCCACGGGACGCCACCCGGGTGCCTTCGTTCGCTGGCCTTTTCACAGGTCTTCGTTCATGGACCTTCTGTCACCGATCCTCGTTCGCGACGGCGGCGATCTCCCCCACGGTCATCGTGACGGCCTCGTCGGGAATCTCCACACCGAACCTCTCGACCAGCACCGCCTGCAGCTCGAGAACGGCCAGTGAGTCGATCTGCAGCTCCGCGAGAGAAAGCGACTCGTTTCCGGCGAAAACGTCCGGATCCACACCGGCCCGCTCGACGAGAATTTCGCGGATCGTGGCCGCTGTCACGACGGACCGGGTCTCCCCGGTAGCTTCAACACTCATCGCCGCACCTTTCCGGAGTCCGCTGTCAGGCGGTCGACCAGGCTGGTCGAATACCGTCCCTTGCGGAACTCGGTGTCGGCCAGCACACGTTTGATGAAAGGAATAGTGGTACGTACGCCGGGCCCGTCGACGTCGAACTCGCCGAGCGCGCGCTCGGCCCGGCTGAGCGCCTCGGCCCGGCTGGGCGCCCAGACCGACACCTTGGCCAGCAGCGAGTCGTAGTACGGGCTGACCCGGTATCCGGGGAAGCCATGGGTGTCCACCCGGACGAACGGGCCGGCCGGCGGGGCGAAGCGGTCCAGCCGGCCCGCGGCCGGGGTGAACCCGCGGTCCGGATCCTCGGTGTTGACCCGGCACTCGACGGCGACCCCGCGCAGGACGACGTCCTCCTGCCGCAGCCGCAACGGCGTGCCGGYCGCGACATGGAGCTGCTCGTGGACGAGATCGCAGCCCGTCACCATCTCGGTGACCGGATGTTCCACCTGGATACGGCTGTTGATCTCGATGAAATAGTGGTTCTGGTCCTCGTCCACCAGGAACTCGACCGTGCCCAGGCCGGTGAAACCGACCGACAGCGCGCCACGCACCGCGTCCCGGCACATCTCGGCCACCCGGTCGGGGTCGAGCTCGGGCGCGGGCGCCTCCTCCACCAGCTTCTGGTGGCGGCGCTRCACCGAACAGTCCCGGGTGCCCAGGTGGATGCCCACACCGTGCGCGTCACAGAGGATCTGCACCTCGACGTGGCGGGCCCGTTCGAGAAAACGCTCCACGTAGATCCGGTCGTCGCCGAAGACCGCCCGGGCCGCCGCCCGGGTGTCGGCGAACGCGGTCGCGAGCTGCGCGGCCGAGCGCACGACCGTCATACCGCGCCCACCGCCACCGGCCGCGGCCTTGATGATGACGGGATATCCGATGGCGTCGGCGATGTCGCGCGCGTCAGCTACGCTGCGCGCGACATCGGCGCTGCCGGTGAGCAGCGGCAGGCCCGCCCTGCGCATCAGGGCCCGGGCCACGCTCTTGTCCCCCAGCGAGGCCATCACCGCCGGCGGCGAGCCGATGAACACCAGGCCGGCGTCGGCGCATATCTCCGCGAAGTCGGGATCCTCGGAGAGAAACCCGTAGCCGGGATGGACGGCGTCMGCCTCTGTCATTCTCGCCGCCTCGACGATGGCCGCCGCGTTGGCGTAGCTGCGCCGTGGCGGTGGCGGCCCAATACACACCGCCTCGTCGGTATGGCGATGGACAAGCGAGTCCCGGTCCGCTGTCGAATAGACGCTGACGGTCCGGATACCGAGCTCACGGCACGCCCTGGCCACCCGTAGCGCGATCTCGCCGCGGTTCGCGATGAGAACTTTCTGGAACAAATCTTCACCCCCCGCGTGAAATGAGACTTCCGCTACGGTGCTATTTCGACGAGAACCTGGTCGAACTCGACCGCCTCCCCGTTCCCGACGCAGATCCGGGCCACCGTCCCGCCGATGTCGGCAGTCACCGGGTTCAGCAGTTTCATCGCCTCGATGATGCCGATCGTCGCGCCCGCGTCGATGACGTTCCCCACCGTGACGAAAGGCTCTGCCCCCGGTTCGGGCGCGTGATAGAAAGTCCCGACGATCGGGGCCGTGACAGCGGCCACGTCGGCGTCCGCGATATTCTCACCAGCCTCGTTCGCGGCGGCCCCGTTTGCCGTGGCGCCGGGTACGGCCGCGCCATTCACGGGGGCACCGCTGACGATGGTGCCGTTTCCGGCGGCCGGCGCCCCGGTGGCCGCCCGCGTGACAACCGTCCGCTCAACAGCCGTGTCGCCGGTGGACGGTGCCGGGATGAGCGCGCCGACGTTTTCCGGCGGCGCCGCCTGCTGCGCGCCGGGGGTCGCCCGCGACCACTCGACCTCGATGGCGACGTCCCCGGAACAGACGCGGATGCGGCCGAGCTGGCCGGGCAGTTCCCCGGCCAGCCGGGTCGCGTGCTCGTGCAGACGGCTCAGGACGTGCTGACGCTGGTCGCTGGTGTTGGCCGGCCTCATACGGCCTTCTCCTCATGTCGTTCGCGCGGCTGCGGCGGCGCGATGTCGGTGGGGGTGGTCACGGCCGCCTGACCGAAGCGGCGGAAGCGCGAGCGCCGGGCCCGGATCAGGTGGGCCGCCGGCAGCGCCAGCAGCGGGCGCAGGGCCTCGAGCACCGCCTGGCGCAGCAGGTTGCCGGCGGCAAGGTGATCCGTCTGGGAGCCGCCGAGCGGCTCGGGTACCACGGCGTCGACGATGCCCAGCCGCAGCAGCCACGGGGCGTTCAGGCCGAGCGCGCGGGCGGCCTCGGCCGCGGCCTGCGTGTCGTTCCAGAGGATCGACGAGCACGCCTCGGGGCTGATCACGGAGAACACGCCGTTCTCCGCGACCAGGACGCGGTCGGCGACGGCCAGCGCCAGCGCGCCGCCGCTGCCGCCCTCACCGGTGATCACCGCGATGACCGGTGTGGACAGCGCGGACATCCGCTGGATGGCGTGCGCGATCGCGGACGCCTGCCCCCGCTCCTCGGCCTCCCGGCCGGGGTAGGCGCCGGGGGTGTCGATCAGTGTCACCACGGGCAGGCCGAGCCGCGCCGCCAGCGACATCACCCGCATGGCCTTGCGGTAGCCCTCGGGCTGGGGCATGCCGAAGTTGTGCGCGACGAGCTCCGTGGTCGAGTGCCCCTTCTCGGTCCCGACCACGGCCACGGCAAGCCCGTCGATCTCCGCGATGCCCGCCACGACGGCGCTGCAGTCCCCGTACAGCCGGTCACCACGCAGCTCGATGAAGGAGTCGAACGACCGGGCGAGGTAGTCCCGGACGGTGGGGCGGCCGCTGTCCCGGGCCAGTCGGACGGTCTCCCACGGATCCCGCTGGACCAGCCGCTCCGGGTCGGTGATGAGCACGCCGGAGCCGGCCGGTACGGGCCGGCCGGCCGGCGTCCCGACAGGTTGCCGCGCCGGCTCGTCCGCCGGCTCGCCGGCCGGCAGGTCGGCCGGCAGGTCGGTCGACGGGTCGATGTCCCGCTGCTCCCGCCGGCCGACCGCGAGCAGCCTGCCCAGCACCGTCCGCAGGTCCGTCCGGTCGGCGACGATGTCGACCTGCCCCTTGCTGGCGAGAAAACCGCTGCTCTGGAACTCGGCGGGCAGCTCCTGCCCGATGGTCTGCCGGATGACCCGGGGCCCGGCGAAACCCATCCGGCTGCCGGACTCGGCGACGATCACGTCCGTGTTGGTCGCGAACGACGCCGCCACCCCGCCGTAGGTCGGGTCGGTCACCAGGCTGATGGACAGCAGGCCGTGTTCCCGGTGCCGTTCGACGGCGATACCGGTCTTGGCCATCTGCATCAGCGACAGGCAGCCCTCCTGCATCCGGGCGCCGCCGGAGGTGGAGACGACGAGCAGGGGAAGCGCCTCGTCCACGGCGAGTTCCACCGCGAGCGTTATCATTTCGCCGACCGCCGAGCCGAGGCTGCCGCCGAGGAAACGGAAGTCCATCACGGCCACGACAAGCCCGTGGCCGCCGATGGCTCCGGCGCCGCACAGCACCGCCTCGGCCAGCGCGGTCTCCCGCCGGGCCGCCTCCCAGCGCTGGGCGTACGGCCGGGTGTCGGTGAACCCGAGGATGTCGAAGTGGACGGGTTCGACCAGCAGCGGCCGGAAGCTGCCGGGATCGAGGAGCTGGTCGATCCGCTGGGCGGCGGTCAGCCGGTCGTGGTGGCCGCATTCCGGGCACACGTAGAGGTTGCGGGCCAGCCGTTTGCCGTAGACGAGCGCGGTGCAGGAGCCGCACCGGCTCCAGGCGGCCACGTCCGCCTCGGCGACCGTGGCCCTCACGCTGCCTCCCCGGCGGAGCTGGCCTCGTGGGTGCCACCGGCGGAGCTGGCCTCGTGGGTACCGCCGGCGGAGCCGGCCTCATAGGTGTAGAAACACCGCGCTATCGCGTCCTCGGGTGACCGCCAGGTCGGCAGATAGGGCTGAATGTAGTGGGACAGCCGCTCGCTGACGCGTTTGAACTCCTCGTGGCCGCGCGCGTTGTCCACCGCCCGCCGGCCGTCCCCGGCCGTTTCCAGCAGGTGGACGTAGAGATCCCCGAGCGAATAGAGCGAACGGCGGGTGACGCCGGCGATCCGCGGAAGTCCGGTCGCGTCCGATTCMGCGAAGATGCGTGCGACGTCCTTTTCCGCGCCGGGTGTGATCTTGGCAACAATCAAGGATCTGTGCATGTTGGTGTCCCCCTCCACCGAGCAGGCCGGGAAAACCCCGGGACCGGGGCCGGCGGGGTCACTGACCCATTCACGGCGACAACGTTCCGGTTCAGACCGACCCCCCTACCGAGAGTAAGGGTGATCACACAGCGCGTCCACCGGTGCCGTCTGCGTGACCTTTGCCAGAGAGCGACCGCCCCTCCCCGAAGCCACCCACACCGGCCCGCCGCCCCCACCGCACCGCCCCGCCGAGTCGGCCTGGCGGGCCAGCCACCGAGTCGGCCGCTGGGTCGGCTCACGACCGACGGCCGGCCACCCGCCCGCGGCGCGTCCTACCGGGTCGACCCACCGGGCCGGCCGGCCCGACGAGCGGGCCAGCAAACACAATCCACCAACAACACCGGCCAGCCGTCCGCCCCGCCCGGGAAGGCGAATACGGAGCGAGTATGGAACAAGTACGGAAATGGCTGCCACAGCAACCACTTGCCCCCTCGTTCCCGCGATTCGACCTCCGACCAACGATCAGAACGAACCCGGAGGAGGAGCCTGGGTCGAGAGGGCGGACCAGGGCGGCCCGAGATCCGAAACCCGAGATCTGAGATCTGAGACCAGGCGGTGTTACGAAGCGGACGTTTGTAGCCGGTGGTCGAGGGCGGTGTGGCGGCGGCCGCCGCTGACCGTGCGCACGGCCTGGCCGATGGCTCGGTGTGACCCGACCAGCACCACCAGTTTACGAGCCCGCGTGACCGCCGTGTACAGCAGGTTACGCTGCAACATCATCCAGGCGCTGGTGGTGACCGGGATGACCACGGCCGGGTACTCGCTGCCCTGCGAACGGTGGATGGTCACGGCGTAGGCGTGGACGAGTTCGTCCAGCTCGGTGAAGTCGTAGTCGATATCCTCGTCCTCGTCCGTACGCACCGTGACCTTCTGCTCGTCGAGGTCGATACCGGTGACCACGCCCAGGGTGCCGTTGAAGACGCCGCTGGCTCCCTTGTCGTAGTTGTTGCGGATCTGGGTGACCTTGTCGCCGACCCGGAAGATCCGCCCGCCGGCGCGGCGTTCGGGCGTGTCGGGACGCGCCGGGGTGAGCGCCTCCTGCAACAGTGTGTTCAGCGCGCCGGCGCCGGCCGGGCCGCGGTGCATCGGCGCGAGCACCTGCACGTCGCGGCGCGGGTCCAGCCCGAACTTCGCGGGAATCCGCCGGGCCACCACGTCCACGGTCATCGCCGCGGCCTCCTCGGTCTCGTCCGCAGCGAAGAAGAAGAAATCCGGCAGGCCGCGCACCAGCGGGTRCTCGCCGCTGTTGATCCGGTGCGCGTTGGTGACCACCCCGGACTGCTGCGCCTGCCGGAAGACGTGCGTCAGCCGCACGTGCGGGACCGGTGTCCCCGCCGCCAGCAGATCGCGCAGGACCTCCCCGGCCCCGACGGACGGGAGCTGGTCGACGTCGCCGACCAGGAGCAGGTGCGCCCCGGGCGCGACCGCCTTGGCCAGCTTGTTGGCCAGCAGCAGATCGAGCATGGACGCCTCGTCGACCACGACGATGTCGGCGTCCAGCGGGTGGTCGCGGTCGTAGGCCGCGTCCCCGCCGGGACGCAGCTGCAGCAGCCGGTGCACGGTGGACGCGTCGTGCCCGGTCAGCTCGGTGAGCCGTTTCGCCGCCCGGCCGGTGGGCGCGGCCAGCACGATCTTCGCGCCCTTGGCCTGGGCAAGCGTGACTACGGAGCGTACGGTGAAGCTCTTGCCACATCCCGGCCCGCCGGTGAGGACGGCGACCCTCTCGGTCAGGGCCAGTTTCACCGCCGCCCGCTGGGCGGGGGCGAGCTCGGTGCGCGTCCGCCCGTGCAGCCAGAGCAGCGCCCTGTCCCAGTCGACGTCGGCGAACGCCGGCATCCGGTCGGCGGGCGCGCGCAGCAGCCGCAGGAGCTGACCGGCCAGGGAGATCTCCGCGCGGTGGAAGGGCACCAGGTAGACCGCGGCGACGGGGGCGTCCGGATCCTCCCCGGGGATCTCCTCACGGACGACGCCCTCCTCGGCGACGAGTTCGGCCAGACACTCGATCACCGCGCCGGTGTCGACCTGCAGGATCTTGATCGCCTCGGCGATCAGCCGCTGCTCGGGCAGGAAGCAGTTCCCGTCCCCGGTGGACTCCGACAGGGTGAACACCAGCCCGGCCTTTATCCGCTGCGGGCTGTCGTGCGGAATCCCGACGGCCCTGGCGATCGTGTCCGCGGTACGGAACCCGATGCCCCACACGTCGGTGGCCAGCTGGTACGGCTGGGTGCGCACCACCTCGATCGACCGGTCGCCATATTGTTTGTAAATTCGCACCGCCAGCGACGTGGACACCCCGACGCCCTGGAGAAAGACCATCACCTCCTTGATGGCCTTCTGTTCCTCCCAGGCAACCGCGATCGCCTTCGTCCGTTTGGGGCCGAGTTTCGGGACCTCGATCAGCCGTTCGGGATGCTGTTCGATGACGTCCAGGGCGTCAATACCGAAATGCTCGACAATGCGCTCGGCGAGCCTCGGCCCAATACCCTTGATCAGTCCGGAGCCGAGATACCGCCGAATACCCTGGATCGTCGCCGGCAGCACGGTGCTGTAGTCCTCGACGTGGAACTGCCGGCCGTACTGTGGGTGCGAGCCCCACCGCCCCCGCATCCGCAGCGACTCACCCGGCTGCGCGCCCAGCAGCGCGCCCACCACGGTGATCAGCTCACCGGACCGCCCCGCGTCCACCCGGGCGACGGTGTAGCCCGTCTCCTCGTTGGCGTAGGTGATCCGTTCCAGTACCGCGTCCAGCACCGATCCGTGGAACGGCTGCCCTGCTGCCATGCCAGTACCGATATCACGGCCGGCCGCCGGTCCTACGGCTGGCTCTTCCGGTCGTGCGGCAGACTGTCGCGCCACCGGTCGGCCGCGGCGGCGAGCTCCTGGGCCCAAGCGTCCAGGATGCGCGTTCCGGCGCGGGCGGAGGAACCGGTCGGATCGCCCAGCACGCCGTTGGGGCTGACCGCGCGCACCCCGGACTCCCGCAGCGCCGGCAGGAGCTCACCGATCGGACGGGTCACCCCGGGCTCGACATGGTCGAGCCGCACCGCCTGCCCGCGCAGCGCGAGCATCACCGAGGTCTCGGTACGGCCGGCGTGGGCGTCGTCCGCGGGCCCGCCGGGCAGCCAGGCAAGCACCCGCCGGCCCTCACCGCGCAGCCGGGCGACGGCGCGGCGCAGCGGCGCGGCGTTGCCGCCGTGCCCGCAGACCAGCAGCACCCCGGCGAACGCGTCCGCCGAGCGGACAAGCTCGACCAGCAGCAACTCGACGCCGTCCTGCCCGATCGACAGGGTGCCGGGAAAGCCCGCGTGCTCACCGCTTGCGCCATAGGGCAGCGCCGGCGCGACGAGCACCCAGGATCGGGCACGGGCGAGCCGCTCGCACAGCGTCGTGGCAAGTTCGGTGTCCACGGTGAGCGGCAGGTGCGGCCCGTGCTGCTCGGTCGCGCCGAGGGGGACGGCGAGCACGCTGGTGGCGGCCCGCTCGGCCACCTCGGGCCAGGCGAGCTCCGCCAACCGCCAGGGCCGCACGACGGTCACGGTACGTGATGCCTGCCCAGGATGCGACGCGCTCCCGAAACCAGCGCGTGGCGTGGTTTCAGGTGGGATGCACCGCGGACCTGAAGGACACGGCGAAGGTACGCGGTCGCCGCGGCGGGCCGGCCGGACAGCTCCGGGAGCAGCGGGGTGAGCGTGCCCGCGCGTGCGGCGCCCCACCAGACCCCGGCGCCGTAGGCGGCGTCGTCGAGTGCCCGCAGCAGCAGCCAGCGCGGCGGATCCACGTCCGGCCGCCGCTGATACCACTCGTGCAGGTGCCGCCCCAGCGCCAGGGCCAGCAGCCATCTGCCCCGCCTGGTGCCCGCCAGCAGCGGGACGGCCGCCGGCCACCAGGCGCGGGTCACCGCGTCGGCGAACAGCCGGCCCGCGCCGAGGTGCCCCAGCGCCGCCACCCGCAGCGCCCCGGTGGCGGGCACCCCGAGCGGCGCCAGCCTGCGCGGCAGCAACGCCGCCGTGCCGGCCGCGACCACAAGCCCGGCCCGCGGCCGGCCGGCGGCCACCGCCGCCCACGACAGCGCGCTCCACACCGACATCCGCACCGGCGCGACGGCACCACCGTGCCGGGTCGCCAGCGGCGCCGCCGACGTCCCGTAGTCGAAACGCTGCCGCAGCCACGCCGTCCACCGGCCGCGGGGAGCGTGCCCGACCCGCGACACGGGCTCGTAACGGACCTGCCAGCCGGCACGCACCAGCCGCCACACCAGGTCCACGTCCTCGCCGAAGCGCATCCGCTCGTCGAAACCGCGCAGCTCCCGCAGGGCGGCGGCACGCACCACGAGCGCGGCCGAGGGGACGTAGCTCACCCGGCTGGCCGGCCGCACCGGCGCCGCGACGCCGCCGAGGTCCAGCGACGAGCGCGCCCGCTCGTAGCGGGCCAGCAACGACCGCCCAGGCAGGCTGGTCACCCGGGGGGCCACCGCGGCGACGTCCGGGGCGTCGAAGTGCGCCAGCAGCGGCTCCAGCCAGCCCGGCTCGGGCCGCACGTCGGCGTCCAGGAAGGCCACCAGCTCGGTGCCCGCCCGCCGCCAGCCGGTGTTGCGCGCGGCGGCCGGGCCGCGGGGCCGCTGGTGGCGGGCTGTCGCCCGCGGCAGCGGCGGCACGGATCCGTCGTCCACGACGATCACTTCCGCCAGCTCCCCCGCCTCCCCCGCCTTCCTTGTCTCCCTCGCATCCCCCTCGCCCGCATCGTTCTCCTCGCCAGCTTTGTTCGCCCCGCCCGCCTTGTTCGCCCCGCCCGCCGTACCCACCTCACCTGCCGCGCCCAGCGCGGCGAGCAGCCGTTCCAGGGCGGCGGCGTGGTCGCGCACGGGGACGACGAGCGTGACGTCGGACAGGCGCAGCCGGGGACGTTCGTAGACCGGGTGGGCGATTCCGGCCGCCACCAGCCGGTCCGCCAGCCGCCGCCGCGCCGGATCGGGCCCGACCGGCTGCCCGCGCATCCACTCCTCGACCAGCCGGGCGCCGGCGGCGGGCAGCCGCAGGACCCGCAGCGGGGAACCGCCAAGCAGCACCTGCCCGTCGGCCCACCGGCGCGTACCAGGGTCGAAGACCAGCCGCAGGACGCCGTCCGCCGGGCTTCCCGAGCCCGCGCGGCCCTCGTCCCGGGTGCCGCCGGCTCCCGCCGCGGGAGTGCCTGGGCTCTGGGAGCCCGCGGCATCCAAGGCGTCGTCCGCGCGCTTCGCGGGTCTCCCGGAGTCCGCGGGATTCCTGGGGCTCGCGGGATTTCCGGCGTTCGTCACAGCGGTGTCCGCGTCGCGGGAGCCCGCCGGGCCCACGGTGCCTGTCACGCGGTGAAGCCGCCGTCGGCGTGCACCACGGTGCCGGTGATCGCGGACGAGCCCTCGCCGCACAGCCAGCACACGGTGGCGGCGACCTCCTCCGGCCGCAGCAGGCGGTCGAGGAGCTGGTATCCGGCGAACCCGTCGACGTCCGGCAGGTCGTAGAGGGCGGCGGTCGCGTCCAGCATGGCCGTGCGGGTGGAGCCCGGGGACACCGCGGTGGCCGTGACACCGGTGCCCCGCAGGTCGGTCGCGAGCCCGCGCACCAGCCCCACGACGGCGTGCTTCGCGGCGTTGTAGGCGGCCAGATGCCACAGGCCGCGATGGGCCGCCGCCGACGCCAGCGCGACGAACCGGCCGGAGCGCGGCGGCGCGGCACGCAGCAGGGCGGGCACGGCCGCGCGGGCGAGGTTGAGCACTCCGCGGACACCGACCTCGAACAGGACGTCCCACTCGGCGTCCGTGGTCTCCCACAGCGGACGGCCGCCGGCCATCACCGCGGCGGCGGCCACCGCGGCGTGCACTCCCCCGAACTCGCGCTCGGCCAGCTCGACGGCCTCGGCCAGGGCCTGTGCCTCGCGCACGTCGGCGACCACGTCGCGGACCCGGCCGGGCCAGCGCCGGGCGAGCGCGCGCAGTTCCTCCGGCGTCCCCAGCGGGTAGGCGACGCCGGGCAGGTCGGCGCACACGTCCACCGCGACGACCCGCCACCCCTGCGCGGCCAGCTGGCCCGCCACGGCCGCGCCGATGCCGCGGGCCGCCCCCGTCACCACCGCCACCCGGCCGCTGCCCGCCTGCGGGTCCGTCGCCGTCCCCCCGGCCGCGGCCCGCGCGGTGCCTGCTGTTCCCTCGCCCGCTGTTCCCTCGCTTGCCGTACCTGCCGCTGTCCCTTCGGCCACCGCGTCCGTGGGCGCCGCTGGCCGGGTCACCGCCCTTCCCGCCGCTGGCGAGCGTGCCCGCGGTGGGCAGTCGGTCGGCCACTGCCGGCGTCCGGCGGCTTCCGGACGCGCGCCGGGCGTGGGCCGCCCGCCGCGCGCGTCCGGCACGACCCGGGCATCCGGTGCGGCATGGCATGCTCCCGTCCGACAACATGATTCGCTGTGACCGCAGGCACGCATAATATTGGCACTCAATGCCACCCGGAAGAGGCGATGCGGAACCAGCGCGAAGAGCGCGCACCCGGCACATCCGGCACATCCGGCGGCCGGGGTGGCCGCAACCCCGTCACCAGCCGCGCCGAGCTGGAGCATCTGGCGTTCGAGCTCTTCGCCGAACGCGGCTTCGAGCGGACAACCGTCGACGACATCGCCCGCGCCGCCGGTATCGGGCGGCGGACGTTCTTCCGCTACTTCCCGTCCAAGAACGACGTCGTCTGGGGCGCTTTCGACGAGGAACTGGCCCGGCTGCGCGCGGACCTGCGCACCTACCCGCCCGACGTCCCGCTGATGGACGCCGTCCGCCAGGCGCTGATCGAGTTCAACCGGGTCAACCCCGCCGAGATCCCCTGGCACCGCCGGCGGATGCGGCTCATTCTGGGCACCCCGGCCCTGCAGGCGCACTCGACCCTGCGCTATGTCGCGTGGCGGCAGGTCATCTCCGAGTTCATCGGTAACCGCATCGGCCAGGACGAGCACGCCCTGGCCCCGCAGGCGATCGYGTACGCCACTCTGGGCGTGGCGATCGCCGCCTACGAACAGTGGCTACGCCACGAGAACCTGGAACTCACCGAACTCCTGGACGCCGCCATGCGGAAGCTCGCCGCCGGCTTCGCCGGCACAGCCGAAAACCCCCCGACCGACCACGGCCCGGACCCGCGGTAATCACAGGTAACGCGGCCGGCCGAGCCCGAATCTGATCGTCAGGCAATTATGTGATCTTCTCAGGAGCCGGATTCCCGACAAGATCAACTTACCGGAACCATGGTTTGTGCGGTGGGCTCCGCTCCTGGTAGTGGACTCTTGCCCGCCGCGGACCGGGCTGGAGCCGGTTCGGCTCCCGGTACGGACAGATGTAGATTTTCTACTTCCTGTCACAATCCGATGGTGCCGCCAGCCCCCACAGGCGGGACGGGCAGCTGTGGATCCGTCACGGTGGCGGAGCCGGGAAGCCTTCTCCCTGCGTCAGCCGGAGGACGGCCTCGTGGGTGAGCCCGTCGTCGACGCGCCGGACATGCCAGATGCCGGACGTGACCCCCGGCTCTCTAGGCGAGGGCGGCGCGGACGGCGTCGGGTAGGTCAGCGGAGTCCGGGGCAAATATCACTCCAGGCACCGCACCCTCGATTTCGGCGATCTTGTTCTGCATGTGGGCCATCTGCGCGTCGGTCAACTCGCTGATCAACGTGGTCGTCGACACCCCCGCGGCGGCGGCGACCGCGGCCCCGTAGCTGTCAGGGTCGTTGCCGTCCTCGGCGGGCGCGTACCGGTGAAACGCCTCGGTGATGCCGAGGTCGCGGTAGCGGCCGGCCGGCCACTGCCGCACACCGGTGGTTTTCGCAGGGTAGCTGGCCTGGCGAAGGAAAGCGGCGATGGCGTCGTACCCTGCCTGACGAGTCGGGAAGATGATGAATCGGTGCCAGTTGAACTTGTCCCGATACTGGCCGTAGTCGGTGCCGCCGGGGACGCCGGTGATGTTGCCGGGGTTGTTGTTCAGCCAGGCATAGGTGCCCTCCCGGCCGCGCATGTGCGGGCGGCCGCGGTAGATGGCATCGGCGTGGATGACGAAGTTGAAGATCTCATCGCCGTGGCCGAGATAGTCCGTCGGGCTTTGCGAGCCGGGGAACCACACAGCTCGTGGGATGTCGCGGTCGGTGGATATCTGGCCGTTGTAGTACCAGACATGGTCACCGGGGACGAGGCCGACGCCGGACGGAGCCGGCCCCGGTCCGGGCGCGGGCGCCGAGGTGAGCTTCACCCAGATTGCGTCGAGGCCGTCGCTGAAACCCGCCTCGCCAAGCCCTGGCCAGTTCCCGGCGATCGGCCGCGGATACCCCTCGTCGGTTCCGACGCCGATCGAGTAGCGCAGGTAGGAATCGCCGCGGAAGAAATACGCCTTGCCGTTGCCCCAGTTCACGGCGGCGTCGACCCCGTCGGCGAAGCCCGCGTCGGCGAACCCGGGCCAGTCCTGCGCGATCGGCTGTGGGTAGCCGTCGTCGACCCGGTCGGCGCCGATGTCGTACTGCACGTAGGAGTCGCCGCGGAAGAAGTACGCCTTGCCGTTGCCCCAGTTGATGGCCGCGTCGACCCCGTCGGCGAAGCCTGCCTCGGCGAGCCCGGCCCATGCGCCCGCGATGGGTCTCGGCTCTTCGTCAACCTGGTTGCGCTGCTGGTCGATCCGCAGGTAGTTCGGGCCCCTGAACAGGTATACCTTGCCCGTGCCGAGGTCGAGCGCCGCGTCGATCCCGGTCTCGAAGCCCGTGCCGGACAGCCCGGACCAGCCGTCAGTGAGCGCCTTCGGATACCCGGCGTCCGCGGCGTCGCCGTCGACGTCGTAACGCAGGTACCGGCCGCCTCGGGTCACGTAGGCCTTGGACACTACATACCTCCGGATTGCTGGAAACGAAAAGTGGGGCGGGTGGGACCGCCTTCAGAACTTTGCTGGATGCTCGGGAACGCCGGTATGGCGCCGGTATGGCAGCGCTGCCGGTGTCTGGTTCTGCTGGACGCGGTGCGGCGTTTCACCCGGATCCGTGGAGAGTGGCCAGCGCCGTGTTCGCGGTGAGCACCACCGGGCGTTCAACGCTGATAATGATGCCGTCGACATCGATGTTGCGTACGGGATTTCCCTCGGAGTTCTTCACCGTGAACGAGGTTCGTACCGACCGGTCGACCGCGGCGCCGGCAGGGGCGTCCGGTGTCACACCCGCGGCCAGCAGGGAGCGTGTCGCTCCGGTGGCGTCGGTCACGGAGGTCAGCGTGACGACCACCGCCCGTGCCACGTCGGCGCGGGCGGCGGCGTCCGCCACGCAGTTGTCGAGCAGCTTCCCCATGTCGCRTATGGAGACCGATGCCGCCGCCCGGTCGTCCCCGTTGCGGAACACGAGCTCCGCGTCCACCAGGCTCAGCACCAGGATGTATTCCTGGGTGAGCTGGTACAACACGAAATTGATCGCGTCGGGATTCTGGGTGTTGTCGACCACCTGCTTGAACCCGGTCTCCGTCTCCACGTTGACCTGGTACGAGGAGTCCTGGGTGCTGACCTGCTGCGAGTGCCGCTCGTGCGAGTCCTGCCTCGCCTTGTTCACCTGGTCGCCGACGGCCCTGGCGAACGACGTACGGACGTCATGCGTGGCGCCCTTGACATGTAGATCGGCGTTGACCTCGCCGCCGGTAAGCCCGGTCGCCTGCGCCTCGCCGTGGAACGAGGCGTCCATGCCGTAGTCGTAGTTGTCGTGGCTTTCGGAGCTCGAGGTGTCCGTGCGCAGGCTGTCGGAAAAGTTGTTCACGACCTGTTGCGAGCTGCTTTCCAGGATGTTGGTCGACATCGATTCGTTGGTGGCCTGCGTCTTCTTCGTGACGACGTAGAATTCCGTCCTGGTGTGTCCGCCGACCTGGGTGGGCACGCCGACGACGCCGGCCCTTCCCATCTCACCGTGGAAGGTCGACAGCGTGTACTTTTCGCGCAGGAACAGTTGCGGCACCGGCATGAACCGGCCCAGTGCGGGCCACGCGTCCGTCGCGTTCAACGGACCGTCCTCGACGCGGTCGGCGGGCAGGTTGTAGCGGATGTACCTGTCGCCGCGGAAGAAGTAGATGTGCTCCTCGTGCGGCCCGGTTCCGTAGAACGCGAAGTCAACCCCGTCGGCGAAGGAGTCGGGCCAGTTGTGCCACATCGACGCGATGTCCACGGGCCCGAACTCGGTCGTGTCCGTATGGATGTTGTAGCGCACGTACTGGCTGCCCTTGAAGAACCAGGCGATGCCCAGGTAGTCGCCGACCCCGTGGATGGCCGCGTCGAAACCCTGCGCGAACCCGTCGGGCAGACCCCAGTGCCCGGCTATGGGCCGAGCTCCGACGACTACTGTGTCGTTGTTCGGGTCATAGCGAATGTACTGACTGCCGCTGAACAGCCACAGGTGGCCCTCATATGGCGCGACGTTGCCAGTGAGTACCGCGTCGATGCGCGTACTGATGTTTGCTGGAAGACCAGGCCAGTATGTGGCTGTCCGTAACCAATCGCTGGTGTCGTCCCTGCGCTCCGGGCGCTCGAAATAGCGGATGAAGTTGGCTCCCCGGAAGAACCAGATGCGGTCGGCGGTGGCACCGAAACCCCGGGCCGCGCTGTCGAACGCGCCCTTGCGCCGCGCGTACGGGGACTCGCTCGGCTCGGTGTAGCCGCCGAGCCTCGCGGGAAAGGCCGAGGGGGGAACGGCGAGCGCGGTCCACACGGGCTTGATATCGAATTCGAGGCTTTCCGGCAGCGCGGATGAAACCTCGAACAGCGGCCGGACCACAGGATTCGCCGGGTCCACGATCACAACATTCGAAGTGTCGCTCATCGCTGGAGACTCACCGTCCCGTCGCCGAGCCCGATCTCGAGAGTACCCGTGGCGAAGAATCGTAGCTGCGTCAGCGGGCCCAACGGATTCCAGTGGTATGTCGCCTTCGTGATCCTGGAGTCCCTGACGACGAACAACCCGATACCGGTCGCCTCGACGCGGCGTCCGGACGACGGAATCACCTCGTCGCCGCCCTCGACGCTGGCGTCGGCGGTGTTGTCGCCTGACATCGTCCATATCGCCACGACGGTGTCCCCGTCAGCGAGAACAGCCGTGACGTCCAGGCTGAGGTTCGGTATACCCGAGCGGTAGGCGATGATCTCGAGGCGCGGAATGACAGGACCCGTCCGACGCGAGGACCGGACCGGATGGGTCTCCTCGATATGACTACGGTATTCGGCGTCGATCAGATCCTCGATAAGATCGACCTTCCCGGCACCCCACACATCGGTGAGGAGTGCGCTCACTATGGTCCTGCTGTCCCCCGCCACGCGCTGCCCCCGGTTTGCCATTGCTCGATGCGGTCATCGGTCGCAGCTGATTTTATTGAGATCACGCCACGGTAACAAGGCCGCTTTGGAGAGGCGTAATGTCGGCCAGACGACGCTTCCCGTCCTCGCCTTTTGTCTTGTCGGGGTGAGCATGGCGAGGACACGGTGCGCACGTGGCCAGCGCGTGCGCCCAGGGCCAGGTTCCGGGAGGCCGTTTCGGGAAGCCGTAGCCGGCGGCGCCCGCAGCCGGGACCCAACCAAGCCATGATCGGATCAGCGAGGCAAAGCCCGGCCCACGCGCCCGCCACCCGGCGCACCGCGGCACCGATCTGATGACAGCAGAGCTCTCCGAGCGTCCGGACGAGCTTCCCCAGGCGCAGGTCGAATGCCTGTCGGGAGGGATATCCCAGGTCGACCACGGCCCTGGTCCATTCATCGGGGTACCGCAACGGCTGTGGAGACCAGCGAGTGGTCGGAGGATGGACTCCTCCGGCGCGTTCCGGTCCACATCGCGGTGCAGCCACTGTTCGATGTCGGTTCGATGTCGGTCAGGAAAGCATCACCGGCCACTCCGGTGCGGCGGTACTCGCTCACCGCCCACGGATACCCGCCGCAGGTGAGGTATGTCTGCCAGGCGAGGTTGAAATCCTCGGTGGTCGAGGTGAGCAGGCCGGCGATGTGCGCCACCTCCGCCGCCTGGAGATCCCGCAACGGCACGGACGGCGGCCGCGGCAGCTCCGGTCGGGACAGCACAATTGGATCACGGAACGACACCGGTACCAGGTGAAAAATATCGGTATCAGGTGGAAAACACTGCCATGACAATGTTTTCCGCCTACATCTTCGGCCAGCGTCGACGAGGTAGACGAGGTATAGGTGGTAACCATCGCCGGGATGATGGTGCCACCCGCGTTTCCGCCGCGGCCGCCGGTCAGGCGTGGGCGCGGGGGGTGGTGTGGGGGCGAGTGTGCAGGGAGCGGACGTGGGTGACGGCGGTGGCAACGTGGGTGGCCAGCGCGTGTACCTCGTCCTCGGTGGTGGGGCGGCCGAGGCTGAAGCGCAGGCTTTCCAACGCGGCGGTCGTGTCGAGCCCCATCGCCGTCAGCACGTGGGACGGCTCGGTGCTCGAACCCTTGCAGGCGCTGCCCGCCGACACCGCGACCTGCGGCATCGACGTCATCACCGCGTCGGCGTCCGCCCCGGCGAAACGCAGGTTCACCGTGTTCGGCAGCCGGGTGACGGTCGGGCCGTTGAGCTCCACGCCGGGGAGCTTCTCCGTCAGCAGGCCGTGCAGCAGCGCGGTGAGGTGGCGCAGCCGGTCGGCGTCGGCGGGCAGCCGCTCGGCGGCGAGCTGCGCGGCCTGGCCGAACCCGACGATGCCGGCGCTGTTGATGGTGCCGCTGCGCAGCCCCCGCTCCTGGCCGCCGCCGACGATCAACGGTGTCAGCCGGTTCTGCAGCGGACGGCTGGCGACGAGCGCGCCGACCCCCTTGGGTCCGTATATCTTGTGCGCGCTGAGCACGGCGATGTCGATCCCGTGCGTCTCCATGGCGACGGGGATCTTGCCGGCGGCCTGGGTGACGTCGCACAGGTACAGTGCGCCGGCGCCGTGCGTGAGCCGGCAGGCCTGCCGGATGTCCGCGATCGCGCCGGTCTCGCTGTTCGCGGCCATCACCGCGACCAGCCCGACCTGCCCCGACAGCTTCGACAGCAGCGCGGCGAGATGATCGAGATCGGGGGTGCCGTCGCGCAGCACCCGGATCAGCTCGACCGAGCCACCGTGCAGCCGCGCGGCCTGCCCGGCCGCCGCGAGAACGGCCTTGTGCTCGGTGGCCGCCACCAGGACGCGCCGACGGCCGGGCTCGGCACCGGCGAGGACGCCGTGGATCGCGAGGTTGGCCGCCTCGGTGGCGCCGCCGGTGAACACGACGCTGCGCCGGCCGGCGCCGACCAGGGCCGCGACCTGCTCGCGGGCCCGCTCGACCAGGCGGGCGGCCGCGCGGCCGGCGGCATGCCCGCTGGAGGCGTTCGCGAAGTCCTCGGTGAACAGCGGCAGCATCGCGTCGAGCACCCGCGGGTCGACCGGGGTCGTCGCGTTGTAGTCACAGTAGATCATCGGGGTCATGGGAGATCCGGTCACAGCGGATCGTCGTGACCGCACCGGACGCAGGAGCCGGCCCCTGCCCCCGCCAGCCCACCGGCCCCGGCTGTGCCGGCCGTGTCCGCCAGGCCTGGCACGCCTGCCGACACGTCCGACACATCTGACACATCTGACAGCGGGACGCGGCGCACCGTGTACGGCTGGGGGTGCGACGGCTGCCGCCGGACGGGCCCGCAGTCGACGCACTGCGGGTCGTGGGCCACCGGGAACGAGCGGAAGTCCATGTCCCACAGGTCGAAGGTGAGCAGTTTCCCGCTGGACGGCTCACCAAACCGAGAAACAATCTTGATGACCTCCATGGCGGCCAGGCAGCCCACCGTGCCGGCCACCGCGCCGAGCACCGAGAAGCCGAGCGGCTCCCACTCCGGGTCGCCGTCGGCGAACACGCAGCGCAGGCACGGGTCGCCGGGCAGCACCGTCAGCAGTTGGGCCTCGGTGTTGCTCATGGCCGCGAAGACCAGCGGCACCCCCAGGTCCAGGCACATCCGGTTGATCCGGAACCGTTCGGGGAAGTTGTGGCGGGCGTCGACGACCACGTCCGCGCCGGCGACGAGACCGGGCAGGAGCGGGTCGAACAGGTCCCGGTCCCACGCCTCGACCGTGACGTCCGGGTAGTGCTCCCGCAACGTGCCGGCGGCGCAGGCCACCCGTGACTCACCGACCCGGTCGGGTCGCATAAGCGTCTGTCGGTTGAGGTCGGGTGTCTCGAGGGCGCCGGGATGCACGAGGACCAGCCGCCCGACGCCAGCCGCGGCCAGGTAGGTGGCGACGGCGCCGCCTACCCCACCCACACCCGCCACAAGCACCGTCGCCTCGCACAGCCGCTCCTGTCCCGGTAGCCCGAAACCGCTCAGTGTCAGTTGACGCTCGAACCGCCGCATGTCCATGCCGTCCCCCTGCCTTCCGCTACCGGCCCACGGATGCGGGGACGACCCGTCGGACGGCGGGGACGGCGTCCTTGAGCTGCTGTTCGACCGTTTTCACCAGCTCGATGACGTCGGCCTCGCGTTCGAGGCCGATGCCGGTCAGTCGCACCGAGACCACGCCGTCGGCGACCCCGACCACGGACGCGTCCCGGCCCACCAGCTGCAGGTGCGGCCGGATGTGCTGGATCGCCACGTTCGCCTTCTGCAGCAGCGACGTCTCCACCCCGTCCGGCTGGACGGGCGGGACGAACGACGGGCCACACATACAGTGGCTACGCGCATGCGGGTTGTAGAAGGTGAAGCCGGACGACATCAGTGACTCGCTGTAGTCGATGCGCATGCCGTCGAACTGGTCGACCGCGTCGGCGGCGACGAACACGTCGAAGTCCGCCACCCGGGTGACGACGTCGCCGGCGCTCGGCGCGGGCTCGACGGCCAGCCGGTACCGGTGCCCGGCGCAGCCGCCGCTGCCGTCGACGCCGACCCGCAGGCCTGCGGTGGGCGTGCCGCCCTCCCGATCGAGCAGCGCACGTACCTGGCCGGCCGCCCGCTCGGTGAAACTGATCGTGATATCCACTGGTCCACCTCCAGATGCGTTCAGATGCGCTCGGACGGAGTTGTCAGTACGCGAGGACGACCCGCTCGACCGCTGGCACCGATTCCTTCAGCTGGCGCTCGATGACGCCCGTGAGCGTGTCCAGGGCAGCGGAACATCCCCCGCAGGCTCCGGTGAGGCGGACGGAGACGACGCCCGCGGTGATGTCGACGACCGTGACGTCCCCGCCGTCACGCTGCAGGAACGGCCTTACCTGCTGGATCGCCTCGTCGACCTGCCGCCACAGGGTATCTTCGTCACCCTCCTGACGCTCCGCGGAGTCCGCGGAGTCCGCGGAGTCCGCGGAGAAGGACGACCCGCAGGAGCACGGATCCGCCGCCCGCGGGTTGGAGAAGACGAAACCCGACGACGTCAGCGACTCCGCATAGTCGATACGGACCCCGTGGACGAGCGAGGCGGACTCGGACGCGACGAACACGTCGAACCCGTCCTGGCGGACGGTGATGTCGCCCTTCTCGGCGGCGGGCGCGAGCGCGAGGCTGTACTTGTAGCCCGAGCAGCCGCCGGGCTCCGCGCCGACCCGAAGGCCGTAGCCGGTGGTCGTCTCGTCGCGGGCGAGCAGCGCCCGGACCTGCTCGCCAGCACGCTCGGTGAGCACGACCTGCAATTTTGTGATCATGATCCCACCTCCGCCGCGACCGGCCCGGCCGACCGCGGGCGCGGGGCGGACAGCTCGTCCGGGGTGTCCTCGAACAGGTCGTCCGCCGTCTGTTGGGCACCCTGCGCCGCAAGCCGCGCACCTTCGGTGGCAACCACGGAGTCGATGATGTCGTAGCACTCGACGGCTTCGATCCCGGCCGCGGCCAGCGTCTCCCGCGGGCCGTTACCGATCCTGCTGCACAGCACGGCGGCGCAGTCCGACAGCATGCTGGCGGTCCGGTCGAGCACCGATCCCTTGCCGCTCTCCCCCTTGCCGCTCTCCCCCTCGTCATCGCACTCGGAGGCGCCCTCGCAGTAGCGCGCGACGCTGCGGGTGCCCACCAGGCGCGCCCACCGCTCGCCCGCCTCGTAGATCCAGAACTCCTCGGCGTGGCCGAAGTGCTGGTTGACCACTCCCCCGCCCTTGGTGGCGACCGCGATCAGAACCGTGCGTTCCGGCTTTGCCGCGCCGGCGGAGATCCGCAGCTCCTCCCGGGTGGCACGGACGTCGGAACGCCAGCGTTCGATCGCCGCGTGCGCCTCCTGGCGGCCGGCCAGGTCGTAGGTGACCTCGCCCTCCAGGTAGGTCTCGGGGCCGAACTCGTCGCCGCGGTCCTCCCCGAGCAGGCCGACCGCGTCGGCCCGGCACTGCCGGCAGTGGCGCATCATGTTCATCTGCGCGCCGTCGTCGCCCTCGCAGCGGTCCTGCAACGCCTTGAGCTCCTGCGGGGTCGGCCCGCGCTGCCCGGTCAGGCCGTAGTGGGTGCCGTGCTCGGGGGCGGACACCAGCGGCATCACGTTGTGCAGGAAGGCCCCCATGCCGCGGACCGTGCGGGAGACCTCCACCAGGTGCTCGTCGTTGACCCCGGGGATCATCACCGAGTTGACCTTGCACAGGATCCCGCGTTCGGTGAGCGCCGCGAGCCCCTCCAGCTGCCGCTCGACAAGGATCTTCGACGCMTCCCGGCCGGTGTGGCGCTTACCGCGGAAGGCCACCCAGGGGTAGATCCGTTCGCCGACCTCGGGATCGATCATGTTGATCGTGATCGTCACATGGTCGATGCCGAGATCCGCGATGCGGTCGACGTGGTCGACGAGGGCGAGCCCGTTCGTGGACACGCACAGTTTGATGTCCGGGCACTCCCGGGCCACCAGCTCCATCGTGCGGAAGGTGCGCCCCGCGTTGGCCAGCGGCTCCCCGGGCCCGGCCACGCCGAGCACGCTCATCTGCTTGATCTCGCTGGCCACCCGCTTGACCTTGGCCAGTGCCTGCTCCGGGGTGAGCAGCTTGCTGGYGACGCCGGGGCGGCTCTCGTTCGCGCAGTCGAACTTGCGGTTGCAGTAGTTGCACTGGATGTTGCAGCCCGGCGCGACCGGGACGTGCATCCGGGCGTAGTACTGGTGCGCCTCCTGGCTGTAACAGGGATGGTTGGCGACCTTCTCCGCGATCGCGGGGTCCAGACCGGTCGTGCTGGTGCCGCATCCCTGAGTGGACGCGCACCCCGTCGCCGGCGACGACGCCGGCGACGGCGCAGCGGCCACCGGCGCCGACGCCGCGGCCGCCTCGRCCGGGGAGAGCACCGTCAGGGGGATCGAGCGCGCCGGTACCGGCGCCGGCCGCGCTGACTGGGGGGTCATGGCCGCTCACCCGCTTCCCGGCCCGGCGCGGCGGTCACCAGGTCCAGCTCGCGCTCCAGACAGCCCACGACCCGGCCGTTGCTGAACGCGACCGCGTAGACGATGTGCTCCTGCAGGTAGACGCCCACACCGTGGACGTGACCGACGGTCCCGGTCTCCACCAGCACGTCCCCGACGCTGATCCCCGGCTCGGGGAAGGTGCCGTCGTTACGCAGGTCCTTGACGGCCACGACGGTGTCGCCGACGTCGTAGGCGGCCTCGGACAGCGGCGGTTCCTCGAAACTGACGTCCATCAGGCCCTCTTCTCGGCTTMAACGGTGACGGTGTCCAGGGCGACGAACGCCTGGGGGGCGCGGTCGGCGAGGACCTTGAACAGGCGGTGGTCGAGCGCGCCGGCCGTGGTGAACGCCTCGTAGGAGGCGACCAGGGCGGCGCGGTAGGCGGCCAGCCGCTCCCCCGGCGCGGGATTCTCCGCGTCCGTCCGGGCCACGGCCCGGGAGAAGTGCCGCAGGATGTGCAGCCGGTTGACCGCGACCACCTTCGGGTCGAAGGGGACGTCCAGGGCCTGGAAGTAGTCCTCGGCGGTGGCGCACTGGCGGAAGCGCGCCAGCCGCTCGCCGGGTGGCAGCTGTTCGGCGGGTGGCAGCTGCTCGGCGGATGCCGCGGTCATGCCGCGTCCACCTTCGCCAGTTCGCGCTCGAGACGGTTGATCTCGACGTAGGTGTTGTAGGTCGCGGTGGCCGTCTCCAGGATCTGCTCCCAGCCGACCGGCAGGTCCTCGGCCAGATCGTGCAGGTCGAGCTTGAGACGGGTGGCGAGGCTGTTGAGCTTCTTCAGCTTCGTGCGCAGCTCGGGGATGTCGTCAGGAGTCGTCACGGGCCACCTCCGGGTGGGCACGCACGAGCGCGGCGGCGGCGCCGACCAGCGCCTCACCACGCCCGGCAAGATGGTCGATGGAGTCGAAGCCGAAACGGTGCGCGTCACGCAGCACCTCGGAGACGACCACGAGCCGGCCGGTGAACACCGTGACCCGGCCGAAGCCCTCATGGCTGAGATCGAGCAGATAGCCGGTGACCAGGCCGGTCGCCTTCTCGATGCCGGCGGCGACCGCCTGGTAGAAGGAGCGCAGCCGGCCCTCGGTGGCCGGGTCGACATCACAGGAGATCCCCAGCTCGCGGCGCCGCTGCGGGGTGAGCACGAACGGGCTGAGCAGCTTCTCCCAGCCGAGGCGGTCGAGCTGGCCGTAGGTGTCCCCGGCGCGCAGCTGGTCGATCAGGTCGCGCAGGAAGCCGGTGGCGACGTCCGCGCCCGCGCCGCCGGCACTGCTGGTGCTGGTGCTGGTGCTGGTGCTGTCGATGGTCATCGCGGGCTCCAGGTGGGGGTGGCGCCGGATCCGCTCGCGCGCAGCAGCTTGCGCAGCCACGGCGGCGGGTTGCCGGCGAGGACCCGCTGCAGCCGGACGATCTGGTCCGCGATCGAGGTGTCCTCGGTGACCTTCAGCGGATGGACGCGGGCCCGGACCACCTTCGCGGCGGCTGTCCCGCCGATCGCGGCGACGTGCAGGATCGCGCAGTCCCGGATGGCGTCCAACCGGCTTTCGATCTTCTCGGCCTCGTCGTCGACGGCCGGGTCGAGCACCCGGCTCTCATACAGCGAGGCGAGCTCCGCGGACACCTCGTAGACGTCGAACCGGCGGCACGAGCCGAAATGCTGGTCGACGACGATGCCGTCGCTGGTGGCGAAGGCGACCTTCAACATGCCAGTTCCTCCAGGTGCTCGTCCTGCTCCAGGCGCTCGGCGGCCGCCGCGCCCGTCGGCGCCGCGGCTGCCGGATGACGCGACGGACGGTGTGACTCGCGGTGTTCGAGCAGCCGGTTGGCCGCGTCCACGAGCAGGTGCAGGCTGCCCCGGTATCCGGACGTGGCGCGCAGCTGGGCGCCCATCCGGTCGTAGACGGGGAAGCCCATCGTCAGATGTGCCGCGCCGGCCCCGGCGGCCGCGTCGGCCCCGTGGCTGGAGGCGACGACCAGCTCGGCGCCGGCCGCCGCGGCCCGTTCGGCGAGGTCGACGAAGTCGCCGACGACAACCTCCTCCCACGGCGCCTGCCGCAGCACGTCGGCGTCCGTCGGCGACACCGCGGTGACGATCTCGGCGCCGACGTCGTAGAGCAGCGAACCGACCGCGACAAGCTGGTCGGGTTCGAGCGCGAGGGCCACCTTCGCCCCGCCGAGGACGAAGTGGCTGTCCATCAGCCCGTCGGCCAGCCGCCGGCGCCAGCGCCGAACCGCCTCGGGGGCGGTCGCGCCGGTGTGCCGGATCAGGTCGGTGACCAGCAGGTCGGTGACGGCCAGCCCGCTGAGGTGGTCGTGGGCGATCAGCGGGACGCCGGCCTTGCCCGCCAGCTCTCCGGCGGCGGTGGCCGCCGCGGACCCGACCGCGACGACAACCTCACAGCCGGCCAGGCCCAGCAGGGCGTCGAGGGTCGTCCCGCCGGTGGTCACCGGCGACCAGTTCGCGGCGAGGTGGCCGTCGAGCGACCCGGACAGGTCGGGGACGACCACCGGGTCGAGGCCGAAGGCCCGGACGAGGTCGGCGATCTCGTCGATGTCCACCGCGGTCAGCGTCGGGCCGACGAGCACGGCGGCCCGGCCGGGGACCGTCACCCCGGTGGCCGGGACCGCGGCGACGATCCCCCGCAGCGCCGCGGACCAGCCGTCCGACAGCCCGCCGTGGAAGTCCGGGGTGGACACCGCGACGACCAGCGGGCCACGGGAGCCCGGGGCGTACCTCGACGCGCCGAGGACACCGAACATGTCCTCCTCGGTGACCTCGGTGAGGCCGGTGGTCAGCACCCCGATGATGTCGGGACGCTGCCGCTCGTTGATGGTGTCCAGCGCGCTCAGCAGCGACTCGGACGAGCCGAGCACGGCGCTGACGTCGTTGATGGCGCTGCTCTGCAACGGGATGGGCTCGCGGAAGTGGCGGGTGAGCAGGGCCTTGGCGAACGCCGAGCAGCCCTGCGCACCGTGCAGCATCGGGATGCAGCGGGCCAGGCCGAGGAAGGCCAGCGCGCCGCCGAGGGGCTGGCTGTGCTTGAGCGGGTCGAAGGCGGCCCGGTGTCCGCCGGTGGTGACGCGGGCCATCAGAAGACCTCGGGATCGCTGTCGTCGTCGATGTCGTCGGTGCCGTCCTCGAAGCCGCCGCCCGCGGCCGCGCCGGCGGCCGTGACAGCGTCGGCGGCAGTGCCACCGGCGCTGGCGGCCGGGCCTCCCGGGCGGCCGGTGGGGCCGGTGGGATCCGGCTCGTCCTCCCAGGGCGCGTCCGCCCGGACCTGCTCCCAGACCGGGCTGGACAGCGCCAGATCCAGCCGCCGGGCAAGTTCGATCATTCCGGGGTAGCCGGCGAAGGCGTGGTGGCGTTCCTGGTTGACGTCGAGGAAGGGCAGCCTGCCCTTGAGCGCGGTGTACTGGTTGCGGCCACCGGCGATCAGGATGTCGGCCTGGGTGTCGGCGACCACCCGCAGCAGTTCGGCGGGCGTGCCGTTGCGGACGACGATCCCGTCCTCACCGAGCAGTTCGGTGATCTTGTCGACGTCGTCCTCGGTGCTCTTGGTGGCCCCGGAGGCGACGACCTCCACCCCGAGGTCCTGCAGCGCCGCCACCAGCGACCAGCTCTTGACCCCGCCGGTGTAGAGCACCGCCCGGGCACCGGCCAGCCGCTCCCGGTAGGGGGCGAGCGCCGTCGCCAGGGCGGCCTCCTCGGTGGCGATGAGCTCCTCCGCCCGCCAGGAGAGCTCCTTGTCGCCGAGGACGCGGGCAAATCCGCGCAGGGTGTCGCGCATCGCGCGGACGCCGTAGAAGCTGCCCTCGAACCAGGGGATGCCGTAGCGGTCCTCCAGGCCCCGGGCCAGCGAGAGCAGCGCCCGCGAGCAGACGACCATCGTCGCCTTCGCGCGGTGGGCGGCGGCGACGTCGGCGTAGCGGCCGTCACCGCTGACGCTCGCCAGCACCCGGATGCCGAGCTTCGCCAGCAGCGGGGTGACGTCCCACAGCTCGCCGGCGATGTTGTACTCGCCGACCAGGTTCACGTCGTACGGCGTGGTGAACGCCGGTTCCACCGTGCCGATGACGTGTTCGAGCAGGGCCTGGCCGGCGAGTCGGTTGCCGAAGTTCTTGCTGCCGGCGAATCCCGGCGAGTGCACCGGGACCACCGGGATGCCGGTCGCGGTGGCCGCCGCCGCGCACACCGCGTCGACGTCGTCGCCGATCATCGCGGTGACGCAGGTGGCGTACACGAAGACCGCGGGCGGGCGGTGGCGGCGCGCGGCCTCGACGATGGTGTCGTAGAGGCGCTGCTCGCCGCCGAAGACCACGTCCTGCTCGCCGAGGTCGGTGGCGAAGCCCCGGCGGTAGAGCGTCGGGCCTGAGGAGAGGCTGCCCCGGCCGTCCCACGAGTTGCCGGCACAGGCGATCGGGCCGTGCACCACGTGGGCGACGTCGGCTATCGGAACCAGAGTGATCATCGCGCCGTCGAACGCGCAGCCCCCGGCGGTGCCGCCCGGCTTCGGCCGGGAGCAGCCCGTCTTGCGGGTCTTGGGATCCTTGGCGCGGTTGTGGTMGCACGCCGGTTCGTCGAAGAGTACCGTGGCGTCGATCTTCGTCAGGGCAGCCATTTTCACCTCAGCGGACGGTGTCGGTCAGCGTGCGCTGCCGGTCAGCGGACGATGTCGAAGCTGTGGTCGGGCGCGTTGCGGTCCAGCTCGTCGAGGAACAGGTTGACCAGCTGGGTCAGCAGCGCCAGGCCACCCTCGTAGCCGTAGATCGGGAAGCGGTGCAGGTGGTGCCRGTCGAAGATCGGGAAACCGGCCCGGAACAGCGGCACGTTCGCCTCGCGGGCGAGGTGCTTGAGATGGGTCGAGCCGACGATGAGGTCGACCGGCTCGGTGTGCACGAGCGACCGCAGGTGCCAGCCGTCCTTGCCCGGCCAGACGGTCGCCTGCCGGCCGAACGGGCTGGCGGCGAGGATCTCCCGGGCCTGGTTGGCCCAGGTCTCGTCACCGTTGGTGGCCAGCACGTGGACCGGCTCCATACCCAGCTCCAGCAGGAAGCCGAGCATCCCGTTGACGAAGTCGGGGTCGCCGGCGATCGCGACCCGCTTGCCGTGCAGGTAGGCGTGCGAGTCGGTCAGCGCGTCGAGCAGCCGGCCGCGCTCCGCGGTGATCTCGTCCGGCACCTTGACCCCGGCCACCCGGGCGATCTCGGTGATGAAGGCGTCGGTGTTGCCGATGCCGATCGGCGCGTTGACCGTCACCGTCTCGCCGGCCCACCCGCCCACGATCTCCCTGGTCCGCTTGGAGCCGAAGGACTGCAGGAAGACGGTGGCGATGGCGTTGATCGAGTCGGCGGCGACGGCGAGCGGGGTCCCGCCCGGATACATGTGGTACTCGCCGGTCGCCGGGGAGTCGAGGCTGTCGCTGTGGTCGCCGAGCACGACGTGCTTGACGCCCAGCAGGGTCAACAGCCGCTTGAGCTCCCGGATGTTGCCGACGTAGGGGTCGAAGCCCGGCACGATGTTGACCGTGCCGTTGGACGCGCTCTTCTTGCCCTCGGTCAGGTACGACAGGATGCCGCGCAGCATGTTGTCGTAGCCCAGCACGTGCGAGCCGACGAAGCTCGGGGTGTGGGCGTACGGGACCGGGATGGTCTCGGAGATCGCGCCCTTGGTACGGGCGTTGGCGATGAAGTTCTGCAGGTCGTCGCCGATCACCTCGGCCATACAGGTGGTCGACACCGCCACCATGTCCGGCTTGTACACGTGCACGGCGGTACCGAGGGCCTCGATGAGGTTGTTCAGGCCGCCGAAGACCGCCGAGTCCTCGGTCATCGACGAGGACACCGTCGGCACCGGCTCCTTGAAGTGCCGCGAGAGGTGGCCGCGGAAGTACGAGGTGCACCCCTGCGAGCCGTGCACCAGCGGCAGGGTCCCGGCGAAGCCGAGGGCCGCGAGCACGGCGCCCAGCGGCTGGCACGCCTTCAGCGGGTTGACCGTGAGATTCTGCCGGGCGAAGTTCTTCTCCCGGTACTCCCACGACCGGGTCCATTCGGCGACCCGGTCGACCTCCGCCGGCGAGGACCCGGCCTCGAACTGCTTCTTGCGCTCGCGCTGCTCCTGGTACTCAGGGCCCTTGAACAGTGTGTTGTGGTCTCGCACCACAAGTGCGTCTGGGTTGGTGGACACCAGCGATCCTCCGGTTCACGGGCGAAAGAACACGTCTTCCGCGGGGAATTACGAGCGGAAGACGTGCCTTTCGCGGGAAGCCACGGGCGAAAGACAYGTCTTCCGCGGGAAATCAGCTCTTCTTGGAATTCACCCACGGCGCGTCGAACAGGTCCCATGACGGGTTGTTGACGGCGCTGTCCATGTCCCGGGCGAAAATCGCGAAGCCCTCGACACCGTGGTACGGACCGGAGTAGTCCCAGGAGTGCATCTGACGGAACGGCGTCCGCATCTTGTGCGAGACGTACTTCTCCTTGATGCCGGCGCCGACCAGGTCCGGCTTGAGACGGCGGGTGAACTCCTCCATCTCGTAGGCGGTCGGGTCGTCGTAGACCACGATGCCCTGCTTGAGCTCGGGGTAGCTACGGGAGTAGTCGTCCTTGTGGGCGAACTCGTAGCCGGTCCCGATGACCTCCATGCCGAGGTCCTCGTAGGCGCCGACGGTGTGGCGCGGGCGCAGGCCGCCGACGGCGAGCATGACGGTCTTGCCCTCGAGCCGGTGCCGGTAGGTCTCCCGCACCTTGTCGAAGAAGGGCTGGTACCGCGCGATGGCGGCCTCGGTCTTCTCCTTGATGGTGTCGTCGAAGAACTCGGCGATCTTCCGCATCGACTCGACGATCTTCGTGGGGCCGAAGAAGTTGAACTCGGTCCACGGGGTGCCGTAGCGCTCCTCCATCGTGGTGGCGATGTAGTTCATGGAGCGGTAGCAGTGCAGCACGTTGAGCTTGGCCAGGTGGGCGGTGGCCATCTCGTTGACGGTGCCGTCGCCGGACCACTGGGCGATGACCCGCAGGCCCATGTCCTCGAGGATCTTCCGGGAGGCCCAGGCGTCACCGCCGATGTTGTAGTCACCGAGCAGCGTGATGTCGTACGGGGTCTGCTCGGCGATCTCCCGGGTGCCCAGCATGTGGTCACGGATCGCGTCGTTGGCGATGTGGTGGCCCAGCGACTGGCTGATCCCGCGGAAGCCCTCGCACTTGACCGGGACGACCGGCAGGTCCAGCCGCTTCGTCGCGGCGGTGGCGACCGCGTCGATGTCGTCACCGATCAGGCCGATCGGGCACTCGGACTGGATGGAGACGCCCTTGGCCAGCGGGAAGAGATCCACCAGCTCGTCCAGGATGGCGGCGAGCTTCTTGTCGCCACCGAAGACGATGTCCTTCTCCTGGAAGTCGCTGGTGATCTGCATGACGGTGAAGTTGTCGACGCCGAGCTGCCCGTTGGCGTAGTTGCGCCGGGTGCCCCAGGTGTACTGGCCGCAGCCGACCGGGCCGTGGCTGATGGAGATGAGGTCCTTGATGGGACCCCACACCACACCCTTGGAACCGGCGTAGGCGCAGCCACGCAGCGTCATGATCCCGGGGCGGGACTTGACGTTGCTCTTGACCTCGCATTCCTTCGCCCCGCCCGGGTCGTTGGGCTTGACGTGCTTCTGGCGGTCCTTCTCGACCTTGGGCGGGTAGGCCGAGAGGACGTCGTCGATCATCGCCTGCGTCTCGGCAGACGTCACGGGCGGAGTCATGACAGACCTTTCTGGGTGTGCGGGGACGAGCGGTCAGGCGCCGACGGCGGAGGCGGCCTTCTGACCGACGATCGACTCGTCCTCCTGCTCCATGATCCCGAAGTCGATCAGGAGCTCCTCGAGCTCGTCCATGCTGATCGGGGTGGGGATGGTCTTCATGTCGTTCTCTTCGATCTTGCGCGCGAGCTCGCGGTACTCGTTGGCCTGGTCGGCCTCGGGCGAGTACTCGATGACCGTCATCCGGCGCAGCTCGGCGTGCTGGACGATGTTGTCACGCGGGACGAAGTGGATCATCTGGGTGTTCAGCCGCCGGGCGAGCTCGGTGATCAGCTCGTCCTCACGGTCGGTCTTGCGGCTGTTGCAGATCAGCCCACCGAGGCGGACGCCACCGGTGTGGGCGTACTTGAGGATGCCTCGGGCGATGTTGTTCGCCGCGTACATGGYCATCATCTCACCGGAGGTGACGATGTAGATCTCCTGGGCCTTGCCCTGGCGGATCGGCATGGCGAACCCACCGCAGACGACGTCACCGAGGACGTCGTAGGTGACGAAGTCGAGGTCCTCGTAGGCGCCGTTCTCCTCCAGGAAGGTGATGGCGGTGATGACGCCTCGGCCGGCGCAGCCGACACCCGGCTCCGGGCCACCCGACTCGACACACCGGATGTTCCACGCGCCCTCGAGCAGGACCTCGTCGAGCTCGAGGTCCTCCACCGAGCCCTTCTCCGCGGCCTTCTCGATGACGGTGTGCTGAGCCTTGGAGTGCAGGATCAGACGGGTCGAGTCCGCCTTCGGGTCACAACCGACGATCATGACCCGGTTGCCCCGCTCAGCCAGTGCGGCCATCGTGTTCTGCTGAGTGGTGGACTTACCAATACCACCCTTGCCGTAGAACGCGAGCTGYCTCATGGGTGTGTGCTCCTCACCGCACGCTTGAGCGTGCGTCACTGTGGAAGAACCGGTGCTGGTTCGCCGAAGCGCTCCGCGCCCGGGAACCGGTACATGTCCTGGCGCCTGTCTGGTGCCTGCGGCGATGCCGCTGCCCGCGGGAACAGGTCCCGCGCCGCGATACCGCCGTCGTGCTTCTCATGCCGTTTTCGTGCTGCATTTTGTGCGGTATTTCGTGCTGTATTTCGTGCACTGTTCCGTGCCGTATTCGTTCAGGAACCGGCGCCGGCGCCGGTGGCCAGGCTGGCCGCCGTGAGCTCGTAGAGGTCGCGGACCTCACCGGAGCACAGCGGCCGCTTGAGCGTCGCGACGTGCGATCGCAGACCGTCCAGGACGGATCCGAGAACGCCCTCGTCGGCGTCGATCCCATACTCACGCAGGGCGTGGCGCAGCGACGCCCGTCCCGCGTGCTTGCCCACGATCAGCCGGCGCCGCGCGCCGACCTCCGCGGGGTCGAAGGGCTCGTAGATCCTCGGAGCCTTCAGCACGCCGTCCACGTGAATACCCGACTCGTGGACGAACGCCGACTCCCCGACGATCGCCTTCCCGGTGGGTACCGGCCGCCGCGCCGCGCCCGAGACCAGTTCGGCCAGCGCGCGCAACGCCGTGGTGTCCAGATCGATCCGGTACCCGAGAAGATGACGCAGCGCCATCGCCACCTCCTCGAAGGCGGCGTTGCCGGCCCGTTCCCCGAGCCCGGCGACCGTCGTGCTGACGAACCCGAAACCGGCGCTGACCGCCGCGAGCGTGTTGGCGGTGGCCAGCCCGAAGTCGTCATGGGCGTGGATCTCCCAGACGGCCGGAGCGGCCGAGGCGGCTACCACCAGGGCGGACAGCCGTTCGTACGCCCCGGCGGGCTCGAGGATCCCGACGGTGTCGGCCCAGCGCAGACGGTCGACACCGGCCCGGGACAGTTCGCCTGCGAGGTCGGCGACGAAGCCGTCGTCCGCCCGCGAGGCGTCCTCGAACCCGACCCCGACCACCAGTCCACGGTCGAGGGCGTGCGCGACACAGTCGAGGATCCGGCTGCGCGCCCACGCCCGGTCACGGCCGAGCTTGTACTGCAGGTGYAGGTCGGACACGGGAATGCTGACGTGGACCCGCCGCACCCCGCAGGCCGCCGCCGCGTCGACGTCGGACCGCACGGCCCGGCACCAGGCGATGACCTCCGCCCGCAGACCCGCCGCCGCGACACGGCGGATGATCTCGCGTTCGGACGGCCCCATGGCCGGCACGCCCGCCTCGATCTGCTGTACTCCCACCCGATCGAGAGCGGACGCGATGGCGAGCTTCTCCTCGGCGGTGAAGGCGACGCCCGGGGCCTGCTCACCGTCGCGCAGCGTGGTGTCACAGAACCCGATCACGATGTCGTGCTCCACATCATGCGTGCCCTCCGTCAGTCGCRCCGAACAGGGAAGATGGCGCTGTGCCGAGCCGGTGCCGGCCAGTTACCTGATGCCGGACCCGCGATCCGCGATCCGCCGGTGGGCGGTCCCGCGATCCTCACCGTTGAGGTGTCGCGATTAGAAATGTCGCTGACCGTTGTTTCGGGCGCTTTAAGCGCCGTATCTTCCCAGTTACTTCTGCCCCCGATCCGCGATTCCGGGACGAATAGCAGAAGAAGCCTGGGCCAGGTGGCCGAAAGGCCTGGGACCAATGGTGTGGACGCTGGTCACCACCTGGGTTCCGGGCAGTCGGCAGCCTGCCCGTCAGCAATTTTCGGCGATCGACTCCGACAACGTGCCGTACCAGTTCTTTACAGCCCGGATCCGTTGCCGAATACGGCGTCCGGCGACTTCTGGGACGAACGTTCCGACGCCGGTGACCTATTACCCGGCGCATTGTTCGGATGGCCTGAAAATTCCGGCCCGTGGGTCCGGGCGACCGTTGTGGCACGGCCTGGCAGCGCTGGCCGGGAAGAACGTGCGAAGCCGTCCGCCAACGGTGGGCGGCCCCGCCCGCGCGAACGGTCCGGACACGGACGGCCCGCCGCGAACAGGCCGGAAACGACAAAGGCGTTCCCCGGTCGCCGCGTCCGTTGGACGCGGGCGACCGGGGAACGCCGGTGGGGCGGAAACCGGAACATGTCCGTGAGCACCGTCCGCCGGAAATCACATGGCTGGACGGCTCGGCCGGTCGGCGCGCCGGTGAGCCGGGGGCCCGGCCGATCACCGAATCACCAGATCACCGAATCGGTCAGGTGCCGGACCGGCGAAACGGCTGATCGGCGCGGCGGTGGATCGACGGCCCGGCGGATCAGGAGCTCAGCGGATCGTCCAGGTGTTGCCCGTGTGCAGCAGCTCGGCGAGCAGGTCGTCGGGCGTGCTGTCCGTGGCGCTCGTGCGGGCGGCGGTGTTCTGCTCCTGGACCATCGACTCGTAGGTGGGCCGGGCCACCCGACGGAACACCCCGATCGGGGTGTTGCTGAGATCCTGGTCGGACAGCCGGGACAGGGTGAACGCGTAGGCCGGCCCGGGCACCGCCTCGTCGTGCACGATGATCTCGCTGCGCGGGACGCTGGCGGTGTCGGCGACCTCCAGGCCGAAGCCGCGCGGCTCGCGCACCACGCACTTCTCCCCCGTGGCGCCGAAGGTGATCGGCTTGCCGTGCTCGAGGCGGATGAGGACCGAGTCGCGGCTGGCGGGATCCTTCAGCACGTCGAACGCGCCGTCGTTGAAGATGGCGCAGTTCTGGTAGATCTCGATGAACGCGCTGCCCTGGTGCGCGGCGGCGGCCCGCAGCACCGAGTGCAGGTGCTTGCGGTCGGAGTCGATCGTGCGAGCCACGAACGACGCCTCGGAGCCGAGCGCCACCGCGATCGGGTTGAACGGGGTGTCCCGGGAGCCGACCGGCGTCGACTTGGTGACCTTGCCGAACTCCGAGGTCGGCGAGCACTGGCCCTTGGTCAGCCCGTAGATCCGGTTGTTGAACATCAGGATCTTGATGTTGACGTTGCGGCGCAGCGCGTGGATCAGGTGGTTACCGCCGATGGACAGCGCGTCGCCGTCACCGCTGACCACCCACACCGACAGGTCCGGGCGGCTGACCGCGAGACCGGTGGCGATCGCCGGCGCCCGGCCGTGGATCGAGTGCATCCCGTAGGTGTTGAGGTAGTACGGGAAACGGGAGGAACACCCGATCCCGGAGACGAAGGTGATCCGCTCCCGGGGGATGCCCAGCTCCGGCATGAACGACTGGATCGCCGACAGGATCGCGAAGTCACCGCATCCCGGGCACCAGCGGACCTCCTGGTCCGACCGGAAGTCCTTGGCGGTGAGCTTGAGTGGGACCTCAGTCATTGCGCACGACCTCCTCCAGGACCGTCTCCAGCTCCGCCGAGGTGAACGGCTGGCCGTTGACCTTGTTGTAGGACACGGCGTCGACCAGGTAGCGGTCGCGTATCACGTGGGCGAGCTGCCCGAGGTTCATCTCCGGGATGATGACGCGGTCGTAGCCGGCGAGCACCGTGCCGACGTTGCGCGGCAGCGGCGAGATGTGCCGCAGGTGCGCCTGGGCGATGGACACCCCGCGTTCCCGCAGCTTGCGACAGGCCGCGCCGATCGGCCCGTAGGTGGAGCCCCAGCCGAGCACCAGCACCCGGGCGTCCCCGGTGGGGTCCTCGACCTCCAGGTCGGGCACGTCGATGGCCTCGACCCGAGCGGCGCGCAGCCGCATCATCAGGTCGTGGTCGGCCGGGACGTAGGAGACCGCGCCGGTGTTGTTGGCCTTCTCCAGACCGCCGACGCGGTGCTCCAGGCCGGGCGTGCCCGGCACCGCCCACGGGCGGGCCAGCGTGTGCGGGTCGTGCAGGTAGGGCAGGAACTTACCGTCCGGCCCGTTGGGCTCGGTGGCGAACTCCACCCGCAGGTCGGGCAGGTCCGCCGGGTCCGGCAGCAGCCACGGCTCGGAGCCGTTGGCCAGGTAGCCGTCCGAGAGCAGGATGACCGGCATCCGGTAGGTCAGCGCGATACGCGCCGCCTCCAGCGCCGCGTAGAAACAGTCCGCCGGTGAGCGGGCCGCGATCACCGCCAGCGGCGCCTCACCGTGCCGGCCGAACAGGGCGATGTTCAGGTCGGACTGCTCGGTCTTGGTCGGCAGGCCGGTCGACGGGCCGGCGCGCTGCACGTCCACGATGACCAGCGGCAGCTCCAGCATCACCGCGAGCCCGAGGGTCTCGGTCTTCAGCGCGAGCCCCGGGCCGGACGTCGAGGTGACGCCGAGCGCGCCGCCGTAGGAGRCACCGAGCGCCGAGCCCACCGCGGCGATCTCGTCCTCGGCCTGGAAGGTGGTCACGCCGTAGCGCTTGTACGCGGACAGCTCGTGCAGGATCTCCGAGGCCGGGGTGATCGGGTAGGCGCCGAGGAAGACCGGCAGATGGGCACGCAGGCCGGCGGCGACCAGGCCGTAGGCGAGCGCGGAGTTGCCGTTGACACTGCGGTAGGTGCCGGGCAGCAGGTTCGCGGGCTTGACCTCGTAGCGGACGGCGAAGTCCTCGGTGGTCTCGCCGTAGTTCCAGCCGGCCTGGAAGGCGGCCACGTTCGCGGCGGCGATCTTCGGCTTCTTGGCGAACTTCTGCCTGAGGAACTCCACCGTGCCCTCGGTGGGCCGGCTGTACATCCAGGACAGCAGGCCGAGCGCGAACATGTTCTTCGCCCGCTCGGCGTCCTTCTTGGAGACCTCGAAGTCGGCGAGGGCGGCGATCGTCGCCGACGTCAGCGGCACCCGGTGGACGGTGAACCCGTCGAGCGAGTCGTTCTCCAGCGGGTTGCTTGTATAACCGACCTTCTCCAGGTTGCGGGTGGTGAACTCGTCGGTGTTGACGATGATCTCCGCATTGGGCGGCAGGTCGGCGAGATTGGCGCGCAGCGCGGCCGGGTTCATCGCCACCAGGACGTCCGGCGAGTCCCCGGGAGTGAGGACGTCGTGGGCGGCGAAATGTACCTGGAAACTGGACACACCGTGCAGCGAGCCCGATGGTGCCCTGATCTCGGCGGGGTAGTTGGGAAGGGTGGACAGGTCGTTCCCCAGGATGGCGGTCTCGGAGGCGAAACGGTCGCCGGTGAGCTGCATGCCGTCGCCGGAGTCACCGGCGAACCGGATTGCCACCCGGTCCAGATGCTGGATTTGCTTGGCCACGTACGTGGACCTCCTCAATGACCGACGGTCGGCGAGGGGCTTACCCACGGTCCGACCGTGGGTAGAGTAGGCCGTCAGGCCCGCCCGTCCTTCTTATACGGAGGCATTGCTTCCAACGTGTTTCGCGGTGTCAAATCGCCGTCTCGCGATCAGCGCGGCCTCGGTCACGGTATTTCGACAACAACGCCGTCAAATATATGGGCGGACGTGCGGAAAAACAATCGTGGCCCCCGCCCACGACCACCGGCCCGGGACTTTCGGGAAGTAATGACCGAAATACGTTTCCCCGGCACAGGGGACAGGCGGTCTGTTCCTTCACGGCGAAGGTTCACCTCATCCCGGCAACCGGCCTATCTGCCCGGGCCGGTTCGTCCCGCGGCGGTTTCCCGCATCTTCCACGCGGCTACCCCACAACCGGCCCACCCCAGCGCTACCCCCTGTAGAGCCATAGCGTAGAACGGCATGTTCTACACTGGACCCATGCGGCAGGTAGGAGTACGCGAGCTGAACCAGAACACCAGTCAGGTGATCGAACGGGTACGCCGCGGCGAGACAGTGGAGGTGACCGATCGCGGCCATCCGGTCGCACGCCTCGTCCCCGTCGAACGTGAGTTGTCGGTACTGGAGCGCCTTGTCGCCGAGGGCCAGGCTACTGCGCCCTCGGTCCAGGTAGGCGAACCACTCTCCATGCCACCCGTACTGGGCGACCCGGCCGTGGACACCGCCGCGGAGCTGGCCGCGGCCCGCGAGGACGAAAACTGGTGATCTATCTCGACTCTGCCGCCGTGGTCAAGCTGGTCCGCGCGGAGCCCTGCACCGTTGACCTGCTGGACTGGCTGGACGCCTACCGTGCCCTACCGCTGGTGTCGTCGGTCCTGGTCGAAGTCGAGGCGTCCCGCGCGCTGCGCCGCTGCGTCCCGCAGGCTCTGGGCAGGCTGCCGGTCACCCTTGCCCGGCTGTACCGGCTGGAGATCAACGCCACGGTCCGAGCCGTCGCGGCCGCCTACGATGACCCACAGCTCCGCTCCCTGGACGCCGTTCACCTCGCCACCGCCACGGTGCTGACCGACCAACCCGGCGCCAGGCTGGAGGCGTTCGTCACCTATGACAAACGCCTGCTCGCGATCGCGGCCAGGGCCGGACTTCCCACCGCCAGCCCCGGTGTCTGAAGGCTCGGCAACCCCGGTACGCCTGAAGGCGTAGGTGGTTTCGGTCGTCCCGACAGCCTTTTCTACCTACGCGTTCCGCTGACGTAGGTGGTTCTGGTTGCTCTGGTGACGGTTTCCACCTACAGCTCGGGGTTGGAGGGAGACTGAAGACGGCGGCGGGTGTCACCAGCGGTGTTCGCGGCGGACGCGGCGGACGATGACGAACAGGTCGACCACGGCGGTCAGGGCGACCAGGCCGAGCAGCACGGCGAGCGCTGGCTGGTCCCGGACCGCGAAGTAGGCGCACATGGCCGTGGYGAACAGCAGCCCAAACAGGGCGAGGGCGAAACGCAGGCCCAGCGCGCTGCGGGCGGGAGGATACCCACCCGGACCGCCGTTCATCCCGACCCGCCCGCCACCCCGGCCTCTCCGTCGTTCACGTGTGGTGATGTGCCCACAACGATCAGACCTGAACGTGCCTGGCCGTGCCAGTTCTGGCGGGGACGGTACGCCTTCCCCGCGAATCTGTCCGGCTGGGCCCGGCCGGCCTGGCTAGAGCAGTTCGCGGTCGCCGAGGTAGGGGCGCAGGACCTTGGGGATGCGGACATGGTGCTCCGCCGTCTGGAAGTTCTCCAGGATGGCGGCCAGCAGCCGCGGGGTGGCCACCGCCGTGTTGTTCAGGGTGTGGGCGAAACGGACACGCCCCTCGGCGTCCTTGTAGCGGATGTTCGCCCGCCGCGCCTGCCAGTCGTGCAGCGTCGAGCAGCTGTGGGTCTCCCGGTAGCGCTCCAGCGACGGGAACCAGGTGTTGATGTCGTTCATCCGGAACTTGCCCAGGCCCATGTCGCCGGTGGCGCACTCCACCACCTCGTAGGCCAGCCCCAGGGACTGCAGGACGGTCTCGGCCGTGTCCAACAGCTCGGCGTGCCAGTGGGCCGACTGCTTCTCGTCGGCCTCGCAGATGACGAACTGCTCGACCTTCTCGAACTGGTGGACCCGCAGCAGCCCGCGCACGTCCCGCCCGGCGCTGCCGACCTCGCGGCGGAAGCACGGCGAGATCCCGGCGTAGCKCAGCGGCAGGTCACGCAGGGGGAGCATCTCGCCGGCGTGCAGGCCGACCAGCGCGACCTCGGCGGTGCCGGCGAGGAACAGCTCGTCGGCGGGCAGCTCGTAGATCTCCTCACCGTGCCCGGGCAGGAAGCCGGTGCCGACCAGCGCCTCCCGTTTCACCAGCGACGGCGCCGAGACCAGCCGGAAGTCCCTGTGCGCGAGCAGGTCCAGCGCGTAGGAGTGGACCGCCCGCTCCAGCAGCACGAGCGGCCCGGCCAGCGCGTAGGCGCGCTCCCCCGAGACGTTGCGGGCCCGTTCGAACTCCGCCCAGCCGCGCTTCTCGGCCAGTTCGACATGGTCGAGCGGGGTGAAGTCGAACGCAGGCCGCTCCCCCCAGACCCGGATGACGGTGTTCGCGGACTCGTCCGGGCCGACCGGGGCGCCGTCCCACGGGATGTTCGGGGTGCGCAGCAGCAGGTCCCGCAGCCGTTCGCTGGCGGTCTCCAGCTCGTCACGGGTTTCGCGCAGTTGGACGTCGAGGGCGGCGGAGCGCTCCCGCAGCCGCTCGCGGCCGGCCGCGTCGGCGCTCTTGAACGAACCCGCGAGCTCACGGCGCTCACGCTGCGCCGTGTCCAGGGTGTGCTGCAACGATCGCACGCTGCGGTCGAGAGCCAGGATGCCGTCGACGTCGAGGTCGACCCCCTTGACGCGAGCGGCCTCGCGCACGACATCGGGATTCTCCCGGATGAACCGCCTGTCCAGCATCTGGCTCCTGTGCCTTCTCCCGTTACGAACTCCAGTTACGGACGTCGCCGAAAAGCCTACAGCGCATCCCGAGGCCCACCGGCGATCACCGGCCGAAGGGCACCGGCCGTGGCCCGCCCAGGGACAGGGATCCCCGGTCATGCCGGAAGACACCTCACGCCAGGAGCCGCACGGAGCGTGATCGCCAACGGCGATCACACGGCGACAGATCCACCACTCAGAGAGCAGTGTCCCCAAATTGTGCCTGAAGGTACCTTTGGGGCTTATCGCTGGGTTGGGGTGACCGGTTCGGGGAGGTCGGTGCTGCCGCGCAGGTAGCGGTCGACCGCCGCGGCGGCGGACCGGCCCTCCGCGATCGCCCACACGATCAGCGACTGGCCGCGGCCCATGTCCCCGGCGACGAACACGCCCGGGACAGAGCTCGCCCAGCCGGCGTCCCGGGCGACGTTGCCACGGGCGTCGAGGGCCACCCCGAGCTGTTCGAGCAGGCCCGTCCGCTGCGGCCCGGTGAAGCCCATCGCCAGCAGCACCAGCTCGCAGGGCAGCTCGACGTCGGTGTCGGGCACCTTCTCGAAACGACCGTCGACCAGTCGGACCTCGTGCATGCGCAGCGAGCGGACCCGACCCGCGGCGTCACCGGAGAAACGCTCGGTGGAGACGGCGAAGACGCGCTCGCCGCCCTCCTCGTGCGCGCTGGACACCCGGTAGACCACCGGCCAGGTCGGCCACGGGTTGGCCGCCGGCCGCGACCGCGGCGGCCGCGGCATGATCTCAAGCTGGTGCACGGAGCGGGCACCCTGGCGCAGCGCGGTACCCAGGCAGTCCGCGCCGGTGTCGCCACCGCCGATGATGACCACCCGCCGGCCGGCCGCGTTGATCGGGGACGCGGCGAGGTCACCCTGCTGGACCCGGTTCGAGGGCACCAGGTACTCCATGGCGAGGTGGATGCCGTCGAGGTCGCGGCCGGGGATGTTCAGGTCCCGGCCGACCGTCGACCCGCCGGCGAGCACGACCGCGTCGTAGGAGGCGTGCAGCTCGTCCCCGGTGATGTCGACGCCGACGTCGCAGGAGGCCATGAACACCGTCCCCTCGGCCCGCATCTGGGCGAGGCGGCGGTCCAGGACGTGCTTTTCCATCTTGAATTCGGGGATGCCGTAGCGCAGCAGGCCACCGATGCGGTCGGCCCGCTCGTACACGACGACGTTGTGGCCGGCGCGGGTGAGCTGCTGGGCCGCGGCGAGCCCGGCCGGGCCCGACCCGACCACGGCGACCCGCTGGTCGGTGCGCGTCGACGGCAGCACGGGACGGACCRCACCGTCGCCCCACGCCCGGTCGATGATCGACACCTCGACCTGCTTGATGGCCACCGGGTCGTCGGAGATGCCCAGGACGCAGGCGGCCTCGCACGGCGCCGGGCAGAGCCGTCCGGTGAACTCCGGGAAGTTGTTGGTGGCGTGCAGCCGTTCGATCGCGTCGTGCCAGTCGCCGCGGCGCACCAGGTCGTTCCACTCCGGGATGATGTTCCCCAGGGGGCAGCCGTTGTGGCAGAACGGGATGCCGCAGTCCATGCACCGGGTGGCCTGGTCCCGCAGGGAGCTGGCCGGGAACGGCTCGTAGACCTCTTTCCAGTCGGTGATGCGCACGTCGACGGGCCGGCGCTTCGGCTGCTCCCGGTGGTGCCTGAGGAAGCCTGTCGGGTCAGCCATACCGCTCCTGTCGGGTGGTGGGGTCCTGTCGGGTGACCAGGTGCTGTCGGGTGGCGGGACGCTGTCGGGTGGTGGGGCGCCGCGCGCCGGGCGCCGCCTGCCGACGCGTCGGCCGCGAGGGGCGGGTCGCGGGGGCAGCGTCGCGGGGGCGATGCTCGACGCGGTTCGCGGGTGTGTGTCCCATCAGGCTTTTGCGGGGATGTTTTACAAGGATTTCACGGACATGTCGACGGCGCCGGGTTCATCGGACAACCGCCGAGAAGAGTGCGGGTATGTCGTCGGACACATCGGGAACATCGGATACGTCGGATACGTCGGATACGTACTGCGCGTGGACGGTGCCACCGGGGATCCTCCCCGTCCGGCAGGCGTCACCCGCCGCGACGCCGCCCGTCCGCGGATGAGCCGAGCGGCGTCCCGACCGGGCTCAGCCGCGGGCTGCCGTCATGATCAGATCATCGGCGGGCAGCCCGTCATCCTCCGCCTTCTTCATAGCCGCCAGCACGCGTTTGTAATCCCGTGGCATCACCTTGACGAACCGGGCCTGCTCGTCCTCCCACCGGCCGAGCAGACCGGCCGCGACCGTGGAGCCGGTCTCCCGCCGGTGCCGGGCGATCAGGGTGCGCAGCAGCTCGCGGTCGTCGTCGTCCAACGGCTCCACGTCGACCATCTCGGTGTTGATCCGCCGCCGCAGCGGTCTGTACAGGTAGGCGACGCCGCCGCTCATCCCGGCGGCGAAGTTGCGCCCGATGGGCCCGAGCACGACGACGGTACCGCCGGTCATGTACTCGCAGCCGTGGTCGCCGACGCCCTCGACGACGGCGGTCGCGCCCGAGTTGCGCACGCAGAACCGCTCGCCGACGATGCCGCGGAAGAACGCCTCGCCGGCGGTGGCGCCGTAGAGCAGCACGTTGCCCGCGACGGTGTTCTCCTCGGCGCGCAGCGGCGCCTCCTTCGGCGGGAAGACGATGATCCGGCCGCCGGAGAGGCCCTTGCCCGCGTAGTCGTTGGTGTCGCCCTCGAGGGTGAGCGTCACCCCGCGCGGCACGAACGCGCCGAAGCTCTGCCCGGCCGAGCCGGTGAACCGCAGCGAGATCGTGTCGTCGGGCAGGCCCCGCGCGCCGTACCGCCTGGTCACCTCGTAGCCGAGCATGGTGCCGACCGTCCGGTTGACGTTGCGGATCGGCATCTCCAGCCACACCGGCCGGCCGTCCTCAAGAGCGTCCTCGCAGAGCTGGATCAGGGAGTTGTCCAGCGCCTTGTCCAGCCCGTGGTCCTGGGCGGTCGTGCAGTGCAGGGCGCCACCGAACGGCCGCTCCGGGCTGTGCAGCAACGGGGTGAGGTCGAGGCCCGCCGCCTTCCAGTGGTCGACGGCGGCCCGGGCGTCGAGGAACTCGACGTGCCCGACGGCCTCCCGCAGGGTGCGGAAGCCCAGCGCCGCGAGGTACTCGCGCACCTCCTCGGCGATGAAGGTGAAGAACGCCTCGACGAACTCGGGCCTGCCGGTGAAGCGTTCGCGCAGCACCGGGTTCTGGGTCGCCACCCCCACCGGGCAGGTGTCGAGGTGGCAGACCCGCATCATCACGCAGCCGGCCACCACCAGCGGGGCGGTGGCGAACCCGAACTCCTCGGCGCCGAGCAGGGCGGCGACGACGACGTCCCGGCCGGTCTTCATCTGACCGTCGACCTGGACGACGATCCGGTCGCGCAGGCCGTTGAGCAGCAGGGTCTGCTGGGTCTCGGCCAGCCCCAGCTCCCAGGGGGCGCCGGCGTGCTTCAGCGACGTCAGCGGGGACGCGCCGGTGCCGCCGTCGTGCCCGGAGATCAGCACGACGTCGGCGTGGGCCTTGGACACCCCGGCGGCGACCGTGCCCACCCCGACCTCGGCGACGAGCTTGACGTGCACCCGCGCCCGGGTGTTGGCGTTCTTCAGGTCGTGGATGAGCTGGGCGAGGTCCTCGATGGAGTAGATGTCGTGGTGCGGCGGCGGGGAGATCAGGCCCACGCCCGCCGTCGAGTGCCGGGTCCGCGCGATCCACGGGTAGACCTTGTGCGCGGGCAGCTGGCCGCCCTCACCCGGCTTGGCGCCCTGCGCCATCTTGATCTGGATGTCGTCGGCGTTGGCGAGGTACTCGCTGGTCACCCCGAACCGTCCGCTGGCGACCTGTTTGATCGACGAGCGGCGCAGGTCGCCGTTGGCGTCGGGGACGTAGCGCCTGGCGTCCTCCCCGCCCTCCCCGGTGTTCGACTTGCCGCCGATCCGGTTCATCGCGATCGCGAGGGTCTCGTGCGCCTCGGCGCTGATCGAGCCGTAGGACATCGCCCCGGTCGCGAACCGTCGGAGGATCTCCGAGACCGGTTCGACCTGCTCGATCGGCACCGGCGGGCGCAGCCCCTCGCGCAGCTCGAACAGGCCGCGCAGGGTGGCGTTGCGCCGGGAGAGATCGTCGACGGTGGCGGTGTACTTCTTGAAGACCTCGTACTGGCGGCTGCGGGTGGCGTGCTGGAGCAGGAAGACCGTCTCCGGGTTGAACAGGTGCACCTCGCCCTCGCGGCGCCACTGGTACTCCCCGCCAACGTCGAGGTCGCGGTGGGCGAGCTCRCTGGGCAGCGCCGCGTACGCCCGGTGATGGCGGGCCGCGACCTCGTCCGCGAGGACGTCGATGCCCACTCCGTCGAGCCGGGACGGCGTCCCGGTGAAGTAGGTCTCGACGAGCTGCTGGGACAGCCCGATCGCCTCGAACAGCTGCGCGCCGGTGTAACCGGCCACGGTGGACACGCCCATCTTGGACATGACCTTCAGCACGCCCTTGCCGAGCGCCTTGATGAGGTTCTTCTGGGCCTGCTCCCGGGTGATCCCGTCCAGCTCGCCGGCGTCGAGGATGTTGTCGATCGACTCGAAGGCCAGGTACGGGTTGACCGCGGCCGCGCCGTAGCCGAGCAGCAGCGCGATGTGGTGGACCTCACGGGCGTCGCCGCACTCGACGATCAGACCGACCTTGGTGCGGGTCTTCTCCCGGATCAGGTGGTGGTGGACGGCGGCGGTCAGCAGCAGGGAGGGGATCGGGGCCTTGTGCCGATCGCAGTCTCGGTCGGAGAGCACGACGATGCGGGCGCCGTCGGCGATCGCCTCGCTGACCCCGCGACAGATCTCCCGCAGCCGGCCGGTGAGCGCCGCCCCGCCGCCGTCGACGTCGTAGAGACCACGGACGGTCACCGCGGCGAACCCGGGCATGTCACCGTCGTCGTTGATACCGACGATCTTGGCGAGTTCGGCGTTGCTGATGACCGGGTACGGCAGGTGCACCAGCCGGCAGGACGCCGGTGACGGCGCGAGCAGGTTGCCCTCCGGGCCGAGCGTACGCGCCAGGCTGGTGACCATCTCCTCCCGGATCGCGTCCAGCGGCGGGTTGGTGACCTGCGCGAAGAGCTGGGTGAAGTAGTCGAACAGCAGCCGCGGGCGCTGCGAGAGCACCGCCATCGGGGTGTCGGTGCCCATCGACCCGATCGGCTCGGCGCCGGTGCGGGCCATCGGCGCGATGATGACCCGCAACTCCTCCTCGGTGTAGCCGAAGACCTGCTGACGGCGGCGCACCGACTCGTGCCCGTAGATGACGTGCTCACGCTCGGGCAGGTCGTCCAGGGAGATCAGGCCGGCGTGCAGCCACTCCTCGTAGGGGGCGGCGGCGGCCAGCTCGGACTTGATCTCCTCGTCGTCGACGATCCGGCCCTCGGCGGTGTCGATCAGGAACATCTTCCCCGGCTGCAGCCGGCCCTTCTGCACCACCTTGTGCGCGGGGATGTCGAGGACGCCGACCTCGGAGGCCATGACAACCAGACCGTCGTCGGTCACCCAGTAGCGGGACGGACGCAGCCCGTTGCGATCGAGCACCGCGCCGATGACCGTACCGTCGGTGAAGGCGATCGACGCCGGGCCGTCCCACGGCTCCATCAGCGTCGAGTGGAACTGGTAGAAGGCCCGCCGGGCCGGATCCATCTCGTCGTGGTTCTCCCACGCCTCCGGGATCATCATCAGGACCGCGTGCGGCAGGCTGCGCCCGGCMAGGTGGAGCAGTTCCAGGACCTCGTCGAAGCTGGCCGAGTCGCTGGCGCCGTCCGAGCAGATGGGGAACAGGCGGCTCAGCTCCCCCGGGATCAGGTCGCTGGCGAGCAGCGCCTCCCGGGCCTGCATCCAGTTGCGGTTGCCACGCACAGTGTTGATCTCACCATTGTGGGCCGCGAACCGGTACGGGTGCGCCAGCGGCCAGCTCGGGAAGGTGTTGGTGGAGAACCGGCTGTGCACCAGAGCGATGGCGCTGGCGAACCGGGGATCGTCAAGATCGGGGAAGTACGCGGAAAGCTGGTGGGTGGTGAGCATCCCCTTGTAGACGATGGTGCGCGCGGACAGGGAGGGGAAGTACACCCCCGCCTCCAGGCGGGCTCGCTTGCGCACGCGGAACGCCCGGCGCTCGAGGTCCATCAGGTCGGAGGACCCGTCGGCGGCGCCGTCACCAGCTGTGACACCGGTTGTGCCGCTGCCGCTGGCCGTGGGGGGCAGGCCGAGGAAGAGCTGGCGCATCCACGGTTCGACCTCGGCGGCGGCCCGGCCGACCATGTGGCTGACCACCGGCACCTCACGCCAGCCCAGGACCCGCAGGCCCTCCGCGCGCACGATCCGGCTGATCGCGCGGACCGCGTCGTCCCGGTCGCCGGCGATCTGCGGCAGGAACGCCGTCCCCGCCGCGTACTGGCCGGGCGGCGGCAGCGGGAAGTCGACGACGTCGCGCAGGAACGTGTCCGGGATCTGCAACAGGATGCCCGCGCCGTCCCCGGTGTCCGGGTCGGAGCCGGAGGCACCCCGGTGGTCAAGGTTGCGTAGCACGGTGAGGCCCTGTTCGACCAGCTCGTGACTGCGTCGCCCACGAACGTCGACGACGAAGCCGACCCCGCAGGCGTCGTGCTCGAACGTGGGGTCGTACAAACCTTGTGCGATCGACATCCGGCGGGTCCTGTCCGTCTTCAGGGGATCTCCAAGAGGCGGACGACGCTGTCCGGACGCGCCGCCGCGACAKGGAATGTCCCGGCCGGGCGCACTAACGAGTGTGCCACGTGCGCACTGGATCCGCCGTGATCACAAACGGGCTGGCGGCGGATGTGGCCAACCGGGCACTCGGTGGCGCCTCGGCCCCGAGGTGCGCCGGCCGGTCCCCGGGCATGCTGCACTGACCGTACACCGACGTCACGGACACCTTTCGTCGCTGTTTCCAGCGCTGCCTTCCAGCACTGTCCGCGACCGCTGTCAGCCGCCGACTGTCGGACGCCGGACACCTCGTTCCGCGTACTCTCCGTACTCTCCGCGTTCCCCGCGTTCCCCGCGTTGTTCCCCGGGTTCTCCCGTCCTCCTCGTTTTCCGCCGTCGCTGCCGGGCGCCGCCCCGGTCAGGGCCGGTCGGACGGCTCGCCGGTCGCGGGGACGGCGGACTCCACACCCGGCGGCACACCCGGCACACCCGGCGGCACACCCGGCACACCCGGCGGCACACCCGGCACACCCGGCGGCACACCCGGTACATCCGGCGGCACATCCGGCGGCGCGGCGTCGGGCCGAGCCGGGCCGGCTTCCCCGTCCGGGCCGCTGCCTTCGGCCGCCGCGCTCCCCGCGTCACTCTCCCCGTCCGGGCCGTTGGCCTGGGCGGCGGCGTCACCGGAGGCAGCGGAGGGCCGGCTGGGTGGTTCGCCCGAGACAGCCGCGGGCCCGGCGACGGGGCCGGGGCCGGGGCCGGGAGCGGCGCTGGGATCGTCGGCGGGTGTGTCGGCGGCCACCGGAGGGTCGACAGGAGCGTGCAGGAACACCAGGGCGAGCGCCGCGGCGGCGAACACGACCAGCGACGTCCAGTCGTTGAGCCGTACCCCGAGGAAGGTGTGGGCCTCGTCGATGCGCAGCGCCTCGATCCACGCCCGCCCGGCGGTATAGAGCAGCACGTAGAGCGCGAACAGCTTGCCCCGGCCGAGCCTGTGGTGGCGGTCCACACACAGCAGGATGCCGGCCACCCCGACGTTCCACAGTGCCTCGTACAGGAAGGTGGGATGGTAGAGCGACTCACCGGCGACACGCTGGTGCTCGGGATCTATCCGCAACGCCCAGGGCAGGTCGGTCGGGCGCCCGTAGAGCTCCTGGTTGAACCAGTTGCCGACCCGCCCGACGGCCTGGGCCAGGACCAGGCCCGGGGCCGCCGCGTCGGCGAATAGGCCGAAGCCRACCCCGCGGCGCCGGCAGGCGAGCCACACGCCCAGTGCCCCGCCGGCGACCGCGCCCCAGATCCCCAGCCCGCCGTGCCAGACCCGCAGTATGTCGACCGGGTCCCCGCCTGCGCCGAAGTAGGCGTCCGGGCTGGTGACGACGTGGTAGACCCGCGCTCCGACGATGCCGAACGGGACGGCCCACCCGGCCACGTCGGTGGCGAGATAGGCCGGCTGGCCGCGCGCGCGCAGCCGCCGCCCGGTGATCACAGTCGCGATCACGATACCGACGATGATCGCAAGGGTGTAGCCCCGCAGCGGGACGGGGCCTACGTACAGGATGCCCGTCGAGGGGCTGGGAATCGCGGCTAGGACCACATAGGTCAAGCTATACCGCCCGTAACCTGGCCCTCGCCATGCCCCACATCACCGACCATCACAAGAATCACCGTAAGTTACCAGCAGGCCATTACCAAACATCATCAAATACGACCGAATACCACCGAACGTCAGCAGCCATCAGCAGGCGTCACAATACGTTACAGCGCATGACAAAACATGACAAATTACTATAAAGCGTGCCTGTAATCGCGACACCGGGCCCTGTAATCGCGGCACCGGGCATGGACGGCGGGAGCGGTGCGGGCGGCGGAACCGCCGGGGATCACCCCCGTGGCACGGACGGCTCGGGGCGGCGCACCCCGGCGGCAAGCCCGGCCACGATCCCCCGCAGCGCCACCTCCGCCTCCCCCGGATCCGCCCCGGCGCGTTCGGCCTCCAGCAGCGCCTTGACCAGGGCCGATCCGACGATCACACCGTCGGCGAAGCCGGCGACCTCGGCCGCCTGCTCGGGCGTGCTCACACCGAGCCCGACGGCGACCGGCGTGTCGGTGACGGCCCGGACCCGGCGGGTCAGGTCGGCCGCCTGCGCGCCGACCCGCTCCCTGGTCCCGGTCACTCCCATCAGGGACGCCGCGTAGATGAAGCCCTTGCTGACCGCGGCGACCCGCGCCAGCCGGGCGTCGGTCGAGCTCGGCGCGACCAGGAAGACGGAGTCGAGCCCGGCGTCGGCGGTGGCCGCAAGCCACGGGCCGGCCTCCTCGGGCGGCAGGTCCGGGGTGATCGCGCCGGCCCCGCCCGCGGCCGCGAGATCACGCGCGAACGCGTCGACCCCGTAGCGCTCGATCGGGTTCCAGTAGGTCATCACCAGCGCCGGCACGCCGGTGACGGCCACCGCCTCCACCGTGCGCAGGACGTCGGCGGTGGTGACCCCGCGGCGCAGGGCCGCGTCCGACGCGGCCTGGATCACCGGGCCGTCCATGGTCGGATCCGAGTAGGGCAGGCCGACCTCGACGACGTCCGCCCCGGCCTCGGCAAGGGCCCGCACCGCCGCGATCCCGCCGGCCACCGAGGGGAAGCCCGCCGGCAGGTAGCCGACCAGTACCGCCCGCCCGTCAGCGCGCGCCCTGGCAAAGACCTGGCTCAGCCGACTCTGTCCGCCGGGCTCGTTCCGCTCGCTGGGCTCGCCGGCGAGACTCCGTTCATCCGAAAGACTTCGCACTCTGGTCCGTTCCGTGATCCGTTCCGGCGGCGGCGGCCAGGCCGTGCCTGACGCCCGCCGCGCGGAGCTGGTTCGGCATGCTTCCGGTCGCTGGCGGTGTTCTCTCCCGCCGATGATGGCGTTTTTCGTCGGTGACAGCGTTCCCGCCGGTGCTGGCCGTCAGAGGAGATCGAACCACTTCGCCGCGGTGTCGACGTCCTTGTCGCCCCGCCCCGAGCAGTTCACGACGACGACGGCGTCCGGGCCGAGATCCCGGGCGACGTCGAACGCGGCGGCGAACGCGTGCGCGCTCTCGATCGCGACCAGGATGCCCTCCAGCCGGGCCACCAGACGCAGCGCGTCCATGGCGGCCTGGTCGTCGACCACCCCGTAGGTCGCCCGGCCCGTCTCGTGCAGCCAGGCGTGCTCGGGGCCGATGCCCGGATAGTCCAGCCCGGCCGAGATCGAGTGCGACACCTGCGTCTGCCCGTCGGCGTCCTGAAGAAGAAAGGTGCGCATGCCGTGCAGAACGCCGGGAGCGCCACCGGCGATCGCGGCCGCGTGCCGGCCGGTGGCCAGCCCGTCGCCGCCGGCCTCGGCGCCGATCAGGCGGACCGAGGTGTCGTCGATGAACGGATGGAAGATCCCCATCGCATTCGAGCCGCCGCCGACGCAGGCCACCACCGCGTCGGGCAGCCGGCCGACGCGCTCGAGCACCTGCGCCCGCGCCTCCACCCCGATGACCCGCTGGAAGTCGCGGACCAGCATCGGGAACGGGTGCGGTCCCATCACCGAGCCGATGCAGTAGTGGGTCGTGTCCACCGTGGCCACCCAGTCCCGCATGGCCTCGTTGATCGCGTCCTTGAGGGTGCGGCTGCCCGCGGCGACGGGGACGACCTCGGCGCCGAGCAGCCGCATCCGGGCGACGTTGAGCGCCTGCCGGGAGGTGTCCTCCTCACCCATGTAGACCACGCAGTCCAGGCCGAGCAGCGCGCAGGCGGTGGCCGTGGCCACCCCGTGCTGGCCGGCGCCGGTCTCGGCGATCACCCGGGTCTTGCCCATCCGGCGGGTGAGCAGGCACTGGCCGAGCACGTTGTTGATCTTATGGGAGCCGGTGTGGGCCAGGTCCTCCCGCTTGAGCAGGATGCGGGCGCCGCCGACGTGCGCGGTCAGCCGGGCCGCGTCCGTGAGCGCGGTGGGCCGGCCGGCGTACGTCGCGAGCAGCCCGCCCAGTTCGGCGGTGAAACCGGGATCGGCCCGCGCGGCCGCGTAGGCCTCGGTCAACTGGTCCAGCGCGGCGAACAGCGCCTCGGGGACGAAACGGCCGCCGAAACGGCCGAAGTGCCCGGCGCTGTCGGGCACCGGGCTCACCGGCGCGGCATCCGCGTTGGCGAACCCGGCGGCGGAGGTCACGGCGGAGGTCACGGCGTGACCCTATCCTCCCGGAGACGCGCCAGGTGCGGTGTGGTCAGCGACTGGTCAGCAGCTGGTCAGCGACCGACCTTGGTGGCTGGATGCGCACCGGCGGTGACCAGATCCGCGACCGTCTGACGGGGATCCGTGCCGGTCACCGCGGCTTCCCCCACCAGGACCGCGTCGGCTCCGGCCGCGGCGTAGGCGAGCAGGTCGTGCGGCCCGCGCACACCGGACTCGGCGACCTTGAGCACCCCTGGCGGCAGCAGCGGCGCCAGCCGGGCGAAGGTGTCGCGGTCGACGTCCAGCGTCCGCAGGTCACGCGCGTTGACGCCGATCAGCCGGGCTCCCGCGTCGACCGCCCGCGTGACCTCCTGCTCGTCGTGCACCTCGACCAGGGCGGTCATACCCAGCGACTCGACCCGTTCGAGCAGGCCGATCAGCCGGGGCTGCTCCAACGCCGCCACGATCAGCAGGACGATGTCGGCGCCGTGCGCCCGCGCCTCGAAGACCTGGTAGGGGGAGATCACAAAATCCTTGCGCAGGAGGGGCACGTCCACCGCGACGCGCACGGCGTCCAGGTCGGCCAGCGACCCGCCGAACCGGTGCCGCTCGGTCAGGACGCTGATCGCCGCCGCGCCCGCCGTCTCGAACTGGGCCGCCAGCTCCGCCGGGTCGGCGATCGTGGCGAGCTCGCCCTTGGACGGGGAACGGCGCTTGACCTCGGCGATCACCGCGACTGCCCGGCTGCGCAGCGCCGCCAGCGCGTCCCTGGGATCGGGAACGCGCTCGACGCGTCGTTTCAGCGCTGCCAGGGGGGTCGCGACCTCCCGTTCGGCGAGGTCCGCACGGACCCCGTCAAGGATGTCGTCGAGAACGCTCATCGATCTGTGCCCGTGGCTGTCTCGGCCATGGCGCCGATGTTAGGCCAGGCGTGTGCGACAGGCATCCGCCCCCCGCCGAAGGGCTCGCATGCTCACATCCGCCGGTTGCTCACCGGTTGACACAGGCCCGGCGGCGGTGAAACGAGGGAGCCGAAAAACCTTTGCACATCGGATACGCGGACGCCATGCCCACGTACCGTGATTGTCTGTTTGTTGGCTACCTGGAGAGACTGCTGCCGACCGTAAAGTAGCCGACACTCGGCAGTCCGCCCACCGCCGACCGGTTGCCGGCCCACCAGCGATCCGCCGCGGCGCCCTCTACGGCGCACCCGGCCGGTCCGCCCCGGCACCGCACCGGCCCACCGGGCGGAGCCCGAGCCCAGCCCACCACGCGGCCGGATCGGGCCCGGATCGGGCCAGACCCGGGATCAGGCCGGGGCCGGGATCAGGTCGGGTCGTCGCCGCGGTCGATGGCCTCCCAGGCATCGACCGGCCGGGCCGCCGGGCTTCGGTAGCGGGCGGACAGCGCCGACCAGGTGCGCCCGCGCAGCGCGACGAGCAGCCCGCCGCCGGCGAGGAGCACGCCGCCGGTGGCGGCCAGCCATGGCGCGGCGGTGCGCCGCAGGTCCCGCAGGTCGGCGGTGGCGCCGGGGGCAAGGTCACGCACCCGCGCGGTGGCCCGTGCCGCCGAGAGGGGATCGGCCGCGATCCGGCCGGCGACGACGGCGGCCGCCACTCCGGCGAGCAGGACGAGCACGCCGACGACCACCCGGCCGGCACGCCTGGTCGCGGCGATCGCCACCACCCCGGCGAGCCCCACCAGGCCCAGCCCGGCGAGGGCCGGGGCAAGTTCGGAGCCGCTCAGGCTGGCGGCAAGCGGCGCCGCGGCCGCCACCGGCTCGTCCGCCACCGTGGCGGCGACCCGCACCCGCACCCAGGTCGCCCCGACGGTGAGCAGCACCACCGCGGCGCCGAGCAGGCAGGCTGCCACCGCCGCGGCCATCTCCCGTCGCCGGCCGGCAACGGCCTGTCCACCCCCGGCCGCGGACGCGTCACGGTCCGCGGGAGCACCGGGAGCACCGGGAGCACCGGGAGCCGTGGTGTCGTGGGCCGCGCGGGTGCCGTCGTCGCGGTGCTCACCGGCGGTCGCGGACGGCGTCCGCGGTGGTGCTCCCCCGGTCATGTCGGCGGACGCAGCGACTCGGCGATCTCGATCGCCCGCAGCACCGCCGCCGCCTTGGTGCGGCTCTCGTCGTTCTCGGCCGCGGGGACGGAGTCGGCGACGATACCCGCGCCGGCCTGCACGTAGGCGACGCCGTCGCGCAACACGGCGGTGCGGATGGCGATCGCGGTGTCCAGGTCACCGCCGAAGTCCAGGTAGCCGACCACGCCCCCGTACAGGCCCCGGCGGGTGGGCTCGAGGCTCTCGATGATCTCCATCGCGCGCACCTTCGGCGCGCCGGTGAGGGTCCCGGCGGGGAAGGTCGCCGTGAGGACATCCACGGCCGAGCGGTCCGCGGCGACCTCGCCAGTCACCGTCGAGACGATGTGCATGATCTGCGAGAACCGTTCGACGGCGGCGAACTCGACCACCCGCACCGACCCCGGCTCGCAGACCCGGCCCAGGTCGTTGCGGACCAGGTCGACGAGCATCACGTGTTCGGACCGTTCCTTGGGGTCGGCGAGCAGTTGCGTGGCGAGCTCGGCGTCCGCCTCCGGGGTGGCACCGCGGGGCCGGCTGCCGGCGATCGGGTGCAGCAGGGCGCGGCGCCCGGTCACCGTCACGTGCGCCTCCGGCGAGGAGCCGATCACGTCATGGTCGTCAAAGCGCAGCAGGTACATGTACGGGCTCGGGTTGGACGCCCGCAGCACCCGGTAGATGTCCAGGGCGGCGGCCGTCGTCCGCCGCTCGAAGCGCTGGGAGACCACGATCTGGAAGCACTCGCCGGCCCGGATCTCCTCGATGGCGGTCTCGACGGACGCCTCGAAACGCTCCGGTGGGGTTGCCGAGACGAAGTCCGCGATCGACAGCTTCGCCGGCACCCCGGTGCTGGCCACGGTCGGCTCGGTCGACTTGCACAGGCCGGCCGTCATGACCTCGAGCCGGTGCAGGGCGTCGTCGTAGGCCGCGTCCAGATCGCCGCCGCCGCGGGTGAACACGTTGGCGATCAGCAGGCAGGAGCAGTCCCGGTGGTCGAAGACGGCCAGGTCGGCCGTGAGCATCATGCGCAGCTCGGCCATGCCCAGATCGTCCACGGCGGTCGAGGGCAGCCGTTCCACCCGTCGGATGATGTCGTACGACAGGTAGCCCACCAGTCCGCCGGTCAGCGGCGGGCCGTCGGGCAGCCGGGGTGCGCGCAACGTCGCCTGCGCCGCCCGCAGGATCTCCAGCGGGTCGCCGCCGGTGGGCAGCCCCGGCGGGGGGTCACCGGCCAGCCAGACCGCCGATCCGTCACGTTCGGTGAGGGTGGCCGCGGCCCGGACGCCCACGAACGAATACCGCGACCATGCCTCGCCGTTCTCGGCCGACTCCAGCAGAAACGTGCCGGGGCCGCCGGCGAGCTTGCGGTAGATCCCGACCGGGGTCTCGCCGTCGGCGAGCAGGCTGCGGGTCACCGCGACCACCGGGTACTCGGCGGCCAGCTCGTGGAACCGCGAGCGGCCGGGGCTGATCTCCCCTGTGGTCACGGCTGTGCTCCCCTCGCGGGTTCTTCGGCGACGCCCGCGCGCCGGGCGTCGCGCGCCTGCGCCGGATCGATGGGCGGATCGATGACGGTGGCCGGCAGCGTCCGGCCGTCGAAACAGCTCCGGCTGCCGGTGTGGCAGGCCGGTCCCATCTGGTCGACCTGGACCAGGACGGTGTCCCCGTCGCAGTCCAGCGACACCGAGCGGACCAGTTGCAGGTTGCCGCTGGTGTCCCCCTTGACCCAGTACTCCCGGCGGCTGCGGCTCCAGTAGGTGGCCCGTCCGGTGGTCAGCGTCCGGCGCAGGGCCTCGTCGTCCATCCAGCCAACCATCAGCACCTCGCCGGTGTCGTACTGCTGGGCGACCGCCGGGAACAGGCCGGCGGCGTCACGTTTGAGCCGGTCTGCGATCGCGGGGTCCAGCTGGGGGGATGGGGCGGGCACGAGCTCATTGTGCCGCGCCCGACGGCCCGGCATACCCGATGAGCGAAGCATGCCGATCTGTCCGGCAGCCATCTGCCCGGTAACCAGCCAGGCCAGCCAGGCCAGCCAGGCCAGCGCCAAGGCAGCCAGGAGACGCCGGAGACGCAACGGGACGACACCAGCCGGACCCGCTGGTGGCCGCGCCCCACCGCACCGCCCCGGGCGTGGCCTGGCGGGCCGCCGGCCCTGGCCGTCACGGGCCGCCGGTACCGGCGGCCCACGAGGCGTGCAGCCGCTGGTACACGCCGGGGAGTACGACCAGCTCCGCGTGGGTGCCCTGTTGGACGATCCGGCCGGCGTCGACGACGACGACGAGGTCCGCGGACTCGGCCGTGGACAGCCGGTGGGCGATCGTGACCGACGTCCGCCCACGGGTGATCTCGCGCAGCGCGCCGGCCAGCCGCACCTCGGTCGCCGGATCCACCGCCGACGTCGCCTCGTCGAGGACGAGCAGGTCCGGAGCGGCGACCTGGGCGCGGGCGAGCGCCACCAGCTGGCGCTCGCCCGCGGCCAGCAGGCCGCCGCGCTCACCGACGCGGGTCCGCACACCGTCGGTGAACCCGCTGATCCAGTCGGCGAGCCCCAGCGCATCGAACGCGTCCTTGACATCACTGTCAGTGGCATCCGGGCGTCCGTAGCGGACGTTGTCGGCGATGCTCGCGTCGAAGAGGAACCCCTCCTGCGGGAGCATCACGACCCGCCGGCGCAGCGCGGCGAACCGCACCCGCGCCAGCGGTACCCCGGCGACGAGCACCTGGCCGGCGGTCGGATCCGTCAGGCGGACGAGCAACCTGGCGAGCGTGGTCTTGCCCGACCCGGTCTCGCCGACCACCGCGACCCGGCTGCCGGCCGCGATCCACAGGTCGACGCCGCACAGCACGGGCGGGCCGCCCGGATAGGCGAACGAGACCCGCTCGAAGCACACCGACAGCGGGCCGGCGGGCAGCTGACGCCCGTCCGGGCCGGGGTCGGGCACGTCGCGGGGGGTGTCCAGCACGTCCAGGACGCGGCGCAGGCCGGCGAGGGCGCCCGCGCCCTCGTTGAGCATCTCGGTCAGCGTCTGCAACGGCACCACGAACAGCGTCACCAGGAAGAGGAAGGCCACCAGCCGCCCGGCGCTGAGATGGCCGCCCACCCCGAGCAGCACCCCGCCGACCACCACCGCGCCGGTGGCGCCCGCCGCCACCAGCTCCCCGGCGGAGAAGACCATGGCGACCAGGCGCTGCGCGGCCGTCTGCGCCGAGCGGTACCGGTCGACGGCGGTGTCCACCCGGGCCGCCGTGCGCGCCTGGACGCCGTAGGCGCGCACCACCGCCGCGCCGACCACCGACTCCGAGATCGCGCCCAGCATGTCCCCGACCCGTTCCCGCACGGTCAGGTACCGCCTGGCGACCCGCGACTGGAAGCGCCACACCACCACGGCCATCGGGACGAAACAGGCGTAGACGACGATGGTCAGCAGCCAGGAGTACACCGCCATCAGCGCGGTCGCGACCATCATCTGCCCGGCGGAGAGCAGCAGCACCATGCCGCCGAACTGCAGGAACTGCGACATCTGGTCGACGTCGCTGGTCACCCGGGAGGTCAGCGTCCCGCGCCGCTGCCGCGCCTGGGCCAGCACGGACATCTCGTGGATGTGCCGGAACGCCCGCACCCGCATGGTCGCCAGGGCCGCCTCCGACGCCCGGTACAGCCGGACGTTCATCCGGTAGGCCGCCAGCGCCGTCACCACGATCGCCACGGCCGCGGCCACCACCGCGTGGCGCACCACGGCAGGGTCCGGCCGGCCGGCCAGCAGGCCACGGTCGACGGTCTGCTGGACGGCGATCGGGATCACCACCCGTCCCACGGTCGCGACCGCGGCAAGGGCCAGTGTCACGGGCAGGCCGGCGGTGAGCTCCGGCGCGAGCCGGCGGATCCGGCCCACCGTGGCCCACAGCGACTCCCGGGACCGCGGGGGCGGGGCCGCTGTCCGCGCCTGCGCCGGGGCCTGCGCCGGATCACCGCCCGGCTCCCAGCCCGGATCACCGCCTGGATCACGAGGTGTGGGCACGACGGCGGCGCTCACCACGCCAGCCCGACGTCACCGACCGTGCCCTCCTGTGTCGCTGACCGGTGCGCGCTCATCCCGGCAGCCCCGCGTCCTCGGACCGGCCGCCGTCCACATCTGCCAGGTCATACGCGGACAGCAACGCCGCGTAACCAGGCGTGGTGACCATCAGTTCACGATGACTGCCGCGCCCGGCGATCCGTCCCCGTTCCAGGTAGACGACGTCGTCGGCGAGCTCGATCGTCGCCCGCCGGTGCGCGACGACAACCACCGTGGACGCGCCCGCCCGCGCCCGCAGACCCGCGACGATCGCCGACTCGACCCGCGGGTCGACGCTGGACGTCGCGTCGTCGAGCACCAGCAGGCGGGGCCGGCGGACCAGCGCGCGGGCCAGCGCGATCCGCTGCCGCTGACCACCCGAGAGCGTCGTGCCCCGCTCGCCGACCTGCGTGTCCAGCCCGGCGGGCAGCGCGGCGACGAAACGGTCCGCCTGGGCCCGGGCGAGCGCATCCCGGACCGCGTCGTCGTCCACCGCGAGGCCGAGGGCGACGTTGGCGCGGACGGTGTCGTCGAACAGGAACGCCTGCTGAGGGACGAGGGCCGCCACCGCGGCGACCTCGTCGCGCGCGAGCTCCGCCAGGTCGACCCCGTCCACCCGGACCGTTCCGGTGTCGGGGTCGTACAGCCTGACCAGCAGGCCGGCCAGCGTCGACTTGCCCGCGCCGGTCCGCCCCACCAGCGCCACCACCCGGCCCGCCGGCACCTCGAAGCTCACCTTCTCCAGCGCCGGACGCTCCAGCGCCGGACGCCGCGCGAACGGCCGCGGATAGGCGTAGGAGACGGCGTCCACCGCCAGCGCCACCGGCGCGYGCCCCGGCACGGCCGTCGAGCCGAAACACTGGTCGTCGCGCGCCCGCAGCACCGTGCTCACCCGGCGGTGACCGACGACCGACCTGGGCAGCTCGCCGAACACCCAGCCGATCGCCCGCAGCGGGAAGGCCAGCAGCGTGAACAGGTAGGCGACCCGCACCAACTCCCCGACCTCCAGGCTGCCCGCGGAGATCCGGGCCGTCCCGACCAGCAGGACGACCAGCACGCCGATGTTGGGCAACGCGTCCATCACCGGGTCGAACAACCCCCGGACCTGCCCGGCGCGCACCATCGCCGCGCGCAGCTCGTCCGCCTTGCGGGCGAACCGGGCCGTCTCGTCGGCCTCCCGGCCCATCGTCTTGACCACCAGCGCGCCGTCGAAGGACTCGTGCGCGAGCCCGCTGACCTCCGCCCGCAGCTGCTGGACGCGGGCGAGCAGCGGGGAGATCTTCCGGCCATAGATGATGTTGACAACGCCGAAGGCCGGGAAGACGACACATCCCACACCGGCGAGCAACGGGTCGGTGACGATCAGCACCACCAGGGCGAAGACCAGCGTACCCAGCACCCCCACCGCGAACGGCAGCGGGATGACCGGCGCCCAGCTCGCCTCGACGTCGGCGTTCGCGTTCGACAGCAACAGACCGGTCGGATGGCGCTGGTGCCAGGACAGCGGCAGCCGCAGGTACTGCCGGATGACGCGGCGACGATAGGCGGCCTGCAACCGGTAGGTCATCACACCGCCGCCGAGCCGGCGTACGAACATCCCGACGGCCCGCCCCACCCCGACCGTGAACAGGACCGCCGCGGCCAGCACGAGGCCGCCGACACCGGCCCGGCCGGTCGCGAAGGACGGCAGCACGACCCTGTCGACGACCTCGCCGAGCACCACCGCGCTCGTCACCATCATGAAGCCGAACAGGCCGCTGCCGACGACCGCGACGACGAACGTACCCGGCTCGTCCCGGATCCCCGAACCGAGGATGGCCAGCCCCCGGCGGATGACGGCGGGCGAGCCCGCGGAAGGCGACGCCCCCACCACGTCCACGTCCGCTTCCGCCGTGTTCGTTGCCGGGGCGTCCGCTTCGGGGGCAACGCCCACATGCGCGGACGCAGACGCAGACGAGGGCGCGGACGAGGGAGCCGTGGGCGCGGAAGTCCTGGACGCCGGTGCTCTCGCGGCCGCCACCATGTCCGGTTCCGCGGCTGTCAGCGCCTTCGCGTGGCTCGGGGCTGCCTGCGCGTGGTTCGGGGCGTGTTCGGGCACGGTTCTCCCCTCCGCTGCTCACCACGGCCGCGCCGCTCACTGCTGGCCTGCTCACCGCTGACGCTGCGCTCACCACGGCCGCCGGCCCCGGTCGACACCGCCGGGACGCATTCACCTCGACAACGCCGCACACCGCAACGTCTTCTGACCGACGCCACACTCTCCCGAAGTCGTCACCCGCCGGAATCGTCRCCCGACGCAATCATCGCCCGACGCAATCATCGCCCGGCGGGTGACGTCCGGTCCATGCGCGCACAGCGCACACRACGACTCGTACACGACATCTGGCGTACGTCAGCTCGCATACGCCAGCTACTGTGCGCAACGGCTACCGCGTGGTGGCTGACCCACATCGGCATCGTCCACCCGCGAGGTGTCCGGCAGACGGCCGTGAGCTGACGGGTGCCCAGCAAACATCCAGCAAACCGGTGCGCCCAGCGGGCTGGCCCGCTCAGCGAAACGCCGCGCCCGGAACCGCCGCCCCCAACGGCACGATCTGCCCGCTGACGGACCCGGTGCGTTCAGCGGCCGCCGCACCCGGCCGGACCGGCGCGTTCAGCGGACCGGCACCGCGGCGGCGCGCAGCGCGTCCTTGACCGCGCCGATACGCAGGTCTCCGAAATGAAAAACGCTCGCGGCGAGCACCGCGTCGGCGCCGGCGGCGACCGCCGGGGCGAAGTCCGCCAGCTGTCCCGCCCCGCCGCTGGCGATGACGGGCACGTCCACGACCGCGCGCACCGCGGCGATCATCTCCAGGTCGTAGCCGTCCCTGGTCCCGTCGGCGTCCATCGAGTTGAGCAGGATCTCCCCGGCTCCGAGCTCCACCGCCCGCGCCGCCCAGGCGACCGCGTCGATGCCCGTGCCGGTACGGCCGCCGTGGGTCGTCACCTCGAACCGGGGCGTGCCGCGGCCCGGTGAGCCCCCCGGGGAATCCACAGCCCGGGTCCGGCGGGCGTCCACCGACAGCACGATGCACTGGCTGCCGAACCGCAGCGCGCACTCGCGGACCAGCTCCGGACGGGCGACCGCGGCGGTGTTGATGCCGACCTTGTCGGCGCCGGCGCGCAGCAACCGGTCGACATCATCGACCGCGCGTACGCCGCCACCGACCGTCAGCGGGATGAAGACCTGTTCGGCGGTGCGCCGGACCACGTCATAGGTGGTCTCACGGTTCCCGCTGGACGCGGTGATGTCGAGGAAGGTCAGCTCGTCGGCGCCCTCGGCGTCGTAGAGCTTCGCCATCTCCACCGGGTCGCCGGCGTCCCGCAGGTCGGTGAAGTTCACGCCCTTGACCACCCGGCCGGCGTCGACGTCCAGACACGGGATCACCCGGACGGCGACAGTCACTGGACGCGCGCGGGCCCGCCGGCGGCCGCCAGCGCCTCCGGCAGGGTGAACGCCCCCGCGTAGAGCGCCTTGCCGACGATGGCGCCCTCGACGCCCGGCACACCCGCGATGGCCACCAGGTCGTCCAGCGACGACACCCCGCCGCTGGCGACCACCGGCCGGGACGTGGCGGCGGTGACGGTACGCAGCAGGTCGAGGTTGGGCCCGGTGAGGGTGCCGTCCCGGTGGACGTCGGTGACCACGTAGCGGGCGCAGCCGTCGGCGTCCAGCCGGGCGAGGACGTCGAACAGCTCGCCGCCGTCGCGGGTCCAGCCGCGGGCGGACAGGGTGGTGCCGCGGACGTCGAGGCCGACGGCGATCCGGTCGCCGACCCGGTCGATCGCCGCGCGCACCCAGTCGGGGTTCTCCAGCGCGGCCGTGCCGATGTTCACCCGGGCCGCGCCGGTCGCCAGCGCCGCGTCCAGGGAGTCGTCGTCGCGGATCCCGCCGGAGAGCTCCACGGCCACGTCGACCGACCGCACCACCTCGGCGATCAGGTCACGGTTCGAGCCCCGGCCGAAGGCCGCGTCGAGGTCGACAAGATGAATCCACTCGGCGCCGTCGCGCTGCCAGGCCAGCGCGGCCTCGCGGGGATCGCCGTAGGAGGTCTCGGAACCGGCCCTGCCCTGGACGAGCCGGACGGCACGGCCGTCGGCGACGTCCACGGCAGGAAGAAGGATCAGCGCCACACCGCACACCCTACGGGTCCCCCGGTCGGCGGGTGTCCGGCGGTGCCGCCGGTGCGGGCGTCGCCGGCGCGGGTGGTGCCCGGCCGGGCTCGCGACAGCGGTCTGGCCGGTTACCGCAGTCTCCGGTTACCGCAGCCCAGGTACCACAGCCCGGTTACTGCAGTACGGCCACGATGTCGAGGTCGATCGCCTGGTATCGGGCGACCGCGCCCTTGCCCTTGCTGATGCCGAACGCATGCCGGTCGGTTCGCGCGATGGCCTGGAAGCGCACCTCGCCGTTGGTCGGCTCGGCCGCCGTGATGGTCAGTTCCACCGGGCGGGAGACCCGCTGCACCGTCAGGGTGCCGGAAAGGGTCCAGCTGCCCGAGGATTCCACTAGCCGTTCGGAGACGAAGGTGATGTCCGGGTAGGTCTCAACGTCCAGGAAGCCCGGCTCCCGCAGATGCTTGTCCCGGGTGCTGCTGGCGGTGTCCAGGCTGGTCGCGTCGACCACGGCACGCACGGTGGACTTGTCCAGCGGGTCGGCGACGACGATCGAACCCTCCCGGACGGCCAGGGTCCCGACCACCTTGATCAGGCCGAACAGCCCACGCGTGGTGAAACGCACGGTGGACCGGGCCGGATCGACACGGTAGGTGCCCGCCCGGGGCGCGGTCACTCCCTGTGAGAATACTGTCCGTTCTGTCATGCTCTTCCTCCTTGACCAAGCTGGGCTCTGTGCCGGGCGGCGCCGGAGCGGCACGATCGCCGGTGGCGTGACGACATCGGTTTCGCCACGAACCGTTCGTACCTGGGTCCGAAACGGTMCACTGACATTCACGGAAAAATGACACTTATCGAAAAACGTCAGAAACACGGCGACAGCCCAGCCCCAGCGCTCGTCACTGGAAGTARCATCCTGTGACCCGAACGGCACTCCTCCTCACCGGCACGATAAGCGACTGCCACTCCATCCGAAAGCTCCAGCCACGATCCGTGCCCACCGAGCGGCGCACCCACCACGGTCAGGTCGAAGAAGCACGGGCTTCTTGGGACGAACCGGACCAGTTGTGCCGCATGCTTCCGTGGCCGGCCCAGCTGGCACTGCCCCGTTCGGGGCCCAACTGGCACTGCCCCGTTCGGGGCCCAACTGGCACTGCCCCGTTCGGGGCCCAACTGGCACTGCCCCGTTCGGAGCCCAGATGGCACTGCCCCTGGTGGTGCGGCTGTTTCCGCACCGCGCCGGGCGCAATGTCCCGACCGGATCAGCCCTCGGCGAGAGATGCTTGTTGCGTCAGGCCAAGGGCCACCGGTCGGGCCGCGCGTCCCCGGGCAGAGGCGGGGATGCGTCGACCACCGGCGGATGAGGAGGACCGTGAACCCGTTCCGTTCCCTGTCCGTGCGCAACTTCCGGCTCTTCGCGTCCGGCCAGCTCCTGTCGGTCGCGGGGACGTGGATGATGGTCGTCGCCCAGGACTGGCTGGTGCTCGAGCTGACCGACGACTCCGCGAGCGCACTCGGTATCGTGACCGCGCTGCAGTTCACCCCGTCACTGCTGCTGACGCTGCTCGGCGGCCGGCTCGCCGACCGGTACGACAAACGGCTGCTGCTCACCGTCGCCAACCTCGTCTCCGGGATGCTGGCACTCGGGCTCGCCGTGCTGGTGCTCACCGATGGTGTCGCGCTGTGGCACATCCAGCTGTTCGCGCTGGCGCTGGGCGTGGTGAACGCCGTCGAGATGCCAACCCGGCTGGCGTTCGTCAGTGAGATGGTCGGCCCCGAGCTGCTGCCGAACGCCTCGGCGCTGAGCGCCGCGTACTTCAACGTCGCCCGGGTGGCCGGGCCGGCGCTCGCCGGCCTGCTGATCGCCGCGTTCGGCACCGGCCCGGTGATGGTGGTCAACGCGGTGAGCTACCTGGGCACCGTGGTGGGCCTGCGCATGATGCGGCCCGCGGAGCTGCACCGGGTCACCCGGCCGGCCACGGGCACGCGGATCGTGGACGGGCTGCGCTACCTCGCGTCCCGTCAGGATCTGCCGCTGCCGCTGCCGCTGGCGCTGGTCGCCGCCGTCGGCCTGTGCGCGATGAACTTCCAGCTCACGCTGCCGCTGCTGGCCAGGACGGTGTTCCACACCGACGCGGCGGCGTTCGGGCTGCTCACCACCGCGTTCGCCGCCGGTTCGCTGCTCTCGGCGCTGGTGACGACCGGGCGGCGCGGCCGGCCGGCGGCCGGGCTGGTGACCGGCGGAGCGTTCGGCCTCGGTCTGGTGATGACGCTGACCGGCTGGGCCCCGACGTTCGCGACCGCCGCGGTGGGCCTGTTCGCCACCGGGTTCGGGGCGATCTTCTTTGCCCAGGCCGCGAACCATCGCATCCAGCTGGGCAGCGATCCGGCCTTCCGGGGACGGGTGATGTCCGTCTACACGACCATCATGATCGGATCGACGCCGCTCGGCTCCCTGTGGGTCGGCTTCCTCTCGGACCGGCTCAACGCCCGCGCCGGGCTGTGGTTCGGCGGCATCGCAACGATGATCGCCGCCGCCACCGTCCACACCGTCTCCCAGCGCGCCCGAGCCCGCCAGGCACCCGAAGCGCTCCAAACCCCCCAGCCCACCCAGACCGCCCAGCCCGTCCCACGCTGACAGCCCCCTGCTCGATGGCATCGCGACACCTGGCCGGGCCGATCTCCGGACGATGCGTCACCGGCTCAGGCCCACTCACACCGCCGCGGCTGCACACCCCAACGCGGCCAGGACGTCAACGCGCTCAGGACAGGGGTGGTCCGCCAGGACCTCGTCGACGGTACGGCCCGCCGTGAGCTGCCCGACCACAGCACTGACCGTGACCCACATACCCCTGGTCCAGGGCAGGGCACCCATCCGCGCCGGGTCAACGGTGATCCGTTCGAACGCCATCCAGCCCCACGACCACTGTGGCCGCTCCAGATGGAAAGCCTCCTGCTCTTCCCAGGCGCTTCCTCGTCCACACAAAAATCGTTGACGACCAGTGAGGCAAGCCCCGCGGCTCACCCTCACCGGCGCACTCGACCACGCCCACACCCTCAACGCCGACCCCGGACATCCATCCGAGGGGCGTCATGACGCCGGAAACCACCCCGACCACGGCCGGCACCTGCCACTCGTAGGTAGAAAGCGCTGTCCTGACGACCCTTTCCACCTACAGGCGCGGAAGCGGTAGGTGGAAAACGTTGTTGTGATGACGTTTTCCACCTACGGGCCTCGCGTCAGTGCCGCGTTCAGGTGTCTCGCGTGGTGCTCTCAACGGGTTCCGCCCCCAGGGCACCGGTCAAGTACCGCGAATCCCGTCCATCATCACCCGCACAGGCCATGATCCAAACTACTTTGTTGTTGTATACATATCTCCGCGAACAGCGGCACGCGTCGATGGATGCTGGCCATCAGAGAAGATCGGCGCGACTTTGCCATTGCGTACGCCGATGCGGCCAAAAAGCGTACACAACGACAAACTCGCGCCGATCATGGCCTGTGCGGATGGCTGCGGACAGGATTCGCGTCATGCCGGACGCGGACAAGGTCATGTGTCGCGGCGCCGAGCCCGGAGCATTCTGAGGTCGACACTGGGACGGGCGTCACATATCGTGGTCGAGCATGCGTTCCGTAGATCTGGTGGGTAGCGAAGTCAACTGGTACGGAAGGGTAGGAAGCRCACCCGTATCCGGTCCCGCAGCAGCGTGACGACCGCGCCTGCCGTAAGATCGTCTTCCACCTGCGGGAGATTGGCGAGCAGCAGGTCAGCCTGCTGGTCAGGCGTCAGACCGTTCAGATGCCGCAACAGCACGAAGGATGGCGCTGCCCGGCGCTGCCGCGCAAGGATCGCGCTGAAGTCGCTGTCGCTGGAGATGATGATGTGGTCGTGCTCGGTCGCCCACGTGACGATGTCGACGTCGGTCGCTGTGCCAAGTTCAACGTCGACGACGTGGCTGGCTTCGTATCCGGCCTTCCRCAGGGCCGCGGCCACCCGGGGAGACAGGTTGGCGTCGACCAGAACCCTCATGCGGGTTTGGCAAGCGGCAGCTCACGTTCACTCACCGCCGCGGCGGCATACTCCAACGCGGCCAGGACGTCGGCGCGCTCGAGATAGGGGTAGTCCGCCAGGATCTCGTCGATGGTACGGCCCGCCGCGAGCTGCCCGACCACAGCGCTGACCGTGACCCGCATGCCCCTGATGCAGGGCAGACCGCCCATCCGCGCCGGGTCAACGGTGATCCGCTCGAAGGCCACGTAGCCATGCTAACGGCAGCCGGTCCAGACCGCCTGGCAACGACCACACGGAGTTGGCAGCAACGCAGGTTGAACCATGTCCAGGATATGGGCCTGGTAGCCGAGGGACGAATGTGCCCTGTGTCAGCCAGCGGCCACCAGTTGGCGGTGATCCATTCCGCCAGCGGATAAAGACGCCATGGACCAACCGTCGAAAGGCGCCACCGGGCTTCTCCGCCTGCGTCACGCATCTGCCGTCCACCCACAGCTCGTAGAGCGTCGAGCGGGAACAGTCGTCGGTACCCGGGCAGGAGGTGGTGTCGATGGCCAGGTCACAGGCGCGCCCTCTGGTCGGTCGGGAGGGGCGGGGCCTGGAGCGCAGTCCCAAGGGAGGCTCCACGGGCCCGCCGGCACCGCGCACGGCCAGCCGAGCAGCACACGATGCGGCTGCCCGTCAAACCACACAACCTTGATCGTCGCCCAGAACCTCCAACACGCCGCGGATCGGGGAAGGTTCTGGAAAACATCGACATCTCGCTGACCTGCACAAACGTTATCGATCATGGATTTTGGCCCGGTTATCCACGGCCCCTCCCGGAGGTTCTGAAACGATCTTGCATCGTCGCAGGTCAGCGGGGGTGAAAACTGTGGTAGGGTCCCCGCGCAGGCAAAATCCGAGTCGGATTGCAACAACCGCCATCCCCAATGTCCTCTTCCGGTACTTGYCGTCCCCGCGCGGGCAGAAGCCGAGTCGGATTGAAACGGGTGTTTCTTTCGTCTTGAAGCCCCAAGATGCTGTCTTCGTGTGGGAAAAAACGAATCGGACTGCAATCGCTCGAGCCATATAAGGGTGGCGCCGATCCGTATTTCCCGCGAACAGGAGAGAATCTGGTTGTGGGGCTCGGGCCAAACACGGTAGGCGGTGCCGCCCGTGATGGTGGCCGTTGCCGGGGGCGGCTGGGCGAGGCGGTATTATGATCAGTTGTGACTACCGTCTTTCCCTCGTCGGCAGCCGCGCCGGGTGGGTGGGGCGGCGGGGATGGCCTGGGTGATCTCGGTGTAGACGGGCGGGCGGTGGGCACGGGTGTGGGGGCTGCGGGCAGGGGTGTGGGGTCCGGGCCTGTTATTGAGGTGGACGGGGTTGGGAAGACCTTTGTGGTGCGGCGCAGGGCCGGGCGGGCGCGGCGGGAGCGGGTGGACGTTGCCGCCGTGAGTGACCTGACCTTTCAGGTCGACGCCGGGGAGATGGTCGGGTATCTGGGGCCGAACGGGGCCGGGAAATCCACGACGATCAAGATGCTGATCGGAATTCTGGTGCCCAGCGCCGGGCGCATTCGGGTCTGCGGTCTTGACCCGTCCCGACAGCGCACGGAACTGGCGCGTCGACTGGGAGTGGTTTTCGGGCAGCGTACGACGCTGTGGTGGGATCTGCCGTTACGGGACAGCTTCGATCTGCTCCGGCGTATCTACCGAATCCCGGCGGGGCGGTATCAGGAAAACCTTGACCACTTTGTCGAGCTGTTACAGCTCGCCTCTTTTCTTGACACACCCGTCCGGCAACTCTCGCTCGGTCAGCGTATGCGCGGTGATCTCACGGCCGCGCTGCTGCACGATCCGGAGATCGTGTATCTGGACGAGCCGACGATCGGTCTCGACGTCGTCTCCAAGGCCGCCGTACGCGGCTTCCTCACCGCGCTCAACCGGGAGCGCGGGACCACCATCATGCTCACCACCCACGACATGACCGACATCGAGCAGATGTGCCCGCGGGTGCTCGTCATCGACCACGGCCGGCTCGGTTTCGACGGGCGGCTGGCGGACCTGCGCGCCCAGATCGGCGGGGAGCGCGTCCTGGTCGTCGACCTGGCCGAGCCGCGGCCGCCGATCGACGTGGCCGGTACCCGGGTGGTCGAGGTGGACGGGCCCCGCCAGTGGCTGGCGTTCCCGGCGGGCGAGAGCGCGGCGCCGCTGGTCGCCGCCGTGGCCGACCGGTATCCGCTGGTCGACCTGTCCATCCGCGAACCGGCGATCGAGGAGATCATCGCCCGGCTGTACACCTCGGGCACCATGGACGCCGCAGGCACCGCAGGCACCATGAACACCTCAGGCATCGTGAGCACCTTGGACGCTGCGAGTTCCCCGGACATCGAGGAATCCTCGGGCGCGAGGAATCCGTGACCGTGGCATCACCGGCAGCGGCATTATCGACAGTGGCGTCGCGGTGAGAGGGGGCGTCGGTACCTACCTTGCGGTCGCCCGGTACAGMGCTCGGCGGTATGCCGGTTATCGGGCCGCCACGGCCGCGGGCGTGTTCACCAACACCGTGTTCGGGATCATCCGTGCCTACGTCCTGCTCCAGGTGTGGCACCAGCGGCCCGGTCTTGGCGGGTACGACACCAGCGGCGTCGTGACGTTCGTCTTCCTCGGGCAGGGGCTGATCACGTCGATGGCGCTGTTCGGCGGCGGCATCGACCTGCCCGAACGCATCCGTTCCGGCGCCGTGGCAATGGACATGGCCCGGCCGGTGGGCTTCCAGACCTGGTGGCTGGCGGACGACGCCGGGCGCGCCGCCATCCAGCTGCTCACCCGGGGGTTGCCGCCCATGCTGGTCGCGGCCCTCCTGTTCGATCTGCGCCTGCCGACACCCGCGAGCCCGGCCGCCGCCGCGGGCACGACCGCCGCCGGGGTGTGGGGTGCCGCCGCCGTGTGGGGGCTGTTCGCCGTGTCCGTGGTTCTGGGTTTCCTGGTCAGTTTCGGGCTGCGCTATCTGATCGCGCTCGCGACCTTCTGGCTGCTCGACCAGCGGGGGCTGGAAAGCGCCTACACCCTGTTCACGGTGTTCTTCTCCGGTATCTCCATGCCCCTGACGATCATGCCGGGGGTGCTGCGGGACCTTGCCGAGGCGCTGCCCTTCGCCGCGATGATGCAGGTGCCGGCGGACGTCCTGCTCGGCAACCGGACAGGTGCATCGCTGGTCGCGGCGATCGCGTTCCAGGTGGGCTGGGCCGTCGTGCTCCTCGCGGCCGGCCGCGCGCTCACCGCCCACGCCACCCGGAAGCTGGTCGTCCAGGGTGGCTGACAACAGCGCGACCCGCCCCGGCCACAAACGGCACAACCGGGGCCGCCGGTACGAAGCGGTGCGGCACTATCTGCTGTTCGCGGGGGCCTGGACGCGGGTCGCCTGGCAGTACCGCGCCTCGGTGCTGCTGCTGGCCGTCGGGCAGTTCCTGGCGACCGGGCTGGACATCGCGGTGATCGGCGTGCTGTTCACCCGCGTGCCGCACCTGGCCGGTTTCGGCCTTGCCGAGGTGGGTTTCCTCTTCGGGACGTCCTGCACCGCCTTTGCCGTGTCCAACATGCTGTTCGGGACGCTGGAACGGGTCGGCGAACGCATCCGGGACGGCAGCCTCGACGTGATGCTGGTCCGGCCGGTCGGGCTGCTCGTGCAGGTCGCCACGGACGGTTTCTCCCCCCGCCGCCTCGGCGGGATCGTCCAGGGCGTYGGTGTTCTCGGACTGTCCCTCGCGGGGCTGAATGTGCCCTGGACGGCCGRCCGCGTCCTGCTCGTCGCCACCATGGTCATCTGTKGGGTCGGTATCTTCAGCGCGGTCTGGATCGCCGGGGCGGCGTTCCAGTTCGTCGTCGAGCAGGCCGCGGAGGCGATGAACGCGGTCACCTATGGCGGGAGTTTCCTGACCCAGTACCCGATGTCGATCTACGGCCGGGACGGGATGCGGCTGCTGACCTTCCTCGTCCCACTGGCGTTCCTCAACTGGCAGCCCGCCCTGTACGTGCTCGACAAGCCCGACCCGCTGGGCCTGCCGTCCCTGTTCCGTTTCGCCTCCCCGCTGGTGGCCGCCGTTCTGCTGGCCCTCGCCGCCACGGCCTGGCGCGCCGGCCTGCGCCACTACCGCTCCACCGGCAGTTGATCTCCAGGCAGGCCGGGTGCGCCTTTCGTACCGGGCCGGGTGCGTCGCTCACACCGGGGCGGGCAGGCCCAGGAGCTTCCGGACCTCGGCGGCGGACTGGATCGACGCCGCCAGGTCCTCACCCTGGGTGATGAAGGTCAGGTCGGTGATCCCGGTGTCCAGGTACGGGGCGCAGAACTCGGCGACGGCCTCGGGCGTCCCGGCCGGCGACCACTTCTCGAAGGCCTCGCGGGGCAGCTTGTAGACGTTCTGCATGTTCTCGGCCAGCCGGCGCGCGGCGCGGTCGGGGTCCGGCCCGAACTCGCACCAGACGATGATGCCGTGACGCCAGGCGATGCCGGTGCGGCCGATGCGCGCCGCCTCCTCGTCGACCTGCTCGATGAAGGAGCGCACCCGCCGGGGGGAGGCCCAGATGGCCAGCCAGCCGTCGCCGAGGCTGGCGGTCCGGCGCAGGGCCGCGTCGCCGCGACCGCCGACGAGCAGCGGCACGGGCGGGTCGGTCGCCGGGTGCACCGCCGCGTCGACCAGGTTGAAGATCTCGCCGACGAACGTCACGGCCTCGCCGGTCATCTGACGGCGGATGATCTGCAGGCTCTCGTCCATCCGCTTGCCGCGCGTGCGCGGGTCGACGCCGCAGACCTCCATCTCCTTGCGGTCGTCGCCGCCGACGCCGACGCCGAGCACGAGCCGGCCCGGGTGCATCTCGCACAGGGTCGACAGCTGCCGGGTAACCGTGGTCGGGTGGCGCAGCGGCAACTGGTAGATGCCGACGTGTACGGGCAGCGTGTCCTGCAGGTTGAGCAGCATCGTGGCGTTGGTCAGACCGTCCCAGCCGTAGCCGCCGTGGAAGCTCACGTGGTCGCCGCAGTGCAGGTGCTGCAGTCCGACCTCGGCCGCCAGCCCCAGCAGCCGGCGGCGTTCGGGCGCCGGGTACCGCGCGAGGTCGTCGCTGAAGACCGACAGGCCGATGTTGACCGCTTCAGTCACGACTGCTCCTGTATGCGCCCGGCGAACGCGGCGGGGTGGCTGCCGGCGGCGGAGCGGCCGGTCATCGCGGGTCGCCTTCGGCGAGGAAGCGCTTGCGCTCGGCGTCGATCTCCGGATTATCCATGATCGAATAGCCGTAGAGCGCTTCGATGCGGAGCTGGTCCTCCAGCGGCCGCCCGATGACTTCGAGGATCGTGTCCTTCGCCGACTCCACGGCGCGCTGCGGGTTGCGCAGGATCTTTGCCGCGAGGTCCTCCGCGCAGGCCATCAGCTCGCCGGCGGGCACGACCCGGGAGACGAGGTTGCACTGCAACGCCCGCCGGGCGTCGATCGGCTCGCCGGTCAGCTCCAACTCGAGCGCGATCCCCGCGCCGCAGATGTTCACCAGGCGCACGATGCCGCCGTCGGCGGGGTGCATCCCGCGGCGTAGCTCGAACGAGCCGAACACGCAGTGCTCGGCGGCGACGCGGATGTCGCAGGCCAGCGCGAGCTCCAGGCCGCCGCCGATGACGTAGCCGTTCAGCGCGGCGATGACGGGCTTCTTCGTGCGGTGCAGCCCGCGGGTGATCCCGCCAGCGAAGCCCCTGGGCAGCGCCTCGCGGCCGAGGCTCGGCCCGGCGCCCGTCCAGTGCCCGACCATCGTCGACAGGTCCGCCCCGGCGCAGAACGCCTTGTCCCCGGCGCCGGTGAGGATCGCCAGGCGGATCTCCTCGTCGTCACGGAAGTCCGTCCAGATCTCCCGCAGGCGTTCGTTGGCATYGGGATCGATCGCGTTGTGCTTCTCGGGCCGGTTCAGTGTGACGTACGCGATCGGCCCCTTCTTCTCGTAGAGGACCTTGTCCGCCGCCTGGCTCATTTCACCGCCCAGGTCGCCGGCACCCCGCGCATCCCGTTGGTGACGTCCGAGACGTTGGTGAGGTTCGAAAGGCCGCGGCGCGGCCGGGTGAAGGCTTCGCGGCGCTCGGCGCGGCCGCGGCCCCGGCAGGCGAACGCCTCGATGCCGGTTCCGACGGGTAAGGCGATCACAGGTTCGCTCCTGTCGTGAGGGGCCGGGCCGCGGCGAGGAAGCCCTCGACGAGGCCGGGCCGGAAGTAGTAGGCGTCGCCGATCCCGTCGGCCACCCGGCGGCGTTGGTACTCGAACAGGACGGCGAGCTTCCACAGCGCCATCGCCGTGTACCAGTCGACGTTGGACACCTCGGTGCCGGTGGCGGCCGCGTAGCGGGCGGCCAGCTCGGCGTGGGAGGGGTAGCCGTCGGCGAGGGTCGCCGCGCTCATCTCGGTCAGCGCGTGCGGTGGCTCGCCGGGCACCGCGTAGGTGGCCAGCAGGTAGCCGACGTCGCGCAGCGGGTCGCCGATCGTCGCCAGCTCCCAGTCGAGCACGGCGACCAGCCGGGCGGGCGGGTCGGCTGCGAGCATGACGTTGCCCAGCCGGAAGTCGCCGTGGACGATCGTCGGCGCGGCCGGCGCCGGCGGGTCGTCCACCAGCCAGTCCAGCAGCGCGCCGAGCTCCCCCGGCAGGCCGTGCCCGTCGGGGTCGACGATCCGCGCGAAGCGCCGCAGGTGACGCGTGACGTCGCCGGAGGGCCGCCCGAAATCCCCGAGGCCCGCGGCTGCGTGGTCGACGCGGTGCAGCGCGGCGAGCGTGTCGACGAGCGCCTCACCGACCGCGCGCCTGCCGGCCGGCGTGTCGAGCGCCGGTGGCGTGCGGGTGGTGGCGACGATCCCGGCGACATGTGCCATGACGTAGAACGGCGCGCCGATCACCGCGGTGGACTCCTCGACGGCGAGGATCCGCGGCACCGGGACCGGCTCGTCCCACAGCGCCCGCTGCACCCGCGCCTCGCGGACGACGTCGTGGCCGCCCGGCGGGATCGGCGGTGGCGGTGGCCGGCGCACCACCACCCGGCGCTCGCCGTCGGACACCAGGTAGGTCAGGTTGGAGTGGCCCTCACCGATGCGCCGCAGCGTGATCGGCCCGCTGACCAGCCCGCGGTCGCGCAGGTAGGCCTCGAGCCGCGCGGTGTCGAAGGGCGGCGCGCCCTCGACGGACGGGGCGGCCCCGGCGGGCAGAGCGGCCCCGATGGTCTCGGCGGGCGGGGCGGTCTCGGAGGATGCGCTCACTGCGCGTCGACCAGCCGCTTCAGGTAGCCGCGGGGCCACAGCGTCTCGAACTGCCCGGCGCCGGCCTCGCCGTCGATGGTCACCTGGCAGGCAGCCTCGGACATCAGCGTGTCGGAGCCGACGGGCAGGTGCAGGATAGCGTAGCGCCGCATCCACAGGTGCGTTGTCCCGCCGTGGGCGTCGGTCAGCTCAGCTTCCAGGCTCTCCTGGCCCATCTCCCTGTCGTAGGTGGCGTGGTGGCGGCTGTCGACGATCGCCACCGGTTCGCCGTCACGCAGCACGTAGCCGTTGACGCCCAGCTCRCCGCGGGCGATGTGAAACATCGCGTTGAGCTCCCTACCGGACGGGGTGCCGGCGGCGAGCCACTTCCAGTGCTGCACACCGCTCCAGTGCCGCCGTCCCCAGGAGTGGTCGCGGTGGGCCCACACGTCCGCGAACGGGATGACCCGCTCGCCGACCCGCAGGGTGCCCGACGCGCGCCCGGCCTGCTCGAAGCGGTTGGTCGCCATCCACGGCGGGCAGCCCGCCGGGTTCTCGCGGTAGCTGAAGGGCCGGTGACTGGCCTCGAAACGGTAGTCGATGTCCGCCTCGTCGCCGGCAAAAACGATCTCGGCGGTGCGCAGCGGGTCGGGCTGGCGCAGGTACAGGCCCGCGCAGTGCCAGTCGTCCAGCTCGCTGGCGTCGCCCAGTTCGACGTTAAAGGCGCCCAGGACGACGTTCCGCTCGCGGTCGGGGAAGTAGACGCAGACCTGCCGGCCGGCGACACCGCGCCCGTCGGTCCAGACGTACACCTGCGCGGCGATCCGCTCGTCGGGCAGGATCAGGGTCCAGAACAGGCTGTCGCGGGTCTTCACACCCGGCGCGACCCGGTGGCGCAGGTCGTCGCTCTCGACGACGTGACCGGTGGCGAACGTGACGCTCATGCGTAGAGCTCCTCGATGGTCTCGGCGTAGCGCTGTTCGATGGGCCTGCGCCTGAGCTTCGCCGTCGGGGTCAGCTCGTCGCCCCCGGGCGCCCAGTCGTGGTCGAGCACCTTCCAGCGTTTGATCTGCTCGATCCGCGCGAGCTTCTGGTTGCCCCGCTTTACCACGTCCTCGACGGCGGCGGCGACCTGCGGGTGGCGGGTGAGCGCCGCGAAGTCGGTCGGCGGGATACCGGCCCTGGCGCGGAACGCCTCCAGGCCGTCGCGGTCGAGCACGATCAGCGCGACGTTGTACGGGCGGCGGTCACCGATCGCGACGACCTGGGCGATCAGCGGCTGACCCCCCTTGATCGCCTGTTCGATCGCCGACGGCGACATGTTCTTGCCGCCGCTGTTGATGATCAGCGCCTTCTTGCGGTCGGTGATCGTCAGGTAGCCGTCGTCGTCGATGACGCCGATGTCGCCGGTGTGCATCCAGCCGTCCTCGAGGACCTCGGCGGTGCGCCGCGGGTCGTCGAAGTAGCCGGGCATGACCGTGACGCCGCCGACGAGGATCTCGCCATCCTCGGCGATCTTGACCTCCACGCCGGGCAGCGGCACACCACAGGTACCGATCCTGATCCGGTCCGGCGGGCTGGTGGAGATGATGATCGTCTCTGACATTCCGTAGAGCTCGTTGACGGGCAGTCCGATCGCGTGCAGCGCGACCAGCGTGTCCCGGCCGGCCGGCGCGCCGGCCACCCCCAGCCACTCGGTCGCGTCCAGCCCGAGCAGCGCCGGTAACGCGGCCAGCGCGGCCGCGTCCTGCTCCGACCGGGGCGTGCCCTCATCTCCGGCCTGTTCGGCCTCGACCCGCTCGATCGCGCGCTCCCACGCGGCGCGGATCGTCCGGGCCCGCTCGGGCTCGATCGACTCGGCCAGCGCCCGGTGCAGCCCGGCCAGCAGCTTCTCCCAGATCCGCGGCACGCCGAAGAACCGGGTCGGACGCACCTGGCGCAGCGCCGCACCCAACTGCGTGGGGTCGCCCAGGGAGGTGATGTGGCAGCCGAAGACGAAACCGGCGTAGTGGCCGAACATCCGCTCGGCGATGTGCGCCATCGGCAGATAGGAGATGACCCGCGCCCCGGGCGAGACGGGGACGTGGGCGTGGATGGAGGCCATCGTCCGCATCAGGCAGCGGTGCAGGTACGGCACGCCCTTGGGGGAGCCCGTCGTCCCCGAGGTGTAGACGAGGCTGCACAGGTCCCCGGGTGTGACGCGCGCCGCCGTCCGCGTGACGTCGAAGTCCGCCGGGCTGCGGCCCTGCAGCGACGCGAGGTCGTACTCGCCGTCCTGTGCGCCGTCGATGACGACGAGGTGCTCGATGACCGGGCAGGCCCGTTGCAGCGCGCGGGCCTTGTAGGCCAGGGCCGCTTCAGTGATTACAACTTTCGGTGCGCAGTTCTCGACGCACGGCGCCAACTGCTCGACCGGCGAGGTGGCGYACATCGAGTACGGCACCGCCCCGAGCAGCAGCGCCCCCATGTCGACCACGTGGAACTCAAGCCGCGTGCCCAGTAACAGCCCGACCCGGTCACCGTGTCCGATCCCCCACGCCGCCAGCCCACCGGCCACCCGCGCCGCCTGTTCGCGCCACTGGCCGAACGTCAGACTGCGGYCCGAACCGAAGTCGCTCAGCGCCACGTGGTCGGCGTTGGCGTCCGCCACCCGTAAGAACGCCTGGCACAGTGTGGGCTCGGATAAGATCGACTGGATCGTGGTGTTCAGTGGTCTGCTGGCTGGTGATGTGCTGTTTGGCGGTGTGCTGTTTGGCGGTGCGGTCGTCGGTGGTGTGGTTGCCACGCTCATGGGCCCGTGCCTCCTCCGGTAGCACCCCAGGACGCTGCCACCGTTGTTGATCGGGGGCTACTGCCCGGCGAGTGAACACCCTCCCCCGCTGGGCGTAGACAGCTCCGCCCTGTGATGCGCACGCTCTGTGTCGCGTAGCTGCGCTACGCTGCCAGGCAGTGGACGAGCTGCCGCAGCGCATCCGCAGCCAGCGCGCGCGGGCCCGGGCGGTCCGTGGCTACGTCGAGAAACAGCTCTGGACGGAGCTGGACCAGCGCATCGCGGCCGTGCGCGCCCAGGCCCCCTCCGCYGGCTCTGCCGGCCCCGCGGCCCCCGCCGGCTCTGCCGGCCTTGAGGAGCTGGAAATCCTCGTACGCACGGCGGACGAGCTGCGCGCGTGCGAGGAACAGAACCTCTGGATGGGCGACCGCGCGCGCGTCGGAATCCACCAGGCCCTCGGCCGGCTGCGCCGGTGCGCCTCCAGCGCCGAACTGCTCGAGCGCGTCCCGCCCGAACTCACCCGGGCGTGCGGGTTCGCCCGGGCGATGATCTCGCGCGTCCACCACTCCGAGTGGATCCCGATCCTGCCGCCACCGGGAGTCGACCCGGACACCGACGCGTTCCGACGCGCGTTCGGGGACGAGCCCACGCTGCCCCTCCGGCACATGCTGCTCGAGGCCGAGATGGTGCGCCGACGCATCGGCATCCTCGTGGCCGACGCGGCCAGCGACCCGCGCTGCCACGAAGCCTTCGTCACGGTCGCCGGTGCGCGCAGCTACGTCGGCGCGCCTCTCATGCCCAGCGGTCGTGTCATCGGCTTCCTGCACGCCGACCGCCGCGGACAGGACCATCCGGTCACCCAGGACGACCTCGACAACATCGTGCTCTTCGCCGAGCATGTCGGGCTGCTGTACGAACGCGCCGTCTTCGCGGAGGAGCTCCAGCACCGCCGCGCCCGCGTCCAGGCGGCCCAGCTCGCGCTCGCGCRTGACCTCGACGCGGTCAGCAACGCCGAGCTGCGCCTCCAGCTGCCGCCCACGCCCGAGGACGACCCGGATGACGATCACCGGGACAGCACCCCACCGCCAGGACGGATCGCGCTGCTGAGCACCCGCGAGCGCGAGGTGCTCGACCTCATCGTCGCCGGGGAGACCAACAGCGGCATCGCCCGTGAGCTCGTGCTCGGCGAACAGACCGTCAAGACACACGTCGCGCGCGTCCTGCGCAAGCTGGGCGCGACCAGCCGGGCCGAGGCCGCCGCCCGCTACCTGCGCATGCGGGGCCGGTGACGGCCCGTCCCCGGAAGAGCCTGTCCCCGTCAGAGGAGGATCATGCCCCCTACAGAGCCAGCAGCGTCAGCGGTGCCGACAGAGCTGGCAGAGCCGGCGGAGCCGATGCCTCCGGCGTGCCCGGCAGCGTCGACGCCCCCGGCCGGCGGGCGGCGCGATCCCAGCGAACGTCAGATCATCGCCGAGGCTGCCCGGCTCGCTCAGCGTGCCCACCACTCKTGGGGCCTCGCGCTGCCGCCACACCCGCGCGGTGCTGTCCAGAGCCAGCCCGTCCAGACGTTGCATCAGTTGCGCGCAACAGCCGACCAGGCCCTGGCCGAACTTCGCCGACGGGCGGGCCCCGTCGATCCGGAGATCCGCGACGATCTGCTGCGCGCCCTCGAGCTCGAACTCCACCTCAGCCGCCACATCCTGACCCGCAGATCCGCGCGCCGGGCGGCCCTGCGACGCGGGCTGGAGCGCCTGCGGCCGGTGGCGGATCCGGCACATCTGCTCGACCGCGCCTGCGTCGAGGCGCTGCGTAGCTGCGGTGTGCGGCGCGCGATGCTCAGCCGGGTCAGCGACGGTGTCTGGTCCCCCTGGCGATCGGCCGACACGACCGTCCCGGCCGGCGAAACCGGCTCGGCCGGCCGGGACGGTTCCGCCGGCCGGAGCAGTTCGGCCGGCACGGCGCTCTCGGCCGGCACGGGCACCACGGCGGCGTGGCAGGAGCTCGGCCCGATGCCCATCGAGCGCCTTCCGCTGGAGGCCGAGGTCGCGGCCGAGAGACGCCCGGTTCTCGTCGAACGTCCGGCGAGCGATCCTCGCGTCCACCCGGCGCTGCGCCGGCTGCTGACCAGCTCGTTCGTGGTCGCCCCGATCGCCCCGGCCGACACCGTGATCGGCCTGCTGCACCTCGACCGTTCGGGCGAGGCGCGCGAGGTCGACCGTGACGACCTCGAGGTGGCCTGGGCCTTCGCCGAGGGCTTCGGGCGTGTCTACGAACGCGCGGTCCACCGGCAGCGTCTCGACACGCAACGGCGTCTGGTCCAGCGGGCCGCCCAGCGCCAGGATCTCGACACCGCGCCGCCCGACCACGCCATCGACCTTCTCCCCATCGCGCCGCGCGCGCCCGGGCGCTATGAGCCCGACACCGCCAGCCCGCCGGTGGACGCCCCCGAGGAGTCACCGGGCATCCTCACGAGCCGCGAACGCGAGGTCGCCGACCTGATGTGCACCGGCCTGCCCAACGAACAGATCGGCGAACGCCTCGTCATCTCACCCGCGACCGTCAAGAGCCACGTCCGCGCCATCCTGCGCAAACTCGGGGCCGCAAACCGCTCCCACGCCATCGCCATCCACCTGCGCCATACACACAACCCGGCATGACCAGTGCCCGGAAGCCTCCCCGAGTCAGCAGACAGCACCACCCGCAATGCGCTCCGCGGGACAGCGGAACAGATGATCACAAGGTTCGTCGTGGGGGGCTAATGCGGCAGTGGGAAATCTCGGCGGGGTTTGCCTGCTGTCGCGAGTTGTTTGGGCAGGCGGGTGCCGCCGCGGAACGGGAGGCCGACCGAGGAGTTCGAGTACAGGCCCGGCGCCAGCGTGTGGACGACGCGCATGCCGGTCGGGCGGACGTCGTCGGTGGTGACGTCGACCGACACCACTGGATGGCCGGCCCGCGCCAGCGCGGCCGCGAGCACCGCGGGATCGGTCGTCGCGGCGAAGGGGGCGTCGGCGTCGAGGGCCTCCCAGGTGACCGTCCCGGTGACGGCGTCGGCGAGTTCGGTCGCCAGTTGGTCGTGCATCCGCGGGTCGAGGAAGAGTTGGAGGTGGGTGCAGTACTCGACGACGTCGGCGAGGTCGTCCCGGCAGTCGTCGAGGTAGCGCCGGTCGGCCCGCCACCGCTTGAGCGGGCTGTCCGGACGGTTCGCGGCACGCATGTACGGCCCGTCCGGGTCGTCGAGGTCACCGACGAACATCTGTAGCTGGAAGGCTTCGGCCAGCGCCTTGCGCATCGCCGGCTGCGCGGTGGCCCGGCAGGCCGCGCCCATGCTGAGGTAGCCGCTGGCCTCGTCGAACACCAGCGCGCCGATCACGACCATCCCGAACTCGTTCGGGAACTCCAGGAAACGGGTCGTCAGGCTCCCCCGCGCCCCGGTGCCCAGCCGCGCCAGCCAGGGCGGGGGGATCACCTCCCGCAGCGGCCGGCGGCCGTGCCAGGCCATGGTCACCGCGTCGCGTTCGAGCATCTGGCACAGCGCCGACCACTGGGCGCCGGCCTCGTCGACACCGGCGGCCAGCCCGGAGCTGAGAACCGGGTTGAGGAACGGCACGCCGCRGGCGGGCGCCTGATGCGCGTACGACACCCAGACGAGGTTCGCCGGCACCCAGACGGCGGCRCCGTCCGGCAGCCGGGTGCCGAGCGCCCATTCCAGCTCGTGGTTCTCGCTGAACTCGACGAACGGGAAACGCGGCGAACGATACTGCTCCGGGGCGAACAGCACCACCGAACGCGGGTCGAGAACCTGGCGGCCGGACGCGGTGAGCTCGGCGAAGGTGGCCCGGCGCAGCCCGGCCGGCACCAGGTTGCCGCAGTACCGCTCGACGGCCTCCCCGACGGCCGGCCCGATCGCGGCGGCCTCGTCCAGCAGGGCGTATCCGGCCCCGGCGAAATCGCTGGCCCAGGGGGAGAACCTCGTGGTGTCGGAAAGCACCGCGGTGACCATGAAGAATTCCGCCGGCAGGGCGTGCGCGACGGTATTCCTTTCGAGTCGGCGAATGATGCCCGTACGCGAGTCGAGAATCGTGGAGATGTCCATCTGCCCGCCCTACACGTGGGGAATCGGATACGGGTACACCGTGTCCTCGGTCAGTTTCTCGCTGACCCAGCCCAGTTCGGTGGGCATGGTGTAGAGCCGGCTGCCACCGAGATATGGGAAGGCCGCCGGCGGATTGCAGTACAGCCCCGGCACGACCACGCGTACCACCGTCAGGCCGGCGGCGCGGACGTCGGAGGTGGTCACGTCCACCGAGACGGCCCGCAGGTCCCGCTCGGCCAGGATGTCCAGGTAGTGCTGGCGGGCCCGGGCCTCCTCGACGGCGGGTATGTCGGCGAGCCGGACGGGTCGGGCCCGTTCCCGCAGCCGGTCGAGCGGCCTGCCCTGCATCCGCGGGTCCAGGTAGAGCTGCGCCACGGCGGGCAGGTCGACGAGGTCGCGGAAGTCCGGCCGGAAGTCCTCGGCGTAACGCCGGTCGGCGCGGTAGGGCCGGTAGGCGTGCGCGGGTATTTCGCCACGGGCGACGGCCCGCCAGTGCGCGCTGTCGGGATCCGCCAGCTCGGCGGTCAGTTCCAGCATCGCGAAGGCTTCGACGAGCGCCTTCTTCGCCGCCTCCCGCGGCTTGGCCCGGCAGGCCGTGCCGTAGGAGATGAGGCCATTCCCGGGGTCGGTGAGGAATGCGGCGAGAACCGGGACGTCGAACTGCCCCGGTATACGGAAAAGACGGATTACGCATCCACTGTCGTGCCCTTTTTTATTTCCGTCACCGCGTTCGATATTGTATCCGTCGCGGCCGTCCGGAGAAAACGGGATGTTGTACTGTGCCAGTAGGTCGGCGGCGTCGGCGACGGTGTGCGGGCTCGTCCCGCTGGCCCACCAGATGGTGTTCGCGTCGCGTTCGAAGAGCTCTTCCAGGGCGAACCGTTCGGCGTGTTCGCGGTTCTCCCCGGTGGCTATTCCCGCGTACAGCATCGCGTGGGTGACGGGCTCCCCCGCGTGCCCGCCGCGGAAGTAGTTCAGGTAGGCCATCGACGCGGGCACGAGCACCGGCCGCCCGGTGTGCAGGTCGCGGCCGGGCACCCAGGCCACCGGCAGGTCGCGGGTGAAACGCTGGAAGGGGAAGCCGCGGGCGTCGTACTGGCGGTCGGAGTAGAGCGCGAAGGACGCCGGGTCCAGCGTGTCGCGTCCCGCCGCGGYCAGGGCGGCGTAGCTGGCGATCTCCAGCTTCTCGGGTACCGCGTTGCCGCAGTAGCGTTCCACGACCTCGCCGACGGCAGCTCGGCGCGCCCGGTCGTGATCTCCCAGGGACGCGCCGAAACCGTACCGTTCGCCCGCCCAGGCGGCGAACGCCCGGCTGTCGCCGGCCCGCGCGCTCCACCCGACCCAGGAACTCGGCATGCGGGGGCTCGGTTCGTACGGGAGGACCTGCGTGACGACGCCGAGCCGGGCGTCGACCAGCCGGCGTTCGGCCGGCGGGACATCCGCGATGATCTCCGTGAGAGTCAATGCCGCTCCATTGCCGGTAAGTCGACGAAACAGCCGTGGGCCGGCCCGCTGTGAACCGTCTGGGTGGCTGTTCTGGTGATACTTGAGGTGTACCGGTCGAAACCGGTGCCGAGATTACGTGCCAGCCGCGGGAAGTCGCTGCCGGTGATGTGCAGCTCAAGCCGGCTGCCGGGCCGCAGCACCAGGGCGGTGGCGCCGAGGACGACATCGAGGGTGCGCACGTCGCGCTCGGCGACGGCGGAACCGGAGGTGATCTCAAGGGCCCGGCCGTCGTCGAAACGCTGCACCAGGCGGACGATCCAGTCGGCACTCGGCGCGGTGGTGCCCACGGCCAGCCGAACCGTGGGCGTCCCGGTGACGGTAACGGGCACTGTCAGCGGGCCGCCGCGAAAGATCACGGCATCGCGACGGCTGTCGAGGACGGCCCGGTCGCGATAGGCCGGGATGCTGGGAAAGGGGTTGAGCGGGTCGTGGTCGAAACGATGCTCGGCGGCCCGCCGCGGGGGTGTCGGTGACAGCGCGCCGTCCGCGGTGGCGTGCAGCCGCAGAACGCCGGTCGACGCCGGCCAGCGATCCAGCCACCGGCCGTCCTCCATCAGGAAGATCTTCGTGATCGACGCGTCCTCGCCGGCCAGCACCCGGGAGATCCAGTCGACCTGAAGGGCGCCCAGCGGCAGCTGGGACTCGCGGCCGTGGTCGCGGCCGCCGGCGGAGTGGGAGTGCGGGGTGGACAGCTCGTGCCGCCACGGCCCGACCACCAGGCCACGTGCGGGCCGCGGGCCACGGCCGGCGCCGACGGTCGCCCACTGGTGGAGGGTCTGCGGCAGGAACAGGTCGTACCATCCGCCGATGTGCAGGGACGGCAACCCGCAGGCGGCAAGCTCCTGATCGTCCAGCGCTTCCGCGTGGGCCGGTGTTTGCCCGCAGCCGGGGCCGTCGGGGTCGATCGTGCTCCACCAGTGCGGTAGCCGCGCCCACAGACACCCGCCGATCCCGGCGACCGGAAGATGGCGCAGCAGCCGCGGGCGGGCTCGCAGCATCTGAGCGGACAGCCCGTCGCGGCTGGTCCGGCCGTCCGCGTGCTCGGCCCACCAGCCGACGTACTCGGCCAGCCGCAGGATGCCCGAGGGCTCGACGTTGGCCGGGCGCAGCCCGGCGGCCGGCACCTCGCTGATCACCGCGCGGACGAGGCCGGGCGCGGCGAGCGCGGCGGACCACGCCGTGAACGACCCGTAGGAGGCGCCCGCGAGGATCACGTTCCCGTCGCACCACGGCTGCGCGCGCACCCATTCGACGAGCGCCCGGCCGTCCGCGCGCCCGTGATGGTAGGGAGTCCAGCTTCCCTCCGAGCCGTAGCGACCCCGCACGTCCTGGACGACGTGGACGAAGCCGTTGCGGGCCCATCCGAGGCCGTTCGCCAGCAGCGCCGATCGGCCGTAGGGGGTACGGGTGACGACCACGGGGGCGGGCAGCCGGCCGGGGAAGTACACGTCGGTGGCCAGCGCGACCCCGTCCGCCGCGGGTACGAACTGGTTGGTGTCGGCCCCACCCGTCCTGGTGCCGGCCCCGCCCGTCCCGCCGCCAGCCCCGCCCGTCCTCGCGTGGGTGTCGGTGTCACCGCTGCCCACGGCTACGCCGGGTTGACCGCGAGGACGGGCAGGGGAAGCACCCGATGGCGGCTGATCGCGAGTGTGGTGGCGTCGACGACGAGCTGATGGCCCTCGCTGGGGATGTCGCCGCCCGCCGCCAGCGCCAGCAGGTCCGCGGCGAGCAGGCCGGCCAGCACCGACACGGCCGCGGGCATGAACCGCGCGGCCGGCTTGGGCGCGTCGGAGTCCAGGTACGCCCAGTGGGCGATCAGCTCGTCGGGCAGGGCCGCCGCGGCGAGCCGGCGCCCCCGGGTGTCCTGGTAGGAGGCGGTACGGCCGGGGATCGACAGCGGCCCGAGGACGAACGTGCCGCCCTCGGCACAGCAGCCGTGCCACGGTGTGCGGTGCCGCGCGCACCAGGCGTCCAGCTGGCGCCATCGGGCGTCCGGCAGCCACCGCGCGCAACTGACGACGACGTCCGAGTCCGCCACCGCGGCCTCGTCCACCGGGCCCACGCCGCACCTGACCTCGCAGAGAAGCTCGAGGAGTTTGTCGACGAGCGGGCCGTCGCCGTCCACGTGCACCTTCCAGCCGGACGGGACGGGCGCGTCCCGCTCCGCGCTCGCCAGCACGCCACGGCCGGCCAACGCGGCAGTGATCCGTTCGACGCCAGCCTGGTCGGCGGCGGGAACGCGCACGTCCGTGTCACCGGCTTCGAGCCGCTGGACCAGCGCGAGCAGCCGGTCGTCACCACCGACGCGAACGAAGACGTCTCCCGGGGTGCTGTAGCGCCAGCTGCCGTCGGCAGTCCGGTACAGGTGATGGCCGGGCGCGAGCACATGCATGCCTTTCTTTCTGCCGTGAAATGCCGTGGAACTCTGCCGCGAAACGTGGGCCCGGATGCCGTGGGGGAAGGGACGGCGGCCGGGAACCGTGGTCGTCGGGGCGGCGCGGGGAGGCGCAGACGTCTCCGACGACCACGGCCGGAAGCAGCTCACCGCCTTCGGTCAGCGAACTACTTCTCCTCGTCCCACGCGAACGGGTTCTGGACCAGTGCGTGGGTGGTCGGGTCCTGCGGGGCAGCGAGAACCGGCTCCTCGTTCAGCACCTCGAAAGAGATCTCCTCCATGGCTACCTCCCTTCAATAATGGAAATGGTTTTCATTACGTATAGAACGTTAACATGCTCCGGTGCGACGCGGAAGTGGTGCGGGGTGCTCTATTCCGGTGCCACCGCAGTGTGAGCATTTGCATGCGGTCGGTCATGACGTTCGCTGGGCGCCGCTGCCTCCAGCGCGTCCCGGGCCGCGACGAGATCCGCGAGCGTGYCGGTACGGCGCAGGCTCGTTCCGATACCGATCAGCAGCGCCACGCCGACACCCGAGGAGGTGACGAGCAGGGCGCCGCGGGTGCCCCAGACGTCGGCCAACGCGCCGGCGAGCATGGCGCCGAGCGGCGTCCCACCCCAGGCGATCATCCGTGCCGTGGTGTTGACCCGGCCCTGCAGCCGGTCCGGTGTGACAGCCTGCCGGACGACGATGCCGTTGAGGATGACCAGGGAGTTGGCGGCCTGCCACAGCACGAGAATCCCCAGCCCCAGCAGCCACATCGTGTTCCGCGACCAGCACAGCAGCGCGAGCCAGCTGCCCCCGAGCGCGCACAGCGTGATCAGTCCGATGGGCACCCGCCGGTGGATGCGGCCGAGGAAGGTACTGGTGATCAGCGTGCCGGCGGCCGTGGCTACGTAGAGCAGCCCGATCCGGACGTCGTCGTCGGCCAGGCCGAACTGCTCGACCGCGACGACGACCAGTAGGCCGCTGACCGCGCCCCCGGAGACGCTGGCGCCGGTCCCGAGCAGGGTCAGCGTCCGGATGACACGGTGATCCCAGATGTAGCGGAGCCCTTCGGCGATGTCGCGGCGGGTTCTGGCGACCCACCGCCGCCCGCCGCCCGGGCCGCCGGCGGCGCCGCGGTCGCCGGTGCCACCACCGGCGACGCTGCCAGTACCGACGTTGCCAGTACCGGCGCTGCCGGGTTGCGCGTCCCAGCGCACCCGGGTCAGCAGGAGCGCGGCGGCGACGTAACTGAGGGCATCCAGCGCGAGGACGGCCGGGGCGCCCAGGGTGGTCACGGCGACACCGCCGACAGCCGGGCCGGTCAGGTTCACCACGGTGCTCACCGACACCATCGCCGCGGTCGCCGCGGGCACCCCGTCGCGTCCGACGATGGCCGGCAGGACACCGAAACCGGCGGCGTCGAAGAACACGAACAGGGACGACACACCGACCGCGGCCACGAACAGGTGCGCTGTCGTCAGCGCCCCGGCCCAGGACGCGACGGGAACGCTCGCCATCACCAGGCCGCTGGCGACGCTGGTGAGCACCAGCGTGCGGCGCCGGTCCCAGCGGTCCACCAGCGCGCCCGCCGGCAGCCCGAGGACGAGATAGGGCACCGCTTCCAGGCCGGCCAGCACACCCGCGGCGGCCGCGCTCCCGGTGCGCTGGTAGAGCAGCACCGGGAACGCCACCAGCGACATCGCGCTCCCGACCCACGAAACGGCCCGGCTGACCAGGAACAGCCGGAACGTCGATGCCGTGTTCATCGCGACACCGTCATCGTCGGGAGCTTCGCCGGGAGCTCGGGAATCTCACCGGGAACACAGGTTGGAACATCATCAGAAATGCTGCTGGAACTGCCATCAGGAATACCGTCATCACCGGTCAGGACGGTCCGGAGTGCAGGGACGTGGCCAGCCGGACGACCCCGTCGACACCACTGAGGTTGGTCGAGTACGACTGCGGCAGGAAGACCAGTCTGTTGTTCTTCACCGCGTCCAGGGTCGGGAAGGTCGTCGTCAGGTACTTACGGGCGCTCTCCTCGGACTCGCTGCCGCTGAGCAGATAGACGAGGGTGGCGGGATTCTTCTTGGTGATGTCCTCGACGGAGAGCTGGCCGTAGTACTTGCCGGCGGGCAGGATACCGGCGTAGATGTTCGTCGCCCCGGCGAGCCGCGCGATGTCGCTGTACACCCCTTCGTAGGTGTAGATCGTGCCGTTGAAAGAACTGATCAGCGCCACCGGGACGGGCGACCTGCCGGCGACCTGCGCGGAGACCTGCCGCAGGCGGTTGTCGATGTCGGTTTTCAGCTCGTCGGCCTTTGCGGTGACCCCGAGAATCCTGCCCAGCGCGGTCAGGTCCGCGTCGACGTCACGCACCCTGGCCTTACTGGCGTCGTCGGTGCAGAAACCGCTGAGGATCAGCACCTGGATGCCCTGGGCCTTCAGATCGTCGATGGTCGGCAGCTGCTGGCCGTCGAAAAGATAGGAACCGTCCGCCCAGATGAGGTCGGGGCGCGCCGCCAGCAGCGCCTCCCGGGTCGGGGCGGACACGCTCAGCGTCGGTATTTTCTTCTCCGCCTCGGCGTACTGCGGCAACGGGGTGCCGCTGCTGGTGTTGTACTGGCCGACGGTCTTCTCTGTCGCGCCGAGGGCGATCAGCAGCTCGGTGCTGGTGGTCCAGCCCGAGACGATGCGCGTCGGGGGCCTGTCGAAGTGCAGGGTGCGGCCGCAGTTCTGGATGTCGACCGGGTACCCGGCACCGGCCGTCGCCCGCGCCGGAGCGGCTCCCACCGTGCCGTTCCCCTCGGTGGTGGAGTCGGATCCGCAGGCCGTGAGGCCGACGGCGCACGCCACCAGCGCGACGAGCGCGCATTTTCGCGCGGCGGTGATTCTCATATGTTTCCTTCCGTGGCGAGTTCGCGTTCTTTCAGCGCCTTCTCGTCTCTGTCGGGGATCTCGGAAAAAGCAAGATGGAGGCGTCCGGTCACCGGATGGACGCCGCGATGGGCCCRCACCCCGAAAACCTCGGCGACGAGATCCGGGGTCAGTACCTCCCAGGGATCCCCCGTGCGGACGACGACACCGTCGCGCAGCACGTAAAGTCGGTCGCAGAACGCCGCCGCGAGGTTGAGGTCGTGCAGCGCGGCCAACACGGTGATCCCCAGCGAACGCACCAGCGCGAGCAGGCTGAGCTGGGTGGCGATGTCGAGATGGTTGGTCGGCTCGTCCAGGACGAGCACCGACGGCTCCTGCACCAGCGCCCGGGCGAGCAGCACCCGCTGCTTCTCCCCGCCGGACAGGGAGGTGAACGCCCGGTCTGCATACGCGGGCATACCGACCGTGTCGAGCGCGTCGGCGACGATGCGACGGTCGGCCGCGGACGTCAGCTCCCACCGGTTCTTGTGCGGCGTCCGCCCGGCCGCGACGATCTCGGCGACGGTGAAGTCGAAACCCTGGGAGTGCTCCTGGGCCAGCGCCGCCACCTGCCGCGCGGACCGCCGGGACGTGAGCTCCCGCAGCATGTTCCGCTCGTCGAGAAGAACAGCCCCGGACGTCGGCGCAACCGCCCGGTAGACGGTCTTCAGCACGGTGGACTTCCCGCTGCCGTTCGGGCCGACCAGGCCGACGAAGGTGCCGGGCGCGCAGTCGACGGTGACGTCGTGGACGATCAGCGCCTGATCGATCCGCACGCCCACGCCGTCCAGACGCAGCCGTGTCACGAGCCACCCCCGGCCCCGGCTCCGGTGGACAGCCGGCTGACCCGGCCCGAGCGGCGCAGCAGCAGCAGGAAGAAGGGCACGCCCGCGACGGCGGTGACGATGCTCAGCGGCACCTCCATCGGCCGGGCCACGACCCGGCCGACCAGATCGGCGAGGACGAGGAACACCCCGCCCAGCAGCGCCGCCACCGGCAGCAGCCGACGGTGGTCGGAGCCGATGAGCAGCCGCACGCAGTGCGGTGCCACCAGCCCGACGAAGGTGACACCGCCCGCGACGGAGATGACCGCGGCGGTGAGCGCGGCGCAGACCGCCAGCAGCTGGGCGCGCAGCCGGCTGACGGAGACCCCCAGCGAGGCGGCGGCCTCGTCCCCGAGCACCAGGGCGTTGAGCTGCCTGGCCTGCGCGAGCAGCCAGACGGTGGCGGCCAGGACGATGACCGTGGGTAGCCGCAGTTTCTGCCAGTCCGCCCCGGAGACCGTTCCGAGCAGCCAGAACAGCACCGCCGCCAGCTGGTTCGACCCGACCCGCAGCTGCAGGAAGCTCGTCCCCGCCTGCAGGAGGTAGCCGATCGCCACCCCCGCGAGCAGCAGGCGGTGCGGATCCAGCCGGCCCTGCCGGCGCCCCAGCGCGATGACCAGGACGAGCGTGGCGACCGCTCCGGCGAAGGCGGCGCCGGAGACTCCGATCGTCGGCAGCAACCCCGTCGTCGCGACCCCGCCCAGGGTGAGCACGGCGACCGCCGCGATCGACGCCCCCGAGGAGACCCCCAGCACGTATGGGTCGGCCAGTGGATTGCCCACCACCGCCTGCAGGACGGCGCCTGTCACGGCCAGGCCCGCGCCCACCACGAACGCCAGCAGCACCCGCGGCGTCCTGACCTGCCAGATGATCTGGTCGTCGATCGGCGGGGTGTGACCGCCGCCGACGAGGTGGCCGAGGATGCTCGACCACACGTCGGCGGGCGAGATCGCCGCCGCCCCGATGCTGACAGCGGCGACCAGCACGATCGGGGTCGCCACCAGCAGGACGACAACAGCGAGCAGAAATGTGTTCCGTGGACCGTGGGCCGCCCACGGCGCCACGGTGACGGCGGACGGGGTGCCACGCGCCGGGCCGAGTGTAGCGACAGTGCCCGCCCGTGGCGGTGGCACAGCGACCCTCCCCGGCGATCCGGACACGTCGTTCAGCCGCATGGGCCGGCTGACGGACAACAGAGCACCCCCGTCCTCCCCACCGGTACGCCGGCCGGTAGACAATGCGTAATGAAAACTGAAACGATTATCGTTATTTGTGGATCACCGTAGCAGGCGCGCCCTACCCCGTCAAACACGACCTCGACGCGAGCGACCAGGGCACTTGGGGCAGATGAGGCGCTCACGGACAGCGGGACCGATGATCGGTTTCGTCGCCGGTCGGGTACCGTCACCATGATCGGAACTGATACTCGGCGTTAGCCCATGCCTGGCGTCGTTCGCCTGATACGTCCCGGCGTATTCGTGAAGGAGAGCTTCACGAATCTCGTAGCGGCGCGGTGTTGCTCGTGGCACCGCGCCGGCGAAAAGTAGGGCCTGCATCTGTCGGTCACCGGCGACCCGACCCGCGTAGAACATCGTTTGCCCGGTAGGACCCGGCGGAGGAGACGACCCGGTGAGAAGCGCCGTATGCCGCACACCGAGCCCCTCCGTAACCGCTCGGCCGCCGTCGGTACGCCCGTCGGACCTCGACGTGAACGCACGCACGTCACCGATGTCGGCTACCGGCGGCGTGCCGTCCCCACGGGAGGGAGTGTGACGACGCCGGGCTCCGGCACCGCGTCGGCCACCGGCACCGGCACGGCCCCGCTGGTTCTCGTCGTCCTCGACCGGGCCGTACTGGCCGAACTACTCGGCCCGCGTGCCGCCAGCCGGTTGCCGCACTTCGGTGAACGCCTGGACGCGGCGGCTGACGCGGTCCTGCTCGGCGCGGACCCGCTACCGGCCCCAGGGCCCGCCGAGGCCGATGGCGGGGTGGGCGTCGATCCCAGCGTCGCCGCGACGGTGCTGTCGCACCACACCCGTCGCACCGGACTGGTGGTGGCGGCCACCGTGCGACGCGACCATCCCTACAACCTCGCGCGCCGCCTGACCAGCATCGACCACGCGTCCGGCGGCCGGATCGGCCTGCTGATCGACCCGGAGGATCCTCTCACCCCGGCCGGCTCGCCGTGGACCAGCGCCGAGCCGGTGGCCGCCGCGGCGGACGCGGTCGTCGCCATCCGCGAGCTGTGGCGCAGCTGGCCGGTCGAGTCCGTCACGCTGGACCGCACGGCCCGCGAGTTCACCCAGTCCCAGCGGATCGTCGCGGTGGACCACCGCGGCGCGTTCGACATCGCCGGCCCGTTTTTGCCATTCACAATATTTCTGCCGCTCCTGGGCCACCGCAATACCGGCAATCTCCCGAAAATGACTCGCCGGCGGTATCCAGCGTGTATCCTGTGGGGCCTGTTGACGAGTGTCCGGGGCCTGACGCATAAAACAGCGCACGAAGCACACGGGTTTTTTTCGGGCCAGCACGCCAGAAAAGCCGTCGCTGGTGAAGAACTTCGGGCCGGTACGAAACGCGCTTCTGCCGGGCCGGGCCCGCGCGAAGTTCCGGATTAAGTCAGACTGAAGGATTCCAACAGGTGATCATGCTTGTTCCGCGCGGCGCGCGGGCAGATGCTGGCCACAGCGTCACGGGATTTCTCTTCGCCCGTGCCCGAGCCTCGTGGGCCTCACGACAAGGGAGCCATTCCGCATGACCGAACTCAGGGATTCCGCGCTCGGCCTGGACGTCGTTCCGCTCGCCGGGTACATCGGCGCCGAGATCCACGGCGTCGACCTCCGTGGCCCGCTGGAGCCCAGCGTGGTCGAGGAGATCCGCGCCGCGCTGCACAGGCAAAGGTAATCTTCTTCCGCAACCAGGAAATCGGTCATGGTGAGCAGATCGCGTTCGCGCGCCTGTTCGGCAGGGTGACCCCCGCCCACCCGCACGAGGAGAACCCGCCCGAGGGCTTCCCGGAGATCCTGCCGATCGACAGCCGCCGCTACGAGACGAACCTCGGCCGCAAGCGCACCTCCTACGACAACAGCTGGCACACCGACGTCACCGCGCTGGTGAACCCGCCGGCCGCGTCGATCCTGCGCGCCCACATCCTGCCGGCGGAGCTGCGTGCATTCGTCGACAAGCTGGACATCAAACACCAGTTCAGCCTCTCGGCGGCCGCCGGCAGCCAGCGCGAACGGAAGATACGCGAAGCGAACCTGGTCGCCTATCACCCGGCCGTCCGGGTGCACGCGGTCACCGGTGAGCGCGCGCTGTTCGTCAGCCCGGGTTTCACCCGCGGGGCGCGCGAGATCCGCGGCTTCTCGCCCACACAGAGCGAGCGCATCCTCAATCTGCTCTGGGAGGAGGCCACCCGCACCGAGTACACGGTCCGTTTCCGCTGGGCCCCGGGCAGCGTCGCGTTCTGGGACAACCGCGCGACCTCACACCTGGCCATCTCCGACGCCGGGCACCTGGGATACGACCGCGTGCTCTACCGTGTCACGCTCGAGGGCGACATCCCGAAGGGTGCCGACGGGCGCGAGTCCGTACGCGTCTCGGGAGAACCGTTCTACGGCTCCTGACGGGATTTCTTCTTTTCGGTTTTCCGGCCGCCGGCGGGCCGGGGCGGGCGAGCCGTGTCAGGCAGCCCCGGCCGCCGGCCGCGCCGCGCCGCGGGCCGCCCGCGGGTCACGCAGTTGCAGCCGCTCGCGGATGGTCGAGCCGTCGTAGGCCGTCGGGAACGCGCCCGCCGTCTGCAACAGCGGGATGACCTCGCGGTTGAACTCGGCGATGCCCTCGGGCAGGACCGGGATGTGAATGTTGAATCCGTCCACGGCCCCTTCGCTCCACCATTCCAGGATGCTGTCCGCGACCTCTCGCGGCGTGCCGATCGCGAGGCGGTGGCCGCCCTCGACCCGCCGGACCAGCTGGCGTGGGGTGATCTCCTCAGCCGCGGTCAGCTCGGCGAACGACCTGACGAACCCGACCGGCCGGTTCTGGGTCTCGGTGTAGCCGAACAGCTCGGGGCGCAGCGGCCTGTCGGGGTCGAGCTTCTCGGTGATGTCGAACAGTGCCGTGCGCCTGGCGAAGTCGGCGATCAGCCCGTCCTCCCCGCGCACCCCGTGCAGCGCCTCGTGCTTGCGGTACGCCTCCTCGCGGGTGTCGCCGACGATGACGGTCAGACCGGGAAGGATTCGGATCGAGTCGGGATCCCGGCCGTAGCCCGCGGCGCGCTCGCGCACTGCCGCGCCGAAGCCGAGCGCCGCCGACCTGTGCAGGAGCGAAGCGTAGATGATCTCGGCGTGCCTTGCCACCAGGTCGACGCCCTGCGGGGAGGCACCGGCCTGGGCGATCACCGGGTGTCCCTGCGGGCCGATCGGGACGTTCAGCGGGCCGGCGACGTGAAAGAAGTCGCCGTGATGATCGATGCGACGCGCGGTCGTCTCATCCCACAGCGTGTCTGTTGGCGCGTCGGGGCCGGGGGCGTCCCAGCTCAGCCAGAGCCGCTTGACCACGTCGAGGAACTCGTGCGCGCGCCGGTAGCGTTCCGCCCGCCCCGGCAGGGGATCCGCGCTGAAGTTCGCCGCCACGTCCGGGTTGAACGTCGACACCGCGTTCCACGCGACGCGCCCGCCGGAGATCGCATCCAGCGTCGCGAGCCGGCGCGCCAGGTTGTACGGCGAGTTGTACGACGAGGTCGCGGTGAGCAGGAACCCGATGTCCGGGACCCGCGCCGCGAGAGCCGTGAACAGCACGATCGGGTCGAAGGAGTGGATGGGGCGGCTGCGGGGGTCGCGGCTGAGCGCGGGGTGGTCGGACACGAACACTGCGTCGAACACACCCGCGCGGGCGATCCGCGCCGACTGCACATAGTGGTCGAAGTCGTTGAACCGGTTCCACTTCGTGCCAGGCCAGGACCCCGAGTTGGTGGCCGTCCCGGTGCTGTTGATCCGCACGCTCAGGTGCAGGCGGCGCCCGGTCACGGCTGCTTCCAGACGTTGAGGAAGTCGGGGTTCTCCTGGGCGTGGAAGCTCAGCGCCACCTTCTGTGACTCTCCATAGATCTGGGTTTCTTCGAACGTGGGGATCGCGTACGCCTTCTCGAGGATCACGCGTTGCCCCTTCTCCTGGATCTCGCGGAATGCCTCGTCGTCCCTGGCGTGCAGTTCCTGGTCGTACAGGGCTGCCACCTCCGGGGGCGAGGCCAGCAACGAGGTGTTGTTCTTCGCCGCGTACTGCTGGCCGAGCGAGACGATGGACGTCCGGCTCAGCGTGATCGGCACGTTGACGTCGGTGTTGGAGGCGGCCGCGAACGAGGGGTCGTTGCGGACGTCGAGAACGACGCCGAGGTCCGTGCGCCACTGCTGGGCGATGTACTCCCAGGTCGGGCCGAGAGCGACCTGCTGGGCGCTCAGCGGCACGGTCAGGCGCAGCGGCCGTCCCTGGCGCGCACGCCGTCCGGCCCCTGGGCCCAGCCGGCCTCGTCGAGCAGGGCACGCGCCCTGGTCAGGTCGAAGGCGAACAGGCCCGACAGGTCCGAGTGGTTCGGGTTGGCCGTGTGGAGCAGCGACGTCGACACCAGGTACCTGGGCGTGAGCGCCGTCTCCTGCAGCCCTCGCAGGTTGGTGCCGATCCGGAGCGCCCTGCGTACCCTCTCGTCGGAGACGAGCGGGTTGGRGATCCGGAAGTTCGCCGCGTTGACCGCGCCGAGCGGCGGCTGCGGCGCGAGAATCCGGTAGCCCTCCGCCARCAGCGCCTCCTCGTCGGACGGCTGGATGCTGCGGACGACGTCGACCTGGCCGGAACGCAGCGCGCCCGTCCGCAGCCCGACCTCCGGCAGCACCCTCCAGATGATCTTCTCCAGATAGGCCGCGCCCTTGTTCGGAGAGCTCGGCTGCCCCCACGTGAAGTCCTCGCGCCGGCGGAGCGTCACCTGCTGGTTGGGCACCTGGGACTCGAAGACGAACGGCCCGGCACTGATGACGTTCTTGGGGATGCCCGCCTCCTCGAACTCGAGGTCGAGGGTCCGGGCGGCGACCAGCCCTGAGTTGATCCGTGTCGTGTCCACCAGGAACTGCTGGTTGGGCGCGGACAACACGATCCTGACCTTGTCGCCGTCGACTTCGGCATGGTCGTATCCGCGGGAGAGCTGCGCGTGTACCGGGATGCGGCGCTTCTCGTCGCCGTGGCCGAACACGTCGAAGTTGCGGGCGACGGCCTCCGGGGTCAGCTGGGTGCCGTCACTGAAGGTGATACCAGGCCGGATGGTAAAGGTGAACTCGATGTTCTCGTCGTTCTTGGTCCAGGACGAGGCGACCCAGGGCTCGAGGCGCTTCGCGCCGGTGTCGTAGTGGAGCAGATAGATCTGCACCGGGAAGACCAGGTTGTCCGAGCTGAAACTGCCGAGCCGCTGGTTCTGCCAGCTCGGCACCGGCTCGTTGTCGGAGAAGACGGGCGTGCCGCCCCGGACCGGCGCGCCCGTCGGGCCGGCGGCGCTCGCGCTCGAGCCGCTCGAGCCGCTCGGCCCGTCACCGTCCCCGGCACACGCCGCGAGCAGTCCCGATCCCAGCGCGGCGGCGCCCAGCCCCAGAAAACCACGGCGATCGAGTTGATAAGCCACCAGATCTGTTACCTCGTCTTTATCGGAGTCTTTCTTGGATGAGGCCGGGCGGCATCAGACCGCGCCGCCCGACTGGAGAACCGCCCGGCAGAAGGTAGCCAGCGAACAACACTGTCCGTCGCCACCCGGTGAAACAAGCGGCTTTGCCTACCGAATTGCCGGAGATTTGCTTAACTGTTCCGCGCCACGGGAGGCGGACGGAGACGATGGCGGAAGGAGGTGAAGGCCGCCACGACGCGGCGCCGAACGGGGCGCGGGAACGCGGGCGGCGCCTGGTGACCCGACGGGCGTATGCGATCCCCACCGTGATCATTGCCGCGATCCTCACCGCGGCTCTTACCGCGGCCCCCGCGGTGATTCCCACGATGATCGCCAGTGTGATCACTGATGTGATCCGCCGCTGGGATTCCCCCTTCGGGGAGGGACCGCTCTCTGGCGCGCCACCCCGCGCCGGCATCGAGTTCGCCTCGGCCGCCGGCCCGGTCCTACGCACCGGGGTGAACCGGTGGCCGCCCGTCAGGGCATTTCCCATCTGTCGACCGATAAAGTTGGGAATACTGGACGCACCGATCCCCTCGTGCGGCCGGCGTGCGGCCCCTCATCGAGTTGGAGCCAGGCGTGGCACCCGAACCAACGATCCACATTGAGAGCGTCGGCGCTGAGAGCGTCGACATTGAGAGCGTCAACGCTGAGAGCGTCAACGTTGAGAGCGTCAACTGGGACGACCCGACGGCGGCGGCAGTGCGCAACGCGATGGCCGCGGAGCTGCATCTGCGCTATGCCGACCGGCTGGCCACCCGGCCGCCGTCGGCCGGCCGGGCCGTCGTGACGGAGACGGTCGCCTACACCGGTGTCGCCTACACCGCCGACCGGCTACCGGTCGGGCATGCCGCGCTGCGCTGGCTGGGGGACGACCTGGAACTCAAGGGCATGTACGTCGCCCCCTCGCATCGCGGCCGGGGGGTGTCGACCAGGCTGCTGGCGGCGGTCGAACAGGCGGCGTGGGACCTGGGCGCGGGACGGATCGTGCTGCAGACCGGCGACCGGCAGCCGGACGCGGAGCGGCTGTACGCCAGAGCCGGCTACACCCGTATCCCGATCTTCCCACCATACGAGGCGCTGACCTATTCCCGCTGCTTCCAGAAGCTGCTCACCGGTGAGGACGTACGAGCCTCATGACCGTCTACGAGTCGGTCCTCAACGCGATCGGCGAGACCCCGCTGTTCCGGCTGCCGTGGCTCGGCCGCGGGATCGCGACGCCCATCTACGCGAAGGCGGAGTTCCTCAGCATCGGGGGCAGCGTGAAGGACCGGGCGGCGCTGTCCATGGTGCTGCAGGCCGAACACGACGGGCTGCTGCGGCCGGGCGGGACGATCGTCGAGGCCACGTCCGGCAACACCGGGATCGGCCTGGCGATCGTCGGCCGGCAGCGGGGCTACCGGGTGATCGCCGGGGTGTCCGACAGGTCGGCCCGGGAGAAGGTGGACATCCTGCGGGCCTACGGCGCCGAAGTCGTGATCGCCTCCACCAGGTTCCCCAAGCAGCACCCGGACCACCTGCTCAACGTGGTGCGCCGCCTGGCGGAGCGGATCCCGGGCGCGTGGCTGGCGGACCAGTACGACAACCCGGCGAACCCCGCGGCCCACCTGCGCACGACCGGRCCGGAGATCTGGCGGCAGACCGGCGGGCGGGTGACGCACTTCGTGGCCGGTGTCGGCACCGGAGGCAGCATCAGCGGCACGGGCGAGTTCCTCAAACGGGCCTCGGCGGGCCGGGTCACCGTCGTCGGCGCCGACCCCGAGACGTCGGTCTACTCCGGCGGTGACGGCAGCRCCTACTACGTCGAGAGCATCGGCCACTTCCTGCACCCCGAGACGGCGGAGGACATCTGGCCGCAGTCCTACCACCGCGACGTGGTCGACCGCTTCGAGCGGATACCGGACCGGGAGTCGCTCCTGACCGCGCGGCGGCTGGCCAGGCAGGAGGGGCTGCTCGCCGGCCCGTCCTCGGGCGCCGCCGTCGCCGCCGCGCTGCGGGTCGCCCGTACGCTCGGCCCGGACGATCTCGTCGTGGTCCTGCTGCCCGATTCGGGCCGCTCCTACCTGTCGACGGTGTTCAGCGACGACTGGCTGCGGCGACTGGGGTTCCTGGAGGAGCAGGACGACGACGCCGACTCCGAGCCGACGGTGCGCCAGGCGGTCAGCCGCGTCCCCGGCTGGGCGGACCGCCTGGTCACGGTCTCCTCACGGGTCACCGCCGGCGCGGCCGTGGACAGCCTGCCCGCGTCGACGACGGCCGTCGCGGTCGTCCTCCCCCGCGACGAGCGACGGCACGGCATCACCGCCACCGAGATACTCGGCTGGCTCGAGCCCGCCGCGCTTCGGGCGGCGATCGCCGCGGGGCGGATCCACCCGGACAGCCCGGTGCTGGAGCACCTCGCCGACCCGTTGCCGGCCGTCGGCGTCGGCCAGACGATCTCCGCGGCTCGGGCCGCCCTGGGCGCTCACCACGCCGCCGTGGTTCTGCGGGACGGTCGCGCGGTCTCCCTCGTCACCCGTGAGGATCTTGGTGCGACTTTGTTCGAGCCGACGATCCAGCCGACGCGGCCGCACCCCGCCTGACGGGCGCCCCGCCCGCCGGAATGGCGGAGATTCCGCTGCCCGGCCCTATCCGCGGTCAGATCGGATCGGTCCACAATCCGCTCCGTGTCTCTTCCGCTGCCCCGGCCGCGGCCCGTGGTAGAAATACTACAATCATTCTGAAACAAAACCGCAGCTCACCTTCTAATTCGCCGGAAGTGCGCTGTTGTGCAATAATGCCGTCTCGTGACCTCCATCGACCTCGTGGCGCGGCGCGACGTCGACCTTATGCGGGCGTGTAGCTCGATCTGTCCCCGCTGACGTCGCACACCCCACCACTCGTCAGCAGGCACCAGCTGCCGGTTCCGGCGCACTGTCACACCACCACTCGTCATCCCGTCCCCGGCGGGTGAACGAGTTCTCATCGTGCCGATCTGGGCTCACGTCCCCCTCCCCGGCCCTGGGCCACGGTCTGGCGGGCGACGGGAACCCACCCGAGCAATCACTCGCCAGCCTGTTCCGATCACATATCCGGACGGGCGCTCGCTGGAGCCCGATTCGCCAACACGAAGGTCCTCATGCCACGCCACACGACGTCCGCGTTCCACTTTTCTGCCGGGAGAACCACTCCTCTCGACCGGACGGGAGCCAGGTGATGCTGGACCTGCGAAGACTCATGCTGTTGTGCGAACTGGCCGATCTGGGCACCATGACCGCCGTCGCGAGGAACCGGCGCGTCACGAGTTCGGCGGTGTCACAGCAACTGCGTGTGCTCGAGGACGAGGTCGACGCGGTCCTGTTCCGGCGTGACGGCCGCACGCTGCGACTCACGCACAGTGGGGAAGTGCTCGCCGAGCACGCCCGGCGAGTCCTGCAGGCCGTCGACACCGCCATGAGCGCCGTCGCCGCCATCCAGGACAGGACGGCGGGCCGGGTCACCCTAGAGGCTGTTTCGTAACTCGGTTTGGGTGTGGCGCGGCTGGTCCGCGGGGCCGGTCAGCCGGCCCTGCTGATGTTGTAGAGATGAGCGATCCCGGCCGCGGTGACTCCGAGGGTGCGGGCCTGGCGGCGGTAGTCACGCAGGATCTTCCAGGTCTTCATTCCGGCGAGGGTGTGCTCGACGCGGGCCCGGACCTTGCGGTRCACCCGGTTGAGTTCTTCCTTCCACTCCGGCAGTGGCTGTCCGTCGAGGGGTTTCCGATACGGCATGATCATCTCTGGGTGGCCGTGGTAGCCGCCGTCGGCCATGGCGAGACGTCCGGCGAGGCGGTCGGCGATCCCGCTGGTCTGGTAGACGATCGTGTCGTTGCGGTTCCCGGGCTGGGGGTCGCCCAGGGCGATGACCAGGYGGGTGTCCGCGTCGATCGCGACCTGCAGGTTCGTCGAGTATCGGTAGTTCTTCGACGGGGCGGCCAGGGCGTGGTCGCGGGTCGGGATGAGCGTGCCGTCCACGATCGCGATCTGGTCGCGGGGACGTCGTTTCACCGGGGCCAGGGCCAGCAGCGGGCCGATCGTGTCGATCACCCGGTAGGCGGACGAGTAGGAGACCCCGAACAGCGGGCCGATCTGGCGCAGAGTCAGGTTCGTCCGCCAGTACGCCGCTACCAGCAGCACCCGGTCCGGCAGGGACAGCGCCCACGGCCGCCCCGGGCGGCCATCAGCGATCCGGTCCCCGCCGCGCTGGGCGACGAGGCGGACCAGCCGACGGAACTGGGTCGGCTTCAACCCGGTGAACGGGAAGATCCACTGAGGGTCAGCAACGGAGATGACCTGCACCCCAACATGATCCACCAAGCGGCTCCCGGGCTGCGTCACCGGGTACAGCCTTTAGTCGCAGTCGAGCGACTGGGCGTCGAACCGTGCGCACCCGCTACCAGCGTCGCGGACAGCATCAGCGGCCCGGTGYTCTACCAGGGTGAACGGGCATGGCTACGGGTCGCCCCCTTCCACGAGGACGGGATGGACCGGGAGGCGTGGACGGGCATCCGCGACGCCGCAKCCCTGCGCGGCATCCACAAACCGACGCTGTTGGACAGCGTGGAATGGACACACATCCAGCCGGTGAGCATCCCGGTGTGCGCCGAGCTGATGACCCTGGCCCCCGACCCGGTCGCAGCCCCCGGCAGCCAGTACCTGGCCACACCCGTCACCCTCTCCCCCCAATGGCTGAACGACCTGCGCGCCTCCCTGGACGCGCTGGCCACCCACCCCACCGACCGGACCTTCTGGGCGGACAGCGCCGAACGACACCGCTACCTGCTGCATGCCGTCTACGGCCGGCCGCTCCCGCCGGGGGTCGCGCCGACCTGGGGCAGCAGTCGGTGTCGCGTTCGGCCAGCCGGTCCTCGGTGAACCTGAAGTGCACGCGCAGGGCCTGCACCAGGTTCGACTCGGCCGCGCCGAGCTCGACGAGCAACGCGAAGAGCTGGCGGAGGCTCGCGCCCAGACCGCCGGACTCGACGGGTACCCGCAGGGCGCCGAAACCGAGGTCACGCAGCCATCCCGCCTCCTCCAGCGCGTGCTCAGCAGGCCGTCCGGGCCGTAGGGGTAGCGTTCCTCCAGCGTCCGCAGGGCCGACTCCAGGTGCCGCGCGGCGTCCTGACCGGGCTGCCCGACAAGGTCGACCAGGAGCAGGACGTGGTACCGGGGCGGTACGGGGCGGCCGAGGTCGTCCTTGCCGACGGTCGCCTCCCACTCGTGCTGACCCGCCGGGAGGCTCATACCCCCGCCTTCGCGTACTCGAGGGCGGTGTACTCGAAGTCGGGGTCGAGAGCGGCGTACTGGGCGGCCAGATCGGTGTCGCCTCCGGCCGGGATACTCAGGTTGAAGATGCTCGCCGTGCGGCCGGCGGCCACCTCGGGATGCTCGATCGCCGTCACCGCGGCCGCCCCGATGCTCTCGGTGCTGACCAGCCCGTCGGCGTGCGGGTCCTGGGTCAGCCGCGTCTGGTAGGAGACGTCGTGCCGGGTCGACAGCCAGGTGGGACGCAGGATGGTCCACGGGTTCGGGCCGCCGCGCAGGTGCGCCTCGAACGCCCGCAGCGCCCAGGTACCGGGCTTGGCGTTACGGTGCGTGATGCCGTGCCCGACCAGGAAGTGCGAGACCAGAACGATGTGGGCCGCCGGCAGGGCCTCGCTCACCTGCGCCAGGAGGCGCTGGCCGAGCGCCCGGCCCGCGCTCTCGCTGGCCGGCTGGGGCACGCTGCCCGGCGCGAGGATCACCGCGTCGGCGGCGGCCAGCGCCTCGGCCACCGCCGCCCGGTCGTGCCCGCCGTCGGCCAGCCGCGTGTAGGTGTGGCCGCGGGCGAGCGCCTGCCGCTCCGCCTGCTCCCGCGCGTTCCACACACCGTTGACGATGTGGAACTCCGAGCTGCCGGCCTCGCTGAACAGCGGGCTCAGTTCCAGGATTCTCGCCATGACGACGCGCTCCTTTCTGGGGAAAGTTCTTTTATGAAGTTCTGCCGCGTTACCGGTTCTGCCGCGTTACCGGTTCTGCCGCGTTACCGGTTCTGCCGCGTTACCGGTTCTGCCGCGTTACCGGTTCTGCCGCGTTACCGCGTTACCGCGTTACCCGGGCGCCGCGGCGCCGTGCGTGGCCGTATGGTTCTCACCAGCGTGGAATCGGGATTCCCAGGTGTTCGCGCAGTGTGCGGCCCGGGTAGCGGCGCCGGTACAGGACCCGTTCCTGCAGAATCGGGACGACCTCGTCCACGAACAGCGGCAGACCCTCCTCGACGACATCGAACATCACGTTGAAACCGTCGACGGCACCGGTGGCGAACCATTCCTCGATGGTGTCCGCGACCGTCTTCGGGCCGCCCGTGACGGCAAGGTGCCCGATCCCGTCCCGGACGATCTCCCGTACCGGCCGGCCCGACTCGGCGAGCGTGAGCAGCGACCGCAGGAATCCCTCCGAGGTCAGGTGCCGCTGCCGCTCGAGGTCGACGCGGTCCAGCGGCAGCGGCGCGTCCAGGTCGATCTCGTCGGCCGGCAGGCCCAGCCGGGCCGCCAGCGTGCCCAGGGTCGACGCCCGTGCCTCGGCGTCGTCGAGCTCGTCGCGGCGGCGGGCCGCCTCCTCGTCGGTGGAGCCGAGGGTGCACACGAGGCCGGGCAGCGCGAGCACCGGCGGACGGCCCGCCGCACGCACCGCCGACGCCGCGTCGAGCCGGCGACGGTAGCCACGCGCGACGACGAGAGTGGCGGCGGCGACGAACGTGGCGTCCGCGTGCCGGGCGGCGAGGTCGAGGCCCTCCGGTGATGCCCCCGCCTGGAAGACCACCGGCAGGCCCTGCTCCGACGGCGGCACGGTCGCTCCGCCGGTGACCGTGAAGTGCTCGCCGCGGTGCCTGATCGGGCGCACCCGGTCGGCGTGGGCGAACACGCCGGTGGCCTTGTCCGCGACGATCGCGTCCGGGGCCCAGGTGTGCCAGAGCGCGTCGACGACGTCGAGGAACTCCCGGGCTCGGGCGTAGCGCCGTGCCTTCGGCGGCAGCACGTCGAGCCCGTAGTTCGGCGAGACCAGCGGGTTGTAGCTGGTCACCGCGTTCCACCCGGCGCGGCCGTGCGAGATCCGGTCCAGGCTGGCGATCGAGCGGGCCAGGTCGTAGGGGTGGTGCCAGGTCGTCGACACGGTGGCCACCACGCCGACGTACTCGGTGTGCTGTGCCGCCACGGTCAGCGCCAGCACGGGGTCGAGGCTGTTGCGCTGCGGCTCGGTCTCCCAGGTCGGCGTCAGCGTCGGCACGTCGGCGGTGAAGACGGCGTCGAACAGCCCACGTTCCGTGGTCTGGGCGATCCGTACGTAGAACTCCGCGGTCGACGTGCCGACCGGGTCGATCCCGGCCCGGCGCCACGCCCCGCGGTAGGAGCCCAGCCCCGGGCAGTTCACGCCGAGGTGCAGGGTCGGTCGCTGTTCGGTCATCGTCCTCTCCTGGTCACCTTGCGCGACTGTGAGATCAGGCAGTGGCCAGCGCCGGGCGCGGCGGCACCCGTCGACGGGCCGCGCTGTCCTCTCCCAGCCACGGCGGCAGGTAGCCCTCGTCCACGCGGTTGAGCGTGACGCCCGGGGGCACGAGCTCGTCGATCGCGTCGAGCAGCGCCGGGTCGAGGACCACCTCCGGGGCGTCCAACAGCCCTTCGAGCTGCTCGAACGTGCGCGGGCCGATCAGCACGCTGGTCACCTGCGGGTGGTTGAGGACGAAGGCGACCGCCAGCTGCGGGAGGGTGATCCCGGCCTCCCGCGCCAGCTCGTCGAGCCGGATGGCGATGTCCCGCTTGGTCTGGTTGACCGGCAGGACGGGGTCGTGCCGCTGCGGCTGCCGCCGGGTCCGGCGGGAGGGGCCGCCTGCTGCCCGGCCTGGTGCCGGCCGAACAGCCAGCCGCCGGCCAGCGGGCTCCAGGTCAGCACGCCCAGGCCGTACCTGCCCGCGATCGGCAGCGTCGCCCGCTCGGCACCGCGGGCGAGGATCGAGTACGGCGKCTGCTCGGTGGCCGGCCGCCGCAGACCGTCGCGTTCGGCCACCCACTGCGCCTCCACCAGCAGGTACGGCTCATACGTGGTGGTCCCGTAGTAGCGGATCTTGCCCTGCCGTACAAGATCGTCCAGGGCGCTCAGCGTCTCCGACAGGTCCACCGTCGGGTCTGGCTTGTGCGCCTGGTAGAGATCGATGTGGTCGGTCTGCAGCCGCCGCAGCGAGCGCTCGACAGCCTGGAAGATCCAGCGGCGCGAGCTGCCGCGGGTGTTGATCCCGTCACCGAACTGGCCGTGGAACTTCGTCGCGAGGACGACGTTGTCGCGACGCCCCGCGAGGGCCTTTCCGACAATGGTTTCGCTCTCGCCCTGGGAATACACGTCCGCGGTGTCGATGATATTGATTCCCGCGTCGAGAGCGCGCTGGATGATTCTGATCGCGTCCTCGTGGTCGCTGTTTCCGTACGAACCGAAGTTCATCGCACCCAGGGTGAGCCGGCTTACTTTCACACCGGTTTTGCCGAGTGTGCGGTAACCCATTTTCCGTCCGATCCCTCGTCGCGCGCAGGCGGAACTCCGCAGGCGGAGTCCCACGAATCACGGCGTGCCCCATCAACTACTCCGGCCTGGTGCCGGCCTGGTGCCGGTTCTGTGCCGGCTGTTCCGGCGCGGCGCCGCCAGAAACAGCGTGCGAGAGACGCGGACACAGATCAACGCAGTTGAGCTACCACTTGTTCGTAGTAGAACTTCCACAGTGCCGTCCGGGCCCGGACGGGCTCCTGGCGGAACGGCTCGGCGACGCAGCAGCCACAGACGCTTCCGCTCCCGTTCGGTCCGTCGGATGTCGGCCAGCCACCCCGGCAAACGATCCTGCGATCGTCGTCACGTCCGAAGAGACACACCGAGGCATGCGACGGAACGCGCCCGACTCGCCGCCCTCGCCGTCACCCTCGGCAACAAGCGCGCGGGCCGGTGCCACGCCGACCCGGTCCGGCTGTGGACGGATGCCGCTCGCGCGGGCGCGGCCTAACATGTGTCGAATGGCTGATCTTACGGGTGGGGCGCGCCGGGATCCGCTGAGCGCGCTGCGACAGCCGGTGCCGCCGGACCTCGCCCGGCGGGCGGCCGCCTTCCAGGCGGGCCACAGCCAGCCGGTCGCGACCCGCGACGCCRCCACCGTCGCGCTGCTCCGGGACGCCGAGAACGGGACGGGCATCCAGGTCTGCCTGCTGCGCCGGGTGTCGACGATGGCCTTCGCCGCCGGCATGCACGTCTTCCCCGGCGGGACGGTGGACCCGGCCGACGTCACCGCCCAGCCGCGGTGGTTCGGTACCTCCGAAACGAACGTTGAGACAGACGTCGAGACGGACATCGAAGCGGACATCGTCACGGCCCTCGACGCCGAGCCGGCGCTGGCCCGCGCCCTGGTGAGCGCCGCCGTGCGGGAGACGTTCGAGGAGAGCGGCGTGCTGCTCGCCGGCCCCGACGCGGACAGCGTCGCCGACGTCACCGACCCCAGCTGGGAGGCCGACCGTCTCGCGCTGGAGAAACGGCAGCTCAGCATGGCCGCCCTGCTGGCCCGCCGGGGTCTGGGCCTGCGCGTCGACCTGCTGCGCCCGTGGGCACGCTGGGTGACCCCCGAGGTGGAGCCCCGTCGGTACGACACCCGTTTCTTCATCGCCGCCATGYCGGTCGAGCAGCGAACCCGCCCGATACCCGGCGAGTCCGACCGGCTGCTGTGGCTGTCGCCGGCCACGGCCCTCGCCGAGCATCTGGCGGGACAGCTGGCAATGCTGCCACCCACCGTGCACACGCTGCGGGAGCTGGCCGAGCACGCATCCGTCGCGTCCGTCCTGACGGCGGCGCGCATCCGGGACCTCAGCCCGGTGCGCCCGAAGATCCTCGTCCGGGACGGGGAGGCCCACCTGCTCCTCCCCCACGACGACGGCTACGACCACGCGCCCACTCCCCCGGCCTCGGCCCCGAAGAGGTAGGACGCCCTCGCCGGCGTTGGCCGCTGGGCGTGTCTGGCAGATGTTGGCCGATGCGGGCGGTGACCCAGGCTGTCTCCCGCAGGGCGGAGGACAGCGGGGTTCTCGTGCGGCGTGACCGGTGCTCGCCTTCCCGCTCGCCATGGGCCTTGCCGGCCCGCTCGGGGGCGGCCTCGCCGACCGCCTGGGGCCACGCCCCACCGCGGTGGCCGGCTGCTGCCTGACCGCGCTCGGGCTGCTGCTGCTCGTCCCGCTCGGCGGCACCTGGTCGCCAGCCGAGGTGGCCTGGCGGCTCGCCCTCGCCGGAGCCGGCATGGGGCTGTACGGCGGCCCGGTGCAGGCCCTGGTGATGACCGCCGCACCCGCCGACCGGATGGCCACCGGCCGGGTCGGCCGTACAGCTCGCCCGCGGTCTCGGTTTCGCGCTGGGCCCGGCCGTGGCCACCGCCGGGTGGGGCTGGCCGGTCGCGGCGAGGCGGGAGTGCGTGCCGGGCTGGGCCTGGCCGCCGCGGCCGCCTGTGCGGCCGTCGTCCTGCTCGCCGTCGTCCAGCGGGCCCCACGAACAGCCGGCGCGCCCGAGCTGATCGCCGCCGACTGTACCGAACCGGCTGGAAGCCACTGACCCGTGCCCCGCCCGGCGCCGCCGATCACATTCCGTTCCTCAGATCCCGTAGATCCCGTTTTCCATGCCTCATGCCCCATGCCCGGTCACTCGTCGTAAGGAGGGAGCAGACATGTGCGGAATCACCGGCTGGGTGTCGTTCCACGAGGACCCGCGTACCCAGGTGGCGGTCATCGAGGCGATGACCGCCACCCTCGCCCGCCGTGGCCCCGACGCCGGTGGGGTCTGGCTCGGCGAACACGCTGCGATCGGCCATCGCCGGCTGGCGGTCATCGACCTCGCGGGCGGCGCCCAGCCCATGATCGCCCACCAGGGCGACACCGAGATCGTCCTGACCTACAGCGGCGAGGTCTACAACCACCACGAGCTGCGGGCGCATCTGCGCCGCCACGGCCACGCCTTCCGCACCCGCAGCGACACCGAGGTGGTGCTGCGCGCCTACCAGCAGTGGGGCGAGCGTCTCGCCGACCGGTTGGAGGGCATGTACGCCTTCGCGGTGTGGGACGCCCGGCAGCGGCGGCTCCTGCTGGTACGCGACCGGCTCGGCGTCAAACCGTTGTTCCTCGCCGAGATCCCCGGCGGTGTCGTCTTCGGCTCGGAGCCCAAGGCGCTGTTCGCCCACCCGCTGCTGGCCCCGCGGGTCGACGCCGACGGCCTGCGGGAGGCGTACAGCCTGCTGTTCAACACCGGACCCACGGTGTGGGCCGGCGTGCGGGAACTGCCGCCCGGCGCCGTGGCCACCGTCGACCGCGCCGGCCTGGCCGAACGGACGTACTGGGCCCTGGAGCCCCGGCCGCACCACGACGACCACGACGACCACCGTGGAGCGGGTACGCGCCCACCTCGACCGCGCCGCCCGCGCCCATCTGGAGGCGGACGTACCGCGCTGCAGCCTGCTCTCCGGCGGCCTGGACTCCACCGTGCTCACCGCCGTCCTCGCGGACGAGCTGCGCCGCCGGGAGGGCCCCGACGCTCGCATCCGCTCCTACTCCGTGGACTACAGCGACCAGGCCGAACAGTTCACCGGGGACGCGCTGCGCACCGGCCACGACACCCCGTACGCGGCCGAGGCCGGGGCGTTCATCGGCACCGACCACAGCACGATCGTGCTCGACCCGCACACCCTGCTCGACCCCGAGCACCGCCGGGCCGTCGTCGTCGCCCGCGACTCGCCCGTCGGCGTCGGCGACATGGACACCTCCCTGTACCTGCTCTTCGGTGAGATCCGGCGCACCTCCACCGTCGCGGTGTCCGGGGAGGCCGCGGACGAGCTCTTCGGCGGCTACCCGTGGTTCCACACCCCCCGGGCGCTCGCCGCGCGGACCTTCCCCTGGCTGCTCGTCACCGGCGACGAGGCCGCCGTGCCGCTGCACCCCGATCTCGCCGCCACCCTGCGTGTCGGCGAGTTCCGGGACGACACCTACCGCGACGCGCTCGCGGCGGTCCCGCACCTCGACGGTGAGGACGCTGCCGAGCACCGTCAGCGGGAGATGCAGCACCTGTCCCTCACCCGCTGGCTGCGCCAGCTGCTGCACCGCAAGGACCGCCTCAGCATGGCGCAGGGCATCGAGGTACGGGTGCCGTACTGCGACCACCGGCTGGTCGAGTACGTCTTCAGCGTCCCCTGGTCGTGCAAGAGCTTCGACGGGCGGGAGAAGAGCCTGCTGCGCGCGGCCGGCGGCGGACTCGCGCCCGCGTCCGTGCTGACCAGGCTGAAGAACCACTACCCCGCCACCCACCACCCCGACTACAACCGCGGGCTGCAGGAGATGGCCCGCGACGCCCTGGACGCCCACGGCGGCCGGGTGCGCGACCTGGTCGACGAGAGCCGGCTCAAACCCCGCCTCGACGCCTCACCCGACCGGCTGGAGTGGGGCCACCGGCTGCGCTTCCCCAGCGGCGTGGTCGGCTGGCTGGTGACCGGCTACCACGCGGCCCACCAGAGCCTCAACGACAGCCGGCTGGGCAAGAGCCACGCGCTTGGCAACGACCGGTGGCGCCGGCTCGCCTCCATCATGCCCGAGCCCCAGCACTCCCAGCTTCAGGTCCACCTGCTGCACCAGGACCCGCCCCGGCACACCGCCATGCGCCGGCTGCTGCTCGACGCCTTCGCCCCGCGCCGGGTGGAGGCGATACGGCCCCGCTTCCAACGGCTCGCCGACGCCTTGGTGGACGCCATGCCACCGGACGGTACGACCGACGCGGTGGCGCGCTTCGCGGCCCACTTCCCCTTCCAGGTGCTCGCCGAGGTCATCGGCCTGCCCCCGGATCTCGCCCGCCGCTTCCGCCGGGAGTGGGGCAAGGTCGTCCAGCCCGTCGGCCCACAGGACCCGGGCCGGGCCGCCTACATCGGGCTGCTGCACGAGCTCCAGGGCTACATCGCCGCCATACAGGGCTACACGACTCAGGGTTACACGGCCGACCACCACCGGGAGCATCCCGACGACAGCCTGCTCAGCCGGCTCGTGCGGGCCCGGGATGCGGGCGAGCTCGGCCAGGAGGAGCTCGACTCGATGATCTTCCAGCTCCTGGTCGCCGGGCAGGAACCGGTCACCAACCAGATCAGTACGGCGCTGATGGCGCTGCTGCGCCATCCCTCCCACCTGGAACGGCTACGCGCACAGCCGGAGCTGCTGGAACGGGCCGTGGAGGAGCTGCTCCGCTACGACAGCGCCTTCGAGCTCACCACCTGGCGGTTCCTCGCCGAGGACGCGGAGCTGCACGGCACCCGCGTCCCGGCCGGCGACTCGACGATCGTCTCGCTCTGCGCGGCCAACCGCGACCCGCAACGCTTCCCCGACCCCGACACCCTGGACTTCGACCGCCCCGTCAACCCGCACCTCGCCTTCGGCCACGGCATCCACTTCTGCCCCGGCGCCGCGCTCGCCCGCGTCGAACTCCAGATCGCCCTGGGCACCCTGATCACCCGCCTGCCGGGCCTGCGCCTGGCCGTCCCCGACGATCAGATCGAGTGGATCCCCGCGGTACTCGCCCGCGGCGTCAACCAGCTACCCGTCACCTTCGCCGCGCGTATCTAGTGCTGTGGCCCGATACGTTCACCGATTTTTGCGATCATGCTGCGGTGGGCAGGGGTCGTCCGCCCCAGCGGATGTGTCTCTCGCTGCGGATACGGGCCCGTTCCCGGCGCTGGGCAGCCAGCACGTCGGGGTGACGGGCGTGAGCGTTGCGCCAGGCCAGGTAGTCGTGCAGCGCGCGGGTCTGGACGGTGTGGTTCGGATGCTCGCTGTTAGCGATCGTGAACTGGCGCAACGCGCCGAAGTGGGCCTCGATCGGGTTCGCCCAGGAGGCGTAGGTCGGCGTGAAGCACAACTCGGCCCTGTTCCGCCGAGCCCAGGACCGGATCCTCGTTCCGGTATGCGCGGAGAGGTTGTCCAGGACGATGCAGATCGGGGCGCCGTCCGGACGGGCCGCGCGGATCGACCGCAACGCGGCCAGGGTGTTCCCCGTTCCCTTACGACGCCGGTTGACTCCCCACAGCCGATCCTCACCAACCGAGTAGCAGCCGTGGAAGTAGG
>NZ_MOME01000016.1:0-189700 GCF_001983005.1 Protofrankia sp. BMG5.30 | reverse complement strand
GTCCGCGCTCTCGGAGATCTGTTCCAAGAGCGCGCGCGCTTTTCCCATGATGTCCAGTGCGGTCTCCGTGGTCACGAGACGTGCCTTTAGCCGCTCGTTCTCCCGCCGCAGCTTCTCCACCTCGATCTGCTCCGCCGATTTCCCCGGCTTCTTCTCCGCAGGACCGCGGGCCGCAACGCCCGATCCCCCGAGAGCACCCGCATCACGGGCACGGGTCCACTCCACCACATGCGACGAGAACAATCCCTCCCGGCGCAGGATCGCACCTTTCTCCCCGTGCGGGGCGTTCTCGTACTCGGCGACGATCCGCAGCTTGTACGCCGTGCTGAACACCCGCCGCGACGGACGCGGCGCCGGGTCACGCGGTGAGGACCGGCCAGGACGCTCCTGGGACTCTGACTCCACGAACACGAGGATCTCCGATCACGCCCTCTGTAGCCAACCCGCACCCAGCGGATGTCTCACCCGAGACTGACACAGAGGGGTTTGGGGTCCTGGATCGCGGAGTTCACCGCCCGCGCGGGCGCCAGACGCCTCGTCCTCTGCGACCCTGGCACCGTCACCGGAGGACTCCTGGTCCRTCAGGACTTCACCGAGGACGACATCGGCGAAGCGAAAGTAGAGGCACTGCGAAAGCGCCTCGCCGCCATCCGCGACGACATCGAACTCGAGGCGTATGTCGGGCTCATCCCAGACAACTTCGCCACGCTCCTCGCGGAGGCTGACCTCGTCATCGACGCCACCATCTCTCGCGCCATCGGTCAACTGCTCGACGACCTGGCTCCAGCGACGGTGCGCCCACTGCTCGCCCAGGTCGCAACAGACGCGGGAACCAGCACTCTCGGACTGCTCACCGTCAGCGACCCTGYTACTCCTGCTGGGCCTTACACAATCGACCAGCAGGCCGGCAGACGAGTCATCGCCAACGGCGCACTGGAGCCTTTCCACACCTTCTGGAAAGACRTGTCCGCTCAGGACGAACTCATTCCGACCCGGGGCTGCTCGGTACCCACCTTCCACGGCTCCGCTGCCGACATCGCTGCCGTCGCCGCCAGCCTCACCTCCCTGCTCGGCAGCCACCTCGCAAGCACCGAACCGGTATCCGGCACCCACCTGATCGGACTGCCGCATTCACCCGCAGGACCCTTCCGCCGCTTCATCCCGGCGGTCTGACGCTGCTGACCGCGATCATGGGAGCCGAGCCGCCCGGCCCAGCGCACGTATCGGCCAGAGCATTAGCGGCCGGACACCTCAAACCACCCGCCAGACCGTGGTGCCCTCAGACGACTGTCGACAAACGCGTCTCGCGGGGAGCGTTCTGCGGTTGGCGACGCCCGATCCAACCGAAGCGGGTAGAGCCCCGACGGTCGCAACGCCGTGACGAGGTCGTAGCCTGGCGCTTTCGCTTTGACAGGCACAGCTTGATCAGCATTGTCAACCTGGAGGGGGTGATGACGGTCGTGGTCTTCAAGAGACAGCGGACACCTAGCTATCTCTTGAGTATCCCGCCTGCGGCGGCTGTGTCCCCGCCCGGGAGGCGGCCACGAGTGACCAGTGGGTCGGTGGTCACAGAACCGCGCGGCGGCCACCTGTGACGTCCTGAACGCAGCTGCTCCAGCAGCCTGGTCACGGACGAATCGTGGATCGGCAGATGCATGTCGGTGGATGGTTGTACCGTTCGGGAAGGCAGGCGCATGTCCGACGGGGAGCGAGACGATGGCACGACTGGACGGAGGCCGGGCAGCAGCTCGGGGCTTTCAATACCAGTATTTGCGAACGTTGGAAGCCATCTTGGTTGCTTCCGAGAAGCCGAGACATCACGCCTGTCGCGTAGAGGGACCGGTTGACCCGACGTCCCTCGGTGGGCAGGATGCAGTTGATTTTGATCTAGTTGATGATCTAGGAAAATGTTTGGTAGCCGCACAAGTCAAGAGTGCGACGCCGGGGCGTCGGCTCGGTGCTCCCGAAGCACTCTCCATTTTGGTGAAACTGGCGACAGCAACCGAATCTGAACGGTACAAGCTTATCACGCAGGCGGTTCCGGACGATACTTGTCAGGCATTCGCAAAAAGCCTCCGCGACTGCGAAGGAAACCCTGCCACTTTGCACTACAGACTCACCGGCTTGTTCGCCCGAGCGCCCAGATCGCTCGACCGAGTTACCTCGTTGTCTCCGATGCATCTGGCGCGCTTGAGCCGTTCAACCATAGAATTCGATCACCGCGAAATAGACGAGATTCGTGAGGATCTTCATTTCGCGATAAAATCCATTCGATTGAACTCTCAAGTTGGCTTGGGTAAACATTCGGGTGGATTGGTTTTGGGCTACTTGGTGTCCGAGACTCTCCGCCGGGCGGCCGATCCGAGCGCCTCCAGATGGACCTTATCCGAGTTTCGCGCAGACGTTTCTGTTGAGGAAGATATTCTCGGTGAGGCACTCGGGCGACGGGACTGGGGCGTAGTCGCCGGGCCGGTTCCTCCGATCCCCGATATTMCTCGCGACGAGCTCCTCGAGCGGATCAGTCAAAACTTCTCCTCGCCCGGAGTTCGGGAGAATTCACCTTCAGTCTGCGTGTTGACAGGCCTATCAGGAATCGGAAAGTCGAGCCTGGCTGCGGCCTTCACTGCATCGTTTGCGTACAGATACGATCTAGTGTTCTGGGTAGATGCTTCATCGGAAGACTCTCTAGTTGCATCCTATCTCCGTCTTTGGCGATTTCTCGCTGATTCCACGGATGATCGAGGAGATCAGATAGAAATTAGTCTCCTTCGCGAGCGGGTTCATGTGATCTTGCAGCAACTTCCGGGTCGATGGATGATAGTATTCGACGACGCCGCGCCGGATAGTGTTCGCTCCTGGCTACCTAGGTTCGGGCGAGGTCACATACTCATCACTTCAGTGAGACGCAATGGGTGGAACGATTTTCAAGGCCGGTTCGAAGTGGAACCGATGTCTCACGACGAGGCGCTAGGATTGTTGGCGCGGCGAATCCGAATTTCTGCCGGAGAGGTCGAACGCCACGCAGAAGCGCTTGCTGATCTGGTGCAGGTATTGGGCTATTGGCCGCTTGCCATTGAATTGGCAAGCGGCTACATCGTTAGCTGCGGGATTGATCTAGAGCGGATCGGGGACTATCGTGAGATGGTTCTGAGTCGTGCTATGGACGACGCATCTTCGCTACCCTTGGGTTACCCTCGTACGCTCGTCTCGGCTGTTCAAGTCGGACTTGAGCGCCTTGTTCGCACGGCCGAGCGGCAAACTGGGGTTCCGCTACGCCCCCTGGATCTACTGGGGCATATGTGCTTTGTCGGCCCGTCTCGGATCCCGATACACCTCGCGATCGTAGCTACATTTATTCCACCCGAAGGCGTACCGGGTGGACCCGWTACCGCCATGGTTATGGATGAGGCCGACGGTGTTGTGCACGAAAACATCAGATTGCTTTTAGACATCTCGTTTATTCGCCGCTCTGAACCGCTCATCTCAACTGTTGATGATTATGTAGGAACCGATGCGACCGTGTCGATGAACTCGGTTTTKCAAGATATTCTTCGGCGTGAAATCGAGAAATATGGGGTCGCATCGACCTATATATCAAGAATGGCTTGTCATGTTGATCGATGGCTGAGTGTCGGCATGGAGGTCGGTCGTTCGGAATGGACTTGGGACGTCGCGCAGCATGCAATTTCACTGGCGGTCCATATTAGAAGACTTTCCATCAAGAGTAATATCTCGGCCCTGCTCATCGGAAATATTGCCGCGTTCCATGAGAGTCAGGGTAGGGCGGCCGAGGCCGCCGAACTGCTGGAACTTGAGCTTGCCTGGCTAGCCAAGATTGAGAACCCGAACGAGTTGCTTGCCATTCAAAGTAGAATTATTCTTGCCAAAATATATCAACATGGCGATATTGATGTACCTGATGGGCGCGTGTCCGAGCTCCTTACTGAAGATCTCTACAACTATATTGATACCATGTCCCAGCAGGAGCCGGACGCTGCCGTTTACCTTGCGACGAATGCGTTCTTTGTTCTGCAATCTCAGGTCCGCCGGGATCCGGGCGATATGCGTCTGCAGTCGCTACACGGTCGCTTCCTTGATCTGATTCAGAAGCTGCCTTCTACCCCAGTTACTGAGCTCATGAATGATCTTTCGTCAGTAGGGTTTCACTTGGAAGCCGGCCGTCTTGCGGAAGCGGAGAGTTCCTCTCGGAGGATCCTTGCAGACGGCGATGGATCGCACGCCAGGCCTATTGTTGAAGCCCGCCGTCTTCTGATCGAGTCATTGGTGATGCAGGGTAGATGGAGCGAAGCCTCCGATGAGTTCGATCTTTTTTCCGCATACATGGGACGTCAATCGCTACACCAGTTTTCGGTCCAGTATCTTGTGCACAACGTCGGTTCGATGAGCGCCCTTCAGTGGGTCATTTTGGGGGATCAAGCGGCTGGCGATTTTCTCTGCCTTCTTCTCGATCGCTGCGGGTTGGATGGTTTCCGAGATACTCTAACGTCTCAAGATCAATCAAGGATTGCGCTGATTGAGGTCGTTGCCGCGGCGGTGCGCGGGGATTCGAGTGAGTTCATCAAAAAGGCGAAGTCATTGAGCACTGTTTCCTTCGCTGAAAATGAAGATGATGCGATGCCCTGGGAACTGCTTCTGAGAGCGCTGCCAGCGCGGCTCTTCCATATCTTTGGTCGAAGCTATAATGATCAACTACAGGCGCGCGGAGAAGAACTCCTCGAGTTGGCCGACGAGGGTACGTTGCGTGAGATAGAGAAGGTGCTGCGGAACGTCAAGGTGGATGCTTTTTCCGTGCTTGGCTCCCATCCGGCGCTAGCGCATGTAGGGCTAACGACAACTCGCATCCTTCTTGAAAGTCGAATGTTTAGTGATCTCACTATTCCGGTGCTTTTCCTCCAGCCGCACCGGCAAATTGTTGTGTCGGGTGTGACCCGCGAGCAAATAGTCGAATTACAGATTCAACGGATCTGCAACTCGGGATTCCGGCGAGTTTATGGAGATCACCTAAGTGTTCCCGAGGTTGCCGGCGCCGTAGTCCGTGCAGTCAATCGGACGCTGGAACTTGTTGATGCTGGCGGTGCCGTTCGCGCCATCGCAACGAATTTCTCTACTGCGGAATGGCTTGATTCGGTCCGCCATCATCGTCGTGCTCTTGTCTTCTACGGCTTCGGATTTCGACTCGAYGCACCGAAGGCGAGGGATGCGATTTTTGCTTCCCCGGAGTCGTGGTCTGAGGCTCTCACTGGAGCAGCGCGACTGGGCCTGATAGCTGCGGGCTTAGTGGAGTGGAGATAGAATGAATGGATCTCCGAGTTCAGGGTGATGAACCTGCCCCGGAACTCCTATTCCGCGCAACCTAGTTACCCGGCAGTTGGGCTGGCGATGGCCTAATTCAATTGTGCGTATGYGTGGCAAGTGGGGCGCGCCTGCCAGAAATAAGACCGCGCAACTTCGTTTCTKATTGATCTCGAATCATGGCGATCTGACTGTCGGCGCTCTGCCTGTTGTTGCGTATGCAATCTCTGTCGGATCACCGTAAGATCATGCGCAGGTTGCCTCTGGGTGCCTTCGGCTGGATGGGGAACGGGACGGCCGAGAAGGTGGGCGGCGCGGGCTCGTAGTGGCCCGGCATGGTCGAGGTCGACGCTGTCGAGTTGTTCGGCGATGACGACCAGTTGGGCGTAATGGCCACTTTCAGTGGTGGGCGCGTGGGTGAAGTGGACTCGGACTTGTGCGGCGACCTTCGGTATGAGCAGGCTGTGGCAGTGGAGGGTGGCGGCGTCGTAGCCGGTGGGTGCCAGGCTCGCGGCGGCTGTCCGGAGAGCAGTCACGGGGCAGGTGGAGCAGGGCCGTAGAGATCTGACGGTGATCTGACAGAAGTTGCATGCGCAACAACAGTCAGATCACCGTCAGATCATCTTCTGGCCGATGTGGGATCCTCCGCTGAATAGCGAGACTTGCCTGCAGGTCTCCGCCGGGTGCGGGACAGCTTCACCTCCCGGCACAGTGGCGATGAGATTTCTTGTGGGCCAGTTCTGGCGAGCCCTGGGGGGCCAGAGCTGTCCACCACCGCACGCAGGCATTGGGGGCAGATGCTCGGCCCCAGGGCAGGCCCGGAACACTACCCAGTGGAGCTGTTCCCGAGCATGGCCGTTGCAGCGGGTCATGTCTGTCCTGGCCTCGTGACGGTGCCTTCTCTCGGGCGGGGTATGGCGCGGCGGAGAAGATATGTGGCGCGGATGCGCAGCAGCCCCGCGTGATCGATACCGGTGCCGGAGCGGACGGTGTCGAGTAGCTCGGCGATGACGGCCAGTTCGGCGTACCKGCCGCTCTCGGTGGAGAGTACGTCTGCGAAGCGCGCCTGAACCTGTGCGGCGAGCGATGGCATGAGCAGGCTGTGGCAATAGAGGGTGGCGGCGTCGTAGCCGGCGGGTGCCAGGCCCCAGCCYTCCCAATCGAGCACGCGGAGGGTGGGGCCGCAGAGGTTGGCCCAGTGCAGGTCTCCGTGCGCGGTTACCCACGGTGYGGGCGCCGTGGTGGTGATCGGTTCGCCGAGCATCCTGGGCATGACGTCGTCGAGGTAGGACTGCTCGATGGTGCGCCGGTCGGTGGAGACCGTGGCGAGGATGYGCAGGGAGTGGCGCAGTGCCTGGAACCATTGCCTGTTCGGTGAGTCGGTGAGCCGCCGCGGCACGGTGATGACGGCGAGAGGTCGGACGTGGACGCGGTCGTACAGCTCGGCGCGGTAGTCCCAGCTGTCGTGGTGATGGTCGTGGATCCCGCGTAGCGCTGGGCGTGGAATGGATGCTGGCAGCGCCTGCTGTGCGGTGCGTCCGCCGTCCCAGAACGTGGTGATCTGCTGTCCGGCCTCGGTGGCGGCGATCCGCAGCCAGCCTGGGCTGTCGGGGGTCATTACCGGTCGGCCGAGAGTTCGTCCGGCGAAGCCCCACGCTTCCTCAGCCTGGGTCCGGTCGACTGTGACCCGGAGGGCGGCGCTGGCGCGTTCGTGCGCTGCGCGCATGCGGGTGACGGTGTCTGCGTCGTTCGGCGGCGGCCACATCAGCGTGCCTGCGGCGTTAGCGCTTCGGGGAGTGCGGGAGCGCGGAGGATGGTCTCGCGCGCTGTGGCGGCGAGTATGCCCTGGGTCTCGGCATTCAGGCCGAGGCGGTTCCAGTGGAAGATCACATGGTGGGCGAGGACGTCGCGTAGCCCACGGCGCAGGGTCCCGGCGTATGCGGCCTTCCCAAGGGCCCGACCGGCATTGTGAAAGGCGCTGGCCCAGATCCTTAGGTTGGCCAGCGGTCGGTCCGCGCCGAACAGGTCGCCTGCCGGGTCGGTGTCGGCGGTCAGCAGCCTGCGCAGAGCGGTGGCCAGCCGTTGAACCTCGGCGGCGGTGGGTGATGTTGCTGGTGGAGGGCGTAGGCGGCTGACGCGGTCGAAGACGTCGCCGCGTTCGTACCAGTCCAGGCCCGCGGTGCGCAGGAGCGTGACGATCAACAGCATCGACAGTTCGCGGCGGCCGAGAGCCGGCGGGGTCCTGCTGGTGATCTCGCTGTGGATGCGGTCGAGGATGTGGCCGGTGTCGGCGGTGAACAGCCGGTGCGCGACGTCGGTGCCGACCTCGCCGCCGAGGGCGTATTCCTCCGGCTCGTAGATCCCTTCCGTCCAGGTGTGGATCGTGCCGGCTGCGGTCAGGTCGTCGAAGGCGGAGCGGAGGGTGGCACGGAGCTCCGCAACAGATTGGCCGCTGGCTGGGGAAAGCCGTATCCGCCAGTCGGGCGACTTGCGGACGAACCACCAGGAGTCGACAGCGCCGGTGGCCTGGGTGTGGCGCAGGACAGGTGCCAGGTGGGTGGCTGCGACGGTCTCTGTGTCCGCTGGGTCGGGAAACGCGACGCGCACCTGGAACCAGGCGGCGCCTTGGACTGCGAGCGCGGCGCGACCTGCCGCCTGGTAGGTGGCGACTGCTGCGGCAAGCTGGTCGGCATGCAGGGAGGCATGGGCTGCCGCAGTGGATAGCGGGATGCCGGCCAGCACCGCGAGTACGGCCTGTTCGGTGCCGGCGGCCCGGCTGGGGACGGTCAATGGATCAGCAGGCATCTGTCCCATCCGGTGGCCGGTGTGCCGGTGGCGACGCTGTGGAGGACGAGGGCGATGCCGGCCTCTCCTTCGAGGAGTCCAGCAGCCCGCCCGCTGGTTGAAGGGGCGGAGAGCAGGAGGGAGGCGGCGAGTGTCGGYAGGTGGCGGCTGAGGGTGTCGGTGGTGGCGTCGGCGGCGGCGCGGGCGACGGTTTGATAGAGCCCAGCCCATCCGTGGCACAGTCCGGCTTCGGTGAGGTGGGCGAGCCGGGCGGAGTCGGCGATGCAGGTGGCGAGCGCTTGTTCGGCGAAGTTCTGGCGGGTGGTGTCACCGGTGGCGAGGCCGGCGAGTTGGAGGGCGCGGGCGATCCCAGGGGTGCCGTAGCACCAGCTCGGACGGCCGGGGCCAGGCTGGGTCGGTCTTGCGGCCCGCTGGTCGGCACGGTTGATCCACTGGGGCCAGAAAGGGCCGTTGGGGGTGTCTTGGCGCCATCGGTCATAGAAGGTGCACAGCGCGTTGATCGCGTCGGTCTGACTGTCGACTCGTATCCCAGCGCGGGCGGCGAGCGCGAGCAGGGCCAGCGGGCCGGCGGCGCCGTGTGCCATGCCGAGGTTGGCGTGCCCACCGGCGAATTCTGGCGCGTTGCCCTGGGACGGGTCGTGGCTACACCACCAGCCGGGCAGTCCTTCTCCGTCGAGGTTGATGGGGGTGGTGAGGCGGACGAGGTAGGTGAGGATGCGGCCGAGGGCGTCGTCGCCAGGGGCGTGGGCGAGAAGGTGGGCGCCTATGCCGGTCAGCCCGCTTATGACGTCGTACTCGGTGAACCGGACCGGTTCACCTCGGCCGATGCGGGCGTTGGCGGCGTCAACGCGGCGGTGGGCGATGGTGGCGACGGCCTGGTCGAGCGCGGTGCGCGCTGTGGTGTAGCGGCGGGTCTGCCCGGCGGCGGTGTGGAGGGCGAACGCGACCGCCGGGGCGCCGCCGTAGAGCGAGCTGTTCATCGACACGCTGACGCGGCCGGCGGTGGCTGCGGTCAGCCACGGCTGGACGGACTCCCAGTGCTTGGCGCTGGCGTGCGCTCGTTCGGCGTGGAGGAGGGCGATGCCGGCTGCTCCGTCGGCGAGCGACTGCGCGGTCTGCCCGAGTTCGCCACGGGCCGGGATGGTGAGGCGGGTGGCGAGGCTGGTTGCGGTGGCGGCGGCCTGATTGCGGTCGATCATGGGGCGGTCGCTTCGGTGGTTGCGAGGGCCCGTGCGGCTGTGGCTCGGGCGAGGGCGATGCAGGTCTGTTCGGCTGTGGGGTTCAGGCCGAGGGTTCGGACGGCGTGCAGGTGCAGCAGCGAGGCCAAGGCCTGGTCAGGCGGGCGCTGCGCGGCGAGGGCATTCCGGTAGGCGGCCAGTGTTGCTGCCCGTGTCTGCCAGGCGGACAACACGGTGTCGGCCCCGGGCACGGCCCGCAGATGGGCGAAGCCATCTGCGGGGTTGGCCAGGTGCAGTGCGGTGGTGCGTTCCGTCCGTGGGACGCGGGCGGGCTCGTGGGGCAGCACGTCACGAAGCCACCGCATGCCCGTGGAAGTTGCGCCGGTGAAGGCGATGGCCATGTCGACCAGGCCGGCGACGGTGAGCGCTTCGACGGGCAGGCGGGCGCTGGCGGCGAGGCGGCGGGTGGYGAGGGCGGCGGCGGAGTCGGTGGAGAACACGGCTTCGGCTGCGGTCATCGCCGGGCCGTAGCCGTAGCGGCCGGTTTCCGGTTGGTAGGTGTCGAGGTGGAGGTGGGACAGCAGTCCGGCCTCGCGCTGTGCCGCCGCCCAGGTTCCCAGCCGTGTGGCCGCCGGCCCGTAGCCGCCACGTTCGGTGATGGCGAGGCGTAGCCGCAGGTGGGGCTCGGTGTCGCGGTAGGGCAGGAACCACCACGCGGGCGGGTCGGGCCACGCGTCCATGAGGTCGTGGAAGCGGGTGAGGAGATCGGTGGCCCGGTCGGGGTGGCCGTAGAGCCGGGCCGACAGCCACGGCGACACACCGGGTAGCTGGGCATCCGACCGAGCAGCGGGCACGGTTGCCGCGAGGCGCTCCGGTGCCGGCCCCGGCAGGGGTGCGGCGGTGCTGGCCAGCGGGATGACCAGTTCGTGGGCGTGGCCGTCGAGCCAGCCGAAGGCGCCCGGGGCGGCGTCCTCGTCGAGTCGAGCGGAGCCGTGGCGGTGCAGGTGATCGCGTAGCAGGGCGAGGTGGGTGTCGACGTGCAGGTCGAGGCGCAATCGGTTGTCGGTCTCGACGAGCTGGACCCGCGTGGGCACTGGGATCGCGCCGCCCCAGCTGGCCAGTGCCTCGAGCCATTCCTTCGCCGGCTCGGCGCGGCCGGGCAGGTCGGCGGCTGTGAGGTTCCAGCGGGCCGGGGCGAGCACGGTGCGCCGATGAACGAGCCGGGGCAGGAACGGCAGCCCACCGGCAGCGCCCCAGGAGAACGGGATGGAGACGGCGACGCGGGCGGTGGGTAGCTCGCACAGGAACCGTGTCAGCGGGTGGGTGTGGTACCGGAACTCCACCGCATGCGCGGCGAACGGCTCGACGAGGCGCCGGTCGGGCAGCGACACCAGATAGAGCCCTTCAGCGTCGGCCCCGACAGCCAGGTCGGCCGGGCGCAGTACGCCTGGGCCGGCGTCGTGATACTCGGCGAGCGTGATCACCGTGTCGGTGAGCCGTGGCGATCGGGCCACGCCGATGGTGGCTGCGGGAAGCGGCGGACAGGACACCTGCGCGGCTGTCGCGCCGGCCCGCATGGTGGGCAGGGCGGCGTAGGTGTCGCGGAACCGGTCGAAGGATGCGGAGTCGAGCAGGTGCAGGAAACGGCTGGTGGTGGTCGCGGCGGCGCGTCCGCCGCCGGTGACCCGCAGGGTGAACGCGCCGCGCGACAGTGCTGTCAGGTCGTGGGCGTGGACTTCGGCGATGAGTTCGGCATGTGGCGGAACCCGAGCCGGTGCGGTGTCGCCGGCCAGAACAGTGATGTCGGTGCCCTCGAGGCGTACCTCGAGCGCGCCGTCCAGGGCCGCTCGCTGCGCGAGTGCGGCCAGGCGCTGGTCGCGGGCGGCGCTCCCGCCGGGGCGGTGGGTGCGTGTGGAGCCGCGGAAGGTGGCGGGTAGGCCGAGGCCGGTGTCAGGGTTGACGGCTTCCAGCAACGGGACGAGGGCGGCGGGACCGTAGCGTTCCAGGAAGGCTTCGTGCCAGTCCGCCCACCCCGAGGGGACGGCGGTCGGCGGCGTGAGCCGGGCGAGCGCCCGAGCGCCGGCCCCTGCCTCCTCGGCGACAGCCGCCGGCAGGACCACGTCCGCGTTCAACACGAGGCCTACGTCGAGATCCGGGTCAGCGCTGGGAACAACGCGCCGTTGAAGCGCCTCTGCCTGCGAGCGCAGCGCGCGACGGTGCGAGGCGGAGCTCGAGTTGTCGTGGTGGGCGAGCAGGTCTTGCAGGTCGCCGATCACGTTGAGACGGCCGGCGCGTGGGGGCAGATCGTCAATCCGGGCCGCGGCCAACTGGTCGGCGACTTCACTGAGTGGATCGGTGATGGTTGTCGCCGGGCGTAGGGGCGTGTGCAGGAACCGGCGGCGGACCAACTCGATCACCATGGTCTCGATCTGGCCGATAGCGGAGGCGGGTGCGTCGGCGGCGAGGCGAGCGACCAGCTCGGGGACGGGCAGCGAGCTGGCCGTCTGGCGCAATGTGGCTTCCACAGCCCGGGTGCGGCGCACCGACACCTCGACCACCGTCTCCTCCCCGGCATCGTCGCCGGGCCGGACAACAGGGCCGATGAACAACCGGTCGCCCCGGGCGACCGGCAGCCCGTCCGCGGCGACCCGAAGCCGCCGCAGCAGCGTGTCGAATGCTTCCAGGTCGTCGGCGAGCGCGGCGAGCCAGCCGCCGCCCGGCCGGGCGTGAACCCGATGGTCGTCGCCGAGCCGAACATGGGCCCGCGCGCCGAAACCCGCGGGCCCGACCCCGGCGAACAGGCCGAACGGGGTGGCACGCCCGGTCATCCGCAACACGTACCGGGCTGTCGCCGTGACAGCCCGCCGGACCGCCCGCCGATCGTGGCACTGCCGGTCGAAGACCGACACGACCCGCGCCGCCAACGACGGGCTGGCGAGCGTCATCGCGTCGGCGAACACGGGCCGCGCCCAGATGTCCCGCAGCCAATCCGTCCAGCCGGCTACGGCGCCGTCGGTGTTGTCGTCGAGGGCTGGCCATGGCGGCAGGTCGACATCGGCGGGGACCACCGCCATCCGTAGCAGCGGAACGTCAAGGCTGCGGTACATCGCGCACCTCTCAGCGGCGGAGGATCAGTTCTGCTTGCAGCTGGTGCAGGCCGAAGAGCAGGTCTTGCCGCAGTTGTCGCTGGTGGATCGCAGCAGTTCGGGGATGACGGGGCCGCCGTCGACGATCTCGACGTCCAGGTCGTAGTCGCCGGCGAGGGGGAGCGGAGCCGGGGCGGTTGAGTGGGCAGGAGTCATGGCGATGCCTTTCCTTCGGAAGGGGTGGTGAACGCGTCGCTGTGCTGGTCAGGACCAGCTCAGGACGACGATGCGGTGGCGCTTGGCGATCACCCGGCCGGGCGGAAGCGCCTCTGCCGGAGTTGTGGCCGGCCAGGCGCTGATCGTGGCCGGCGACGCGTCGCGGTGGGTTCGGTGCCAGGCCTGGACCTGTGTGACGACCAGGTCGGCGAGGCGGGCGGCGTGGGGACCGTGGGCGTAGGCGCCGAACTCGTAGGTGTCGTCGCCGTCCTCGACCTTTCGCAGGGTGAGGTAGGCGAAGCTGTCCGCTTCCACGGCGGTGGGCGTGCCGATCGGGGAGACGGGGTCGACGAGGTCTCGCGCGGTCTGGGAGCGGGCGCGGGAGAGCAGGCCGTAGTTGTCGAGGGTGCTGGCAAGCCACAGCAGCAACCCGTCGAACGGCTCCATCCCGCCGAACCGCACCCCCGACCACGCCTCGACCCGCGGGGTGAGCAGCGCGGCCCGCAGGGCGGCGGCGTCGAGTTCGGGAGCCTGCTCGTCGAACCGCAGGCCCACGTCGGCATCGTGAAGCGGGACGAGGCGTTCGGGATGGGCGCCGTCGCCGCGCACGGGCACGAAGCCGGCCATCTGGTGGTCGAGACTGACCAGAACGCCGTCGCGGGGGGTGAGCGCGACCGTCCGGCTCAGCCCCCGCATCCGCAGGGGGACGACGATCCGGCCGTCCGGGGCGAGTTGATCGGTCCAGGCGGGTGGGATGTCCCAGGCGCCCGCGGTGACGATGATCCGGTCGTAGGGCGCCTGCTCGGGGACGCCGTGCTCGGCGTCGGCCAGCACGACGTGGACCTGGTCGTAGCCTGCCGCCGCGAGGCAGTGGTGGGCTCGTTCGGTGACGTCGGCGTCGATGTCTATGGTGGTCACCGCGCCGGTCGGGCCGACGAGTTCCGCGATCAGGGCGGCGTTGTAGCCCCCGGAGCCGACTTCGAGGACCCGCATGCCGGGGGTGATCCCGGCCTGTTCGAGCATCGTGGCCTGCAGCCAGGGAGCGGAGACCGAGCTGACGGTCATGCCGTGCTGGTCCTGCTTGGTCCGCACGATGTCGTCGGCGTAGGCGTCCTGGAGCGACGCCTCGGGAGCGAACAGGTGCCGCGGCACCGCGCGGAACGCGGATTCGACCTCCTTCGTTTTGATCGAGCCCGCCGCGACGAGGTCATCCACGAGGCGGGCCCGCAGATCCTCAGCGTGTGCTTTCTCGTCGGCTTCGGGCGGTTGTTGATGCCCATGCGCGTCGCTCAACACCGTTCTCCTCTCGTGATCGTCGGATGGTTGGGTTTCAGTCCCAGGTGATCAGGAGCTGGGCTGATGGTTTCGTGAGGAGCCGACCGGGCGGCGCCGAGGCGCGGCCGGCATCGGTGGGGTAGACGCGGATGGTGGGGTCCGGGCTACCGCGCCGCTCGGCGTCCCACACGCGGATGTCGTGGGTGAGCAGGTCCGCGAGCCGGTACCGGTCGGGGCCGTACGCGACAACCCCGATCTCCTCGCCGGTCCCGCCCGTCGGGGTGAAGGTCAGGAAGGCGAGGCTGTCGTCCGACCAGCAGGCAGACACCTCGGCCGGACTCGTGGGCGCAGGCAGTTCGGCTCCGGCGGAGGCGTCGGTGCCGTGGAGCCGGCCGTAGGTGGGCTGCACAGTGGCCAGCCACAGGTCCAGGCCCGGCAGGTCATCCGCGGAGGGGGAGAGGGTCACCCCGGTGGAGTGGGTGTGGCTCGCCCCGCTGATCGCGTCGCGAAGCGCATCGGGATCAGCCTCCTGACCGTCGTCGACGTCAAGGCGGATCCCGTCGGCCAGGCGGATCATCCGGGGCAAGGAGGCACGAGCGCCGGCACCCTGGAGACGGACGAAGCCGTACGGCCGCATCGAGTCCGAGGTCAGAACCTCGCCGTCCCAGGTGAACCCGACGGTGCGCAGCAGGCCCCGTAGCTGCAGCGGGATGACGATGCGTCCGCCGGGGACGAGCTGGGCGGTCCAGGCCCGCGGGATGTCGGGTGCGTCGACGGTGACGACGATCCGGTCGTAGGGGGCGCGGAGCGGGAACCCGAAGTACCCGTCGTTGATCAGTGCCGTGACGTCGGTGTAGCCGGCTTTGCCCAGGCAGGCGTGGGTGCGGTGGACTACGGACTGGTCGATGTCGATGGTGGTGACGTGGCCGGTAGGCCCGGCCAGCTCAGCCAGCAGCGCCGCGGTGTAGCCGCCAGAGCCGATCTCCAGGATCCGCTGGCCGGGTTCGACCCGGAGCTGCTCGAGCGTCGCCGCGACGGTGGAGGGCCGCGACACCGCGCTGAGCGGTGCTCCGTAGACATCCCATTTCGTGACGACGACGTCGTCCTTGTAGGCCTCCTCGGTGGAGGCGTCGGGCAGGAACAGGTCCCGGGGCACGGCCCGCAACGCGGCCACGACCGGGGCGGAGACGGGCTCCTTCGCCAGTACCAGGTCGACCATGGCCGTGTGCAGCAGCGCGATCGACGCCTGCGCCGAGGCGGGCATCACGCCACCTCGCCGAGCAGGTCGTCGTACTCGCCGCGCTTGACCGCGCGGACGAAGTCCCCGAACGCGCCGGGGGTGGTCCGCACCGACGGCCCCAGACTCGACCTGATCAACACGCGGTGATCGTCGAGGGCGACTTCGACGGCATCGTGCACCGTCGGGTCGAGCGTGGACGGGCGCCGCCATCGTGGGACGGCCGGGACAGGCATGCCGGTGGGCGCAACAGACACGGGTTCCTCGAAACGATGCGATCGGTGTGGACGGGTGGAGCCCGCCGAACCCAGGCCGCACGACTCGGCCCAGGCCCGGCGGGAGCAGAAGCAGCGACACGGCACGACCCGGGGTTCATCCGCCCTGAGCTGGTGGAACGGACGGGATCGGATCGGCGTGTTCACCGCGCGCAGCACCCATGACACACTGCGCCCAAACGGAGCAACAGAACGCAACGGCTCGTTGCGTGCATGCAACAGCTCGTTGCATCCACCTGCGAAGGCGTCGACGGGGAGGCCGAAGGTGCAAGCTGGTCAGCGAAACGACGCACTCGCCAACCTGGCCGATCTGCTGCGGACACTGCGTGATCAGCATCGGACCAACAACAGCCGGCTCGAAGCCCGCACCGGCTTCAAGCGCCAGCAGATCTCCCGCGCTGTCAACGGCCAGGAGATCCCGTCCGCGGACCTCGCGGACGCGCTGGACACGGCGTTGGCCGCAGGGGGAGCCATCCGGCGATTGCGGGACGAGGCTGTCAGGGAGAAGCGGGCCCGGGATCTGGGGCTCGACCCGAGCAGGCAGGAGGAACCCGTGGACGCCAACCGCCGGCAGGCGTTCGAACTCGCCGCCGCGAGCCTCGTCGCCGCCCAGATGTACCGGGAGTGGACCTCGTCCGCACCCGACGTGCTGACTCTCGACGAGATCGACGACGCGATCAACGCGCACACTGTCGCGTTCACCGTCGAACCGCACCAGCGGCTCGCGCCGAAGGTGTGGAAGACGTGGAAGTCGGCGCACCACCATCTGATGAACGGCAGCGGCCGGGCCCGCCCGCAGACCCGCCTCACCGTCGCCGCCGGCTACGCCTCCTACATGCTGTCGCGGCTGTCGTTCAACCTCGGGGACACCCTGGCCTCCCGCCGGTTCATCCGCCTCGCCGAGGACCACGCCAGCCAGACCGACGACGTCGTGCTCACCGCCTCGGTCGGGGAGATGGTGACGACGCTGGCGTTCTACGGCCGCCGCTACCAGGAAGCCGCCGTCTCGGCACGGAAGACCGCCGTCGTGGCGGACAACCCGTACACCCGCGCCCGGATCGCCAGCTACGAAGCACGAGCCCTCGGCGCGCTCGGCGACGCCGAGGGCACCCGCGCGGCGCTGAACCGGATGCGCACGTCGGTCACGGACCTGCCGCTGCAGCCCGGGATCAGCCCGTTCGGCCCAGCCGCCGCCGAGATGATGTACGCCGGAGTCCTGACCCGGATCGGCGGTGGTGTCGAGGCGGAGCCGATCGCCCGCGCCGCGCTCGCCGCCTACGAAGGCGGGCAGGCGGGCGGCTTCGAGGACTACGGCCACGCGCTGCTCGCGGTCGCGGCAAGCCTCACCGCCCGTGAACAGCCCGAGATCGACGAAGCCGCGACCATGGCCGGGAAGGTCGTCGACATGCTCGACACCCGGCCCACCGCCTCGGTCTCCGACCGGGTCGCAGAGATCGCCATAGCGTTCACCGGCCACCCCACCGTCGAACCCGTCCGTGACTTCTGGGACCGCTGGCAGGCACGCCCCCGCCTCGAACTGACCACGGGCCAGGCGTGACCATGACCCTCCACTACGGAACCCCGACCGTCGTCACCATCCCCACCGTGCTCACCGAACGGCTGGTGCTGCGCGGCTGGAAGGCCGCCGACCTGGACCCCTACGCGGCGATGAACGCGGACCCGGAGACGATGCGCTACCTGGACGGCACGTTCGACCGGGCCGGCACCGAGCGGCTGGTCACCCATCTGATCGGCATGTGGGCGATCCGCGGGCACGGCATGTGGGCGGTCGAGGACCGGGCCAGCGGGGAGTTCCTCGGCCGCGCCGGCACCTACTTCGCGCAGGGCTGGCCGGGTGTCGAGGTCGCGGTATCAATCCGCCGCGACCGCTGGGGCCAGGGCCTGGGCACCGAAGCGATCACGGCGGCGCTCGACTTCGGGTTCGCCCACCTCGACGTCGAAGAGCTGATCACCGCCACACACCAGGAGAACGCGGGCATGAACACGATCGCCCACAAGCTCGGGATGACCTTCCGCGAGATCGCCGACGTCGGTCCATGGAAGGCGAACAACGTCCACGCGATCAGCCGGGCCGCCTGGACCGCCAACCGACCCGGTGAGACCGAAAGCTAGTCGTTCCGTATCCAGACCTCGTCGCAGTCGACGCACAGGGCGCGGTAAGCCGCGTCAAAGCCCTCCTCATCACCTCGGCGCCACTCCGTCAGCGGCTCGCAGATCTGAATGGTTGACACCGTGCCCACTGCCGGATTGGGCAGGCACACAAGGGAGGGAGGTAGCGGAGACGATGGCTGAGGCTCCCGGAAAGGACGGCCCGCCGGTTGCCGACCGGCCGCTGAGCCGCACTGGTGGGCGCAGAATCCTGTGGCAGGACCTGCCACCCGAGGTTCGCCGCGGTATCGAGTCACGTGTGGGCGCGCCGGTGATCAGCGCCAGGAGTCAGCCTGGAGGGTTCTCCGAAGGGCTCGCGTCACTGYTGGCTCTGGCGGACGGTCGTCGGGTCTTCGTGAAGGCAGCCAGCCGTGTGGGAGCGTCCGCGGTTGCCGAGTTCCACCTCCGCGAAATCGCGATCACTGCCTGTCTGCCAGCAGCGGCCCCGGTGCCTCGGCTCCTGGGCTCCTACGACGACGGCGTATGGGTCGCAGGCATCTACGCCGAGATCGAGGGCTGCCTTCCCGGCCGGCCGTGGCGGCACGGCGAGCTGAGTCGCGTCCTCGACGCCCTGACGGCGCTGAGCACCGACCTCACCCCCGCGCCGGTCGCCCCGGCCCTCCTGGCTGCGCCGCGCCTCGGCGGGTGGCGAGCGCTGACACAGAGCGCCGGGGCCATGACACGCCTTGCCGCGATCACGACCTGGGCCGCTGACCGCATCGACGACCTGGCCGCGTTGGAGGCGGATATCGACCGGGACCTGGCAGGCCGGACGCTCCTGCACGGCGACCTGTATGGGTTCAACATCCTCCTGGGCGCCGACGGTGTGTCCGTCGTCGACTGGCCGCATGCCTGGATCGGCGCTCCCTTCTGCGATGTGGTGACGCTGCTGTCGAGCGCGTCGGTCGACGGCATCGACCCCGAGCCCTACGCCCGCGACCATCCGCTCACCAGGGACGTCGACCCCCGTCGCGTGGATGTCCTGTTGGCCGCGCACTCCGGTTTTCTCCTTCGCCTGGTCACGACGGCGAGCCCATCGGTCGACCCCAGCCTGATCGAGATGGCTTCCGCCCTCGGCGTGGCCTGCCTGCGATGGCTACAGGAACGCGGCCTTGGTTCGAAGGCCCGCCGCTAGCACGGGCTGTCGCGGTCGTCGCGGGTTGGACGCGGCGGCCCCGTTCAGGTCATGGCTATGGCGATCGCGGCATGGCCCCGCCGCCGACCCTCGCTGCGGATGTTCGTTTGCGTGAGCAGAAGTAAGCATTCGCCAGTTAAATCATTTATGTCCGATAGGTGCTTTATGTCGATCGGAGGGGGTTGCGGGTCATTGACCTGCGGGAACGGCGCCGGTGGGTGACGTTTCCCTGGCTTTCGGGGTCTCTCGTGGGGGTGAAATGAGGGGCGTGGGTGGGCTTGTCCAGTGCCGGCGGATGGAGCTACGGTCGTATCCGCCCCCTTGACCGCCGGATACCGACCCGCTAGCGGGCGGCCGGTTCGGTGGGAGACGGGGTGGTGGTAGCAGCGAAGCGCTGGGACTCGTTGCCGTCGGCGGTCCACCGGACTGGTGACGGAGCRAGAAGCCCGGCGGGTGTCGCTGTGAGTCGGGTGGCCTGCGAGCCGCTCCCGGGAGCTGTTTCCCGGGAGCGGGGGACGCGGGTCCGCAGCCGGGTGCCACATGCGTGGCGTCGTGCCGGAAAGGAGGGATGACAGAGATGGCGACCATTCTCCGTCCACGAACCTTCCTGAAGGTCACCTTCTAGCCAAGCACGCCGGTCGGCCAGCGCACCGCCGCGACCCCTACGACGGGTCCGCGTGGCGGTCCGGTTGGGTGACCGTGTCTGGGCCGGCTGGCCGACCGCCTTATGAGACGGCGGGCCAGCCGGATAGCCGGCGTGTGCGTTGACGCAGGTCAGCGCGGCTGGGTGGGTTCGCGGACGGATCCAGACTCGACTGTCCTGGAGCAGGTATTCCCACGACTTCGACTCGCGGGCGGGGCCGGCCGGTAGGTCCGCTGGCGCTCCTGCAGGGTTTGACCGACAGAGATCTCTACCTACTGGATGTGCTGGCAGCGCATCGTGTCCTGACCGCGGAGCAGGTGGCCGCGTTGCTGTATCCCTCGGTGGATCGGGCGCAGCGCCGGCTGCTGGCGTTGACGCGCCGAGGGGCGTTGGAGCGGTTCCGAGCGCGGGTGTATCCCGGGTCGCAGGCGTGGCGATACACGCTGAGCTATCCGGCGGTGCAGCTCATCGCCGCGAGGAGGGCGGAACAGCCGGCGTCTCGGTCGGCGCACAACACCGCGGTGCTCCGCTTGGCGCGGAGCGGAACCCTCGAACACCAGCTGGGTGTGAACGGATTCTTCACCAGCCTTGCTCGAGACGCGGCTGCCCGCCCCTTGACCCGATTGGCCAACTGGTACTCGGAGTCCACCGTGGCAACCGCGCTCCAGTGGGATTATGGAATCAAGGAAACGATCCGTCCGGATGGGTACGGCCGGTGGATCGAGAGCCCACGTGTGACGACGTTCTTCATCGAGTACGACCGGGGTACCGAGTCGCTGGAACGGCTGGGCGGCAAGATCACTGCCTACGCGACCCACCTACCGGGCATGACCGTGCTGTATCACCTGCATTCCGCGCTTCGGGAGACGCACTTCCACCACAAGCTCATCGGGGCTGGCCGGGAGGGGGTCGCGACCACGACGGCTGAGCTTCTCGCCGCCTCGGGAGAAGGAGTGAGCGGCCCTGTCTGGTTGCCCGCTGGGCCGGGCACTCGGCGTCGCCTACGGCTGAGCGAACTGCCAGGCAGCGGATTTGCTCTGCAGGCCAACGAGTGGGGTGCTGGTACCGCCCCGATCCCAGCGCCGCACCTTCCAGAGGTCGCGTGAGCCCCGTCCACAGGGAGAGGCGGCGGCCGGCTCTCCCGCCGGCCGCCAGTGTGCTCTCACCTCGGCGCGACGGCTGTTCCCGAGGACGGGCTTTGCTGGTCAACGGCGCGGTGCAGCGCCGCCGCCAGCGCCCGGCCTTCCGTCGGGGTCAGATAGCAGGCGCCGATATCGCCGAGGGTGTTGTGCAGACGCAGCAGAATCACCGGCCCGGTTGCGGTGCCGCCCTCGGGGCGGATCAGGATCTCTGTCCCGTCGAGGTAGCCGGTGAGGATGCTGCTGCCCGCTCCGTAGTCCACCAGCCTCGACACGCGGTCCTGCCCCTGCGGCTGGTTCACGACCGGGTCCGGCTCCCGGTCGTGACCTGGCGGGAACGGGCCGGCGGGCCGCTGGCGGCCTCGCCTCATCGGAGGCGGACCCGGCGGGGACGGCCGGTCCCGTCCTGTTCGGCGACGCCGGTCGCGATCAGCAGATCGAACACGTTCGTCACCGCCCCTGCGGAACGGCCGACCACGCGAGCGATCTCCCCGGCCGACCAGGCCCGGGTCCGGTCCCGGCCCAGGCAGGCCACCACCAGCTCCCGCAGCCCACCCGGCGCCAGCCGGCTACCGGTCGACGTCACCCGGCCCTGTGTCCTCCACACCGACGCGCCGTCGACCTCGGCCCTGCTGCCCGGGGACGGCACCTTCGCCCCCGGGCTGGACGGCACAGGCGGCGGTGCCGTGTCAGCCGAACCCGGCTTGCCGGTGTGGCTCCACTGGTCCGGATCCCGGCCGGCACCATGCCGCCGGCCGGGAACGCGCACGGCACGACCGCCGGCCTCCAGCACGGTCAACGAACGACTCACCGTCGTGCGCGCCAGCCCCGTCTTCTCCACCAGCTCCGCCACCGTCACCGAACCCTCCGCGGCGGCAAGCGCCCCTGCCACCAGGCGCGAGGTAGCGGACCTGTACCCGTCGTCGTTCGAGGAAACCGACACCAGAAACCCTCCGCATATTTCCGAACGGCGACCCGACATGTGCCGGGCCGCCAGCAGGAGAACTCCAAACCGCCGCCCTTGCAAGCAAAAACCAAAAGAAAACCCGGATGCCCACGTTCTGGGCATCGGAAGTTGAGAAGAGTCTCGACGGAGATCTCCGGTGTCGGAGCGCGACGTCGCGCAGGAAAAGTCCGTAGTGCCTAGGCAGAGGAGAACAGGGCTATCGCGTCAACCGGTGACACGACCCCGCCAGACCCGAGCGCAACCCGGCCCGTAGTCGGACGCCGCCCGGCCACCCACCGGCCGAAGAAACCTGTCAGGCGGAGAAGCCCAGCCCTCCCATCTATCGACGTAGTCGTCGCAGCGCCGCACTTCATTTCCCTGACGGTTGAGGTACGCGCCGCCGCGGTCAGCGCCCTCACGGACCTCCTTCGCGCACATCGAAGCAGGCAACAGGAAGAGCCGCCAAATAATGTCGAATGACGGTCGTCCCGCCGTTGAATGCGAGCGATAATAAACAGCGATAACCCGGTTTTCACCATTATCGGTGTTTCGCTGACCTGTCGATCGTTCATTCCCGAGGAGCTCTGACGTGACGTCCAGCCATCGAAAAGGCCGCATCCACCAGCCCGACCGCACGACCAAACGGGTAGCGATCTACCTGCGCATCTCCACCGACGAGAAGAACCAGCCGTTCTCCCTGGAAGCGCAGGAGACCAAGCTCCTGGCGTTCATCACCAGCCAGGACGGCTGGGAACTGGCCAGCAAGTACGTCGACCAGGCGTCCGGCGCCACCACCGACCGCCCCCAGCTCCAACGCGCCCTCACCGCGGCACGCGCCGGGAAGTTCGACATCCTGCTCGTCTACCGCCTCGACCGCCTCACCCGCTCTCTACGCGGCCTGACCGAACTCCTCGAAACCCTCGACAAGGCCGGAGTCGCGTTCCGCTCCGCCACTGAACCCTTCGATACAGGCAACGCCACCGGGCGAATGATTATCCAGATTCTCGGCGTCATCRCCGAGTTCGAACGAGCTCTCATCATCGACCGTGTCATCAACGGCATGGAAGTCAAAGCCAGCCTCGGGCAATGGCAAGGAGGATCCCGCCCCTACGGCTACCAGATCGACCCCAACACCGATCACCTGATGGTGGACCCCGTCGAAGCCCCCATCGTCCGCCGTATCTTCACCGAGTATGTCAACGACCGCCTCGGCAGCCAGGCCATCGCTCGCAAACTCACCAGCGACGGCCTGCGCACCAAAACCGGCCTTCCCTGGTCTCCCGCCGCGATCCTCACCATCCTGCGCAACCGCGTTTACCTCGGTTACATCAGCTTCCGTGATGTCGAGCACGCCGCACCACACCCCACCATCATCGACCCCGACCTCTTCGGTCAAGCCCAGAAGATCCTGACGGAACGCGCCAAATCCACCGCCACCAAACGCGCCGCGTCCGGGTCCGACTACCTGCTCACCGGAAAGATCCGCTGCGCCCACTGCGGCAGGCACTACATCGGCACCGCCGCCCGCGGAAACCTCTACCGATACCGCTACTACAGCTGCTGGACCCGCAACCGCTACGGCACCAGCATCTGCCCCGCCGAGCGCCTGCCCGCCGAACAGGTCGACACCGCCATCCTCAACGCCATGATCGAAACCTACGCCGGCAGCGGACTGGTCACCGAAGCCGCCGCCGCGCTCGCCGGCCGCATCGCGGACACCCGCGCTGCCCACCGCGACGAACTCGCCACCGTCGACAGCGAGATCAGCAAGGCCGAGACCGCTATCGACCGCTACTTCAACGCCTTCGAAGCCGGCACCATGACCRACGCCCTCGCGGGTGGCCGCATCGAGAAGCTCACCATCAAGATCAAGGAACTGCAGGGCCGCCGGGCTGAACTCGTCGATCRCCTCGCCGACGACGCCACCCAGCCCGTCCCACCCACCGCCGCCGACCTGACCCGCCTGTCCACCCAGATCGCCGACGCCATCCACGACGGCGCGCCGGCCACACTGCGCCGGCTCACCGAGGCCCTCGTGGCTGAGATCACCGTGACCAGCCGCGCCCACATCCAGCCCACGTTCCGCATCCCCACCCAGCCAGCCGCACCCACGGGCGGCAGCGACAGCGGGCAGGACGGAACGCAACCGTCCAGCGACGGTACGGAGGTTCGCGCAATACACGGATCGGTGCGCCCGGCAGGAATCGAACCTGCGACCTGGTGCTTAGAAGGCACGGATTGCACTCAGTGTCACAAACCCTCGCCCAGCTCGGACGGTCCAGCACAGTCCGCCATCGTCCGCCTACGTACGCACCCGTTGCTACAGGCGTAGCTACACCTTGAAGCCGCGCACCACACTTCGCCCGGGATCGCTCAGCGATATATCGCAACCACGCTTACAGTGACGCCCGGCCCCTCGACGGCCAGACCATCAGGTGCGCTGGATGTACCAGATGCCTGCATTCTCCGACGATCAGCACGGCTGAAGAGATTTAGTCCAGGAACGGCGAGGAGCGGGTAGTTCTCGCCCTGCGGCCATTTCTTGCGCACTTTACCGAAGACCGTAGCGTCGCCTTCTATATCGGTAACGCTGACCCGAAGGTAATTCTTCTTCAGGTCGAATACCAGGGTCGGTTGACCCTCGTCTATCTCGCCAGTACAAATAACCGATTCACCGACTCCACCAGAGAGTGCGGTGAGACCGTTCAACACTTCCCTATCGCTGGAAGAAATCCTCTCCGGAGCRAATGTCTGCATCAAATCAAAGATGCCCTGGAGTTGTCCTGGTTCCGCCAGCGCCCGACCGATGCTCGGTATATCGATATAGCAATCGCACCGAAACAGCCTCATCGGCTGAATTTGGCCATAGACGTTCGATGCGTCCGCGGAGTCGATCATAATGTACTCGGACTCCGGCATCGAGGCGGCACTCTCGTGGAGTCGGTTAAAGCGACTCTCTGGAGTCTGCCTGCGAGTGCGAGAAGTCTCGGACTCCCGGGTTCTGGTGGAGGTACCTTCGATATTCACGGGAGCGATTGCTACACCAGCGGTTYCCCCGCGCTCACCCGACCRCCGTTCACTTTCCGCCTCTTCGTCGTACAGTCCGTTCTCGACCTGCGCAAGAAACTGGTCAACCAGTTCAGTGTTCAAATATAGAAACTCGCGCATCTGATCTCCCCCTTGAGATGGTGCGGGGGCGAGTCCAACATGTCGTGACCTGCCCACATCCGCGGCTGCCACGGTACAACATCCATAGCTGTCCGCCCGGACGGTGACGCGCCAGCGAGCACGGTTGTCCCACGGTGCGCGCAGGCGGTCGCGCGGAGCCTCCCGCGCCGCGTGCTTGATCATCCACAGCTTTTCCGATGGCGCTGCTACGGTGGATGCACTTCCTGGCTCCGCCGGCTGGTCTCGATCTGCCGGCGCTTGTCCTGTTCGACCGGTAGCGGCGCCGGCTGCGCGACGCAAGGCACCTCGACGACGCGGATCGGTAGTACATCACGAGCTTGGGAATCTTGTGGGCCGCTTGCTGCTGACCTGGGTTCGCATGTTCCGGCCCAGGTCAGCGGCAGTTCGGTACCCGTCGTAGCTTCTCGTTCCAACCCGATGGCCACCGGTGCTACGGGCACACGGCGGGCACGACTTGGTCGTTCCTGGTTTTCCATAGCTGCCTGTCGCGGTTTCCGTCAGCCCCGCGTGGGAGAGCCTCCGCTTGGGGGCTCTTTGATGTCCATGGTAACCGATCTGCTACCATACGATCGCGTCAGCACTTTAGGGGGGATTGTGTCGTCAGTCAGGCAAGCCATAGGTATGGCTTTTACTGTCGTAGTAGCCTTCGGCCGGCTAGCGCGGTCTGCTATGCGGTTTGTTAGAAGAAGTCGAGTATCTCAAGGCGTTGGCACAGGAATTGCATTATTGGGTCTTGTTCTCGCTTTTTTGACCTACTGCGAGYAAAGGCAAGCCTCGAAACCTCCGAAGCTGACCGTAGAAAAAACTCCAACTGTTACCTATACTGCTTTCCCGGCTCCAGGGGCTGACGTTCGAACTGCCGACCGCTTTGTCCTCGGTATTAATGATTCACTAGACGTCGACAAGGACAAGAAGGATTGGCCGAAGTCGCAACCTTCACAGGGAGATGATATCTCCTATAATGGAGAATCCATTTCTTCATCGACAGGCRCCCAATTCAATAGGCTGGGTGAAGGCGTCATTCCTACCTATCGAAAATGTCGTGAAGCTAAAAATATCGCTACAAAGATTAACGTAATTGATTTGCCGACGATTCCACTTATATGTGTTATCACAAATGAAGGACACCTTGCGCTGCTTTCCTATCGGGGAGTCGATTCAAATAGCTCCCTAGTTCTCGATATAACGGTCTGGGAGCCCAAGCCGGACTTGCCGTAGGTATCTCTGATGCTGGGCTGAACGTTGATCAGGAAAATGCAGATGGGCGCGAACGGGCTATTGTATTGCTCTGTGTAGGGATCAGGATCACGTCTTGCGGAACTTGAAGGCCAGCAGCAGACGCGAACGTAATCATGTTGTGCGACAACGGGGCGGCAGGGTGCGACGCGCCCGGCGAGCACGGCCGTCCACGGCCGCGCGCAGCCGGTCGCGCGGCGCGGCCTGCCACCGCCTTGATCCTAAAACGGCTAATTCGGCAGTCCGCTGGACTTGGCTGACGCCGGGTCGGGGCGTACGTACCGTCGTGTGGGTGGATGTAGTGGYTGCTGAGCGGTTGGCGAGCGAGCTTCTTGCGCCTTTGGGTGACCGGTGGGCTCATGTGCAGGCAGTTGCTGCCCGTGCCCGGGAAGCGGCGGCGGCAGTGGACCCGGAGGAACGGGACCTGTTGGTCACCGCGGCCTGGCTGCATGACATCGGCTATGCCCCGGCGGTGGGGCTGCTGCGGTTCCATCCTGCGGACGGTGCTCGGTTCCTCCAACAGCGCCCGGACGTCTCCCGCCGGTTGTGCGCGTTGGTGGCGCATCACTCCTGTGCCCGGATCGAAGCCGAGGAACGCGGCCTGTCCGACGTGCTGGCCTCCTGGGAACTGGAGGAGTCGCCGGTGATGGACGCCCTGGTGTTCGCGGACATGACGACCGGTCCGAGGGGGCAGCGGTTCACCTTCACCGAACGGGTGGAGGAGATTTTCTCCCGGTATGGGGAGGGTTCGGTGGTGCATCGTTCGATTGCGCGTGCTCGTCCGCTGCTTGGGGTCTCGATCGATCGGACGTTGCATCGTCTGGCGGTGGCCGGTCAGCCGATGTAGGGGGTGGCCCGGCCTTCGAGGTAGTGGTCGATGCGTAGCCGCATGGACGGATGGATGTTCAGCTTGTCGAGGTCGGCGGGGGTGACGAACTGGACTTCCTTCGTTTCGCTGGAGGTGCGTAGGGTGCCGCCGAGCATGCGGGTGGTGAAGCATAGGGAGAACTGTTGGCGGACCTCGCCGTCGTCGTAGGCCAGGACGTGGCGGGGGTTGGTGTAGACGCCGATCAGGCCGGTGACTTCGATGTCGATGCCGGTTTCCTCTTTGGTTTCTCGGATGGCGGCGTCCGTGATCGATTCGCCGAGGTCCATGCCTCCGCCGGGTAGTGCCCACAGGTCGTTGTCGGTCTTGTGGACCATGAGGATGCGTCCGTCGGGGTCGGTGACGACCGCGGTGACCGAGGGGACGACGCTGTTGGCCTGGGGGGCGTTGGGGTCGTTGAAGTAGTCGATCCGTGCCAAGGGTTATCAGGCTCCTTCGGTGGTGGCCCAGACGCGCTCGAATCCGGCGGCGTGGTGGTCGAACAGGCTGCCTCCGGTGGTCTGGCGCAGGTGCAACACGGGGGAGTGTGCCGCCGGGGCGCCGTAGACGTGGGTGTTCACGAGCATCTCGTTGTCGAACCGGTAGACGGAGTTGTACAGGGTCGTGCTGTGGAGCCGCAGATCGATGCCGGGGATGTCGCGCAGGCCGGACAGGTAGGTCAGCGTCATCCGGGTGCGGGCGGCGAGGTTGTCACCGATGCCTTCCTCAGCGCCGCGCAGCGCCACCGCGTCGGACGCGGGGTCGCCGAGCACGTAGCGGATCTTCACGCCGCTGGCGGCCTTCGCACGCAGGAGCGGGACGAGATCGGCGTGTCCGTCAGGGAGGAACAGGCCGGCGATCACGAGGATGTCCACGGTGTCCTGGGCGTGGTTGAGCAGCGCCCGCCATATCTCGCCGGGGACGGTGCCGCGGTTGGGATAGATCCGCACGACTTCGGGGACGAGCTCGGTCGGCAGGGGCCGAGTGGGAGCGTCTCGACCGTCCGGCCGCCGGGTGCCCGGTTTTTCGGCAAGGCCGAGCGGGGTCCGGGGGATCCCGAGACCGTCGGCGAGACGCTCGAACAGTTCCAGGCTGGTGACCCGTCGGCGGCCGCTCTGGATCTCGCTGACGTGGGACTGTGGGATCTCACAGGCGCCCGCGATCTGGGTCTGTGTCGCACCGGTGTACTTCCGATAGATGGCCAGGACGACGGCCATGTCCCGGCCGCTGATCGCTTCGGCCATGTCGGGTCGCTCCCACAGCCCTTCGGGTGCGGGGGGTAGCGGACGGCGTCCGGTTCCCATGGGGCCTCCCGATGGCCTGCACGCAAACGGTACGAACGCTCATCGAACGACACGACTATACGGCCAGTGGATAGATCRTGGGGTGTTCGGCGTATACGGCCTGGGACTTTCGGCGACATCCGCGCGCTCGGCACAGTCGTTCGCAACCGGCCCTGTCCCGCGTTGAGGGATCTTGCCCGCGGGACCGAGCCGGCATCCAACCGACGATGCGGACGGGACGGTGAAGCCGGTGACGGTGACCAGCAACGGGACGAGAAACGGTGTGGAGGACAACAGGGCGGACATCCGGACGCCTGCGCTGTGGGGTGTCGTGCGGTTCGAGCCAGGAGCGGAACGCCGCGTCCGCGACACAATGATCACRTTTGATTCGGCGGCGTCGGCGAACCTGTTCGCCATCGAGAACGGCTGGCACGACTACCAGGTCACGCCGCTGTTCTTCTTCGTGGAGAACGTCTCCCGGCAGGTGGGGAGCCGTAGCCAGCTCGAGGCGGCACTCGCACGTGCCGCGYGGCGGCCCGGGCCGCGGTGACCACCGACGCCGACGACGCGGACCGTCCCTTCGACGACGCGCAGACGCCGATCAGCGGAGAGTCGCTGTTCCCCGCTGGCGCGGGGGAGTGGGTTGTCACCCTCACGCCGTCCATGCGGCCGGCGGAGCTGATCCGGATGCTGCGGACGCTGCCGGAGACCGCCGAGTTCGTCGAGTCGTTCGGCGACGTCGACCTATTTCTGATCTTCTGTCTGGCGCTGCCACAGCGAGCCGCGCCGCCGGGATAGCTCGACAGCACGGCCGTGGGAAAGGGCTGGAACCACGCGGGGAGGACTCCGTGAGGTTCCAGCCCTTCCGCGTTTCACAGGCCGCACGTGCTGAGGTGCCGTTCGATGAGAGCAAGACGCTGATCCATCCGCCGGAGATGGCCTTCGATCGCGTCGAGGCGTGCCACGACCCAGCGGTCCGCCGGGGAGGTGGTCCGGTCGGTGTCGTCGTCCGCCTGGTCGCCGAGCAGGACTCGGATCAGGTGGTCGTCCGGCCAGTCCAGCGCGCGGGCCACCGCGGACAGGGTGGCGTTCTGGACCCGGCGGGAGTGCCGGCCGTGCTGGAGCTGCCGCAGAGTGGCCACGGACACCCCGGACGCGGTCGCGAGGGCCTGTTGTCCGATGCGGCGGGCGGCCATGCGGGCGTTGAGCGCGTCGGCGACGGCCTGCCAGTTCTCACCCTCAACCCGGCCGCGTGCCGTGTACGGCGGGACGCCGTTCTTGTTTGTCACCTGTCAAAAATAGCTGTGGGGCAAACGAGTGTCGACATTCCAACCGGTCGGGGTATGGATTTCATACGGGGTGTATATACATAGGCGCGATAACGCTTGGCAAGCGGTTCCTGAGCGCCTCATTGTGGAGGCTGTCCGGGACGCGGCGTCCCGCCGGAACCCGGACCTGATCCCTGTGGAGGTGGGTGACGGTGGCGCTGCCGCGACGAATTCCGGTGCGGTTCGAGGACGTGTTCCCGCACGGCGCGTTCGTGCTCGGTGTGGAGGCCGCCCGCGACTTCGTGAAGGCGCAGGCGGGTGAGGCCGACGTCCAGGAGCGCGACAAGGACACCGGAGAGCCGCTGTGGACGGTGCGGGTCATGGACCCGGATCCGACCGCGCGTGCCGGCTCGGCGGAAGTGAAGGTGAAGATGGCGGCGGCGGTGATGCCGGTGACGCCGGAACCGTTGGCGGGCACGATGCTGCGGCCGGTGGAGTTCATCGGGTTGACGGTGATGCCGTGGGTGAACAGCAACGGGCCACGGGCGGTGCAGGCGTTCGCCTACCGGRCGACGGGCCTGCGTGCCCCGCGGGCAACCACGGGGAAGGCAGCGGCGTGAAGCTCCCGGCCCACGCCCCGGCTGACAACGGTGAACCGGGCTCGTCGTTGCATCTGGGGCTCCACGTCGGTGGGGACTGGACGGTGTTCTGCCACCGCTACCCGGACCGGACACCGATCCTCGGTATCGACACCGGCGCGGCATCCCTCACGTTGTCAGCCCGGGAGCAGGCGGTGACCGCGGGGCATCTGGAGTTCGCCCACGCGCTGGTCCAGGCCGCCAATGACTATCTGTTGGAATGCGAGCGGCTGATGCTGGAGGCCGCCGACACAGGCCCGGACGAGGGGCCCGCGGTCGCGGCATGACCGCCTCCGGCGGATTTCCTGCCCGCCGGATTCTTTTCCTCTGATTCTTCTTTCCGCAAGGTGGGTGTGATCTGCCATGGCAAAAATCAACGGGTCGCGGCCGTTTCCCGAGATGCCGACCCGTAATCCGAAGGTCGACGTGCCGCTGTGGGCGCTGCTCGTCGGGCTGGCGGGCAAGATTCTGTGGCATCTGCTGCGGTGGCTGGCCCGCCGGCCGGTGAGCGTCGCCGTGGTCGCCACCATCATGATGATCCACCACAGGTAYGGGACGGCCGGTCTTGGTGTGGCCGCTGGCGGCTTGGTCCTCGTCGCCGCGGTGTGGTGGCGGCTGCACCGCCGGTCATTCTCCTGGCTGGCCTGGTGGGTGGTCGGCCGCGCACGGTTGGGGTTGGTCTACCGGCGGCGGTGGCGACCGGTCATGGTCCACACCGGGCTGGCGATCCGGGAGCCGACCTCGACCGGGGACCGGGTGGCGTTCGCCGAGACCTTCCCCCGCATCCGACGGATCCGCTGCACCCGCTGGGCCGACCGGCTGCGCGTAGAGCTGCTCTACGGGCAGACGCCACAGCAGTGGGCGGAACAGGCTGAAGCGTTGCGACAGGCGTTCCGCGCCCAGGGCTGCCGGGTGCGGGCTGACCGGCGGGTCGGGTTCGTCTGGGTGGAGCTCATCCGCCGGGATCCGCTGGCTCGCCCGATCCTCCCGGCCGATCTCGACGCCGATGGCGACGGTGACCACTCCGACCACGGGGACAGCGACCCGGCGGACGTGGACGCGGTCACCGTCGGCCGACGCGAGGACGGCGACCCGTGGCGGCTGCCGGTGCGTGGCACGCATGTGCTGGTCGCCGGGGCCACCGGGTCGGGGAAGGGCTCGGTCCTCTGGTCGGTCATCCGCGGCCTGGCGCCGGCGGTACGCGCCGGGCTGGTGGAACTGTGGGTGTGCGACCCGAAGGGCGGGATGGAACTGGCCTTCGGCGAGGCGCTGTTCACCCGGTTCGCCGTCGACACGGCCGGCATCGCCGACCTCCTCGACGACGCGGTCACGGAGATGCGGAACCGGGCGGCCGAACTCCGCGGAGTTTCCCGGCTGCACGCACCGACTGTCGGCGAGCCGCTGATCGTCGTGCTGGTCGATGAGATCGCATCCCTGACCGCGTATGTCACCGACCGGGAGCTGAAGAAGCGGATTGGCGCGTCCCTGCCGCTGCTGCTCTCGCAGGGCCGGGCGCCCGGGGTGGTCGTGGTGGCGGCGGTGCAGGACCCGCGTAAGGAGGTGCTGTCCTTCCGGGACCTGTTCCCGGTGCGGGTGGCGCTGCGGATGACCGAACCCGATCAGGCGGATCTCGTGTTGGGGGACGGTGCCCACGACCGGGGCGCGGTCGCCGAGCAGATCCCCACCCATCTTCAGGGAGTCGGCTACGTGCTGGCGGACGGGCAGAGCGACCCGGTGCGGGTGCGGGCGTCCTGGGTCGACGATGCGGAGATCGCCCGGATCGCGGCGGTCTACCGGAAGCCGATCGTCGGTCAGGTCGTCGGCATCGACCCGTCCACCGGCGACGGCTGGACCCCGGATGCGACCGGCTGGGCGGCATGACAGGTCCGCAACGGCTGGCCGTGGTGTTCGTGCTGCCGCTCTGCGCCTGGTGCCGGCATCTACTGGCCGCGCACTGGTCGGCTGAGGGCTGCCAGGTCCCCACCGGCAGAGGCCGGATATGCGGCTGCCGGGAGCCGCCACCCGATCATCCCGACCGTCCCCATCTCGACCCTGATGATCAGGAGGATTGCGCAGCATGACCGACGGTCAGGCCATCCCGCTTCCCCTCGACCTCACGGAGGAGCGGCCCGGGTCGCGGGCGGCCCGGATGCGGATGCCGCTGGCCCGCCACGTCGTCGAAGCCGTCGCGGCGGAGAACGGGGTGTGCGTCCGGCCGCTGGCGATGCGGAGGACCAACCTGACCACCGGGGAAACCGAGATCGTCCCGGTGGCCTGCCGGTCCACCCTCGCCAGCAAGTGCCCGCCGTGTGCGGAGTACGCCCGCAAGCTGCGGATGGCGCAGTGCGCCGCCGGCTGGCACCTCGACGACGAGCCGTTGCCCGACCCGGATCCGCCCGGTGACGAAGCGAAGATCCTCGTCCAACTGCGCGCGGACCTGGAGGCCGTCCGCACCGACGCGGCGACCCGGCATGACGGCGGCCAGGCCACCGAGGCCGACATGCTGATCAGCCAGGTGGATGAACGGCTTACGGATCTCGGTGTGCGGGGCAGGGCGGCTCCGGACGCCCGGGACCGACCCCGGCGCACCCGGTCGACGAAACGGCGCCAGGACGCCCCCGACCTGCCCCGGCTGCCCGTAGACCGGCGCACGGTGGGCCGGACGTTCACCGCGGCGGACGGCACGGTGTGGCGGCCGTCGATGTTCCTGACGTTGACCTGCGATTCCTACGGGCGGGTGACCTCGGAGGGCACCCCTGTCGACCCGGACAGCTACGACTACCGACGGGCGGCCCGGGACGCGATCCACTTTCCGAAGCTGCTGGATCGCTTCTGGCAGAACCTGCGCCGGGCGGTCGGCTGGGATGTGCAGTACTTCGCCTGCCTGGAACCCCAACGGCGCCTCGCCCCGCACCTGCACGCGGCCATGCGCGGCACGATCCCGCGGGTGCTACTGCGACAGGTGGCGGCGGCGACCTATCACCAGGTGTGGTGGCCACGCTGTGACCAGCCGGTCTACAGCTCGGACCGGCTGCCCGTCTGGGACGACCAGTCCGGCGGCTACCTCGACCCGGATACAGGAGCACCGTTGCCGATCTGGGATGAGGCCCTGGACGCGATCAGTGAGGACGACGAACCCGTCCACGTCGTCCGCTTCGGCGTGCAGATCCGCGCGGACGGCGTCACCGCGAACAGCCGGAACACCGGCAAACTGATCGGCTACCTGACCAAGTATCTGACCAAGAGCCTGGATACCTGCCACGACGTCGCCACCGACGCCCAGCGCACCCATGTCGACCGGTTGGCCGACGCGCTGCGGCACGAACCGTGCGCGCCGACGTGCGCGAACTGGCTGCTCTACGGCGTCCAGCCGAAGAACCCGCGGGCCGGGCTCGTTCCCGGGCGCTGCACCGGCAAGGCCCACCGGCGGGAAACCCTGGGCTTCGGTGGCCGGCGGGTCCTGGTCTCGCGCCGCTGGTCCGGCAAGACCCTCACCGATCACCGCGAAGATCGGAAAGAGTGGGTGCGGCGGCAACTCGCAGTCCTCGGCCACACCCCGGACGACGACACCGCGGACGGCGCGGCAGACCGGACGGTTTGGCAGCTTCTGCGTCCCGGGGACCCGGCCGCACCCCGACGGGAACATCTGCTGCTACGCGCGATCGCCGACCGGCACCGCTGGCGCGCCCAACTGGATGCCGCCCGTACCGCCGGTCCGTCCGGAGCTGGTGCGCTTCCGGCAACCGTCTTCGATCCATCCCGCGCGGCATGATCCCTGACCCGCTCCTTGGAGAATCCATGATCAGGCTCCTGCTCACCACCGGTGAAGTCGCCGACCTGCTCGGGGTCAGCCGCACCACCGTCTATGACCTGATTCGCACGGGTCGGCTCGCGTCTGTCCGTATCGGCCGGTCCCGCCGTATCCACCGTGACGAGCTCGTCGCCTACATCGGTCGGTTGCGGGAGATCGACGGTTACGAGGTGGCGGCATGATCGTCGTCAGGGCTGTCCGTCGGACGGTGTGGGCCGGTATTCGGCAACACCGCCCGGCGCGGGGACCTCCGGATCATCCATAGCGATCATCACGTGACAGATGCTCGAAGCGGTCCCGGTGGGTGCTGGAACACCACACCGGGACCTGAGATCCCGATCCTGCACGAACAGGAGCGAGACCCTGATGCCCATCATTCCGCCTGACCTCGACCCGCCACGCGACCCCTCCGACGGACAGCCCTTCGTCCGCTTGGACGCCCCCGGCCACGGCTACTACGAGATGACCGTCAAGCCGGGCGCAGACCCCTTCGACGTCGCCCGGATCGCCATCGCGATCCCGCACAGCGCGGTGTTCGTCGAAGCCCTCGGAGACGTGGACGTCGTGTTGGTGTTCCGCGTGATCCCCGGCAGCACGCTTCCGGCAACTGCCCCGCCGCCTCGGCCGCATCCGACCGGCGGATGGATTCCCGACGTCACCCCGTACGGACGGATTCCCGCGCAGCGTCAGCCACGCTGATCAGACCTCGCGGTTCTTCTCCCCATTTTTCTGTTCCTCCGCTGGGCGTTGCACCCGCCGGGGGACCGGACGGGTCCAGGGTCGGCGAAGCCGATCACGCAGTGACGCGTAGCGCCCTGGACGCGGCCGGTTCCCCGGCGGACCCTTCACCGCCCGGAGGAACGGAACCCCACCGCCAGCGATCGGCCTGCCGTCCTGGCGGACCCCTGATTCCCTCTTTCTCGCAAGGAGTTGTCCTCGTCATGTCCGAGACTTCCGGCAGGCGTCGGGAACGCAAGAAACGCGCCAACGGTCAGGGCTCGATCTACCAGCGGGCGGACGGTATGTGGGTCGGCGCGGCCTACGTGCTCATGCCCGACGGCAGCACAAGACGACGCCCGGTCTACGGCAGCTCTGAGGACGTCATCCGGAAGAAGCTCACCGAACTTCAGTCCAACTCCGACCAGGGCATTCCGGCGGACGCGACCGGATGGACCGTCGAGAAGTTCCTGACGGTGTGGCTCGCGCAGACGGTGAAGCCGAACCGGCAGCCGAACACCTACGTCACGTACGAAAAGGCGGTCCGGATCTACCTCGTTCCGGGGCTCGGTAAGAAACGGCTGAACAAGCTGACGGCGGCCGATGTCCGGCAGTTCATCCGGCGGATGGAGAACACCTGTCTGTGCTGCGCTCGTGGTCGGGACGAGGCGCGTCCGGAGGGGGAACGGCGCTGCTGCGCGCTCGGCCGGTGCTGCGAACGGCGGCCGTCGAAACGTCAGGTCCAGGTCGTGCATGCCGTGCTGCGCAACGCGCTACAGGCGGCCGTTCGTGAGGAACTGGTCCGACGCAACGTCGCCAAGCTCGTGCAGGTCTCGACCCCGCGCTACGGGATCGACCGGGGCCTGACGGTCGACCAGGCACACACGCTGCTTGACGCGGCGGCCGGTGACCGGCTGTACGCGCTGCTGGTCCTGGCGCTGTTCCTCGGTATGCGCCGCGGGGAGCTGCTCGGACTCCAGTGGTCCGACATCGACGAAGAGCGGAAAACGCTGACCGTCCGGCACACGCTTCAGCGGGTCGGCGGGGAACTGCGGCTGCTTCCGCCGAAGACGGAGGACTCGGAACGCACGCTTCCGCTGCTGGGCCTGGTGGCCGACGCGCTGACCGAGCATCGCAAGCTTCAGGACGCCGAGCGTGAGGCGGCCGGCAAGCGGTGGGTGAAGAGCGGCCACGTCTTCACCACGAGGATCGGTACGGCGATCGAACCGGACAACCTGCGCCGCTTCTGGCTGCCGCTGCGGCAGGCGGCCGGGCTCGACGGGGTGGTGTTCCACGGGCTGCGGCACACCTGCGTGACGCTGCTGCTCGACCTCGGCGTCCCGCCGCACATCGTCCGCGAGATCGCCGGGCACTCGGCCATCGAGGTCACCATGACCATCTACGCGCATGCTTCGATGGGGGAGAAGCGCCGCGCGCTCGGCAAGCTGGACAAACGCCTGACCGGCCCGGCCCGCGGCACCAAGCGTGACTGAGCGCGTTGCTACAGGGGTTGCTACACCTGGGGGTCCCGGGAGGCTCGGGCCTCGGCCGGACGGGGGTCCGGGGACGTGATGATGCAGCGTAGGGGCTTGATCCCCGAGTGCGCCCGGCAGGGATCGAACCTGCGACCTGGTGCTTAGAAGGAACCGGGGCCCTATCGCTGAGCTGACCTGCGAAAACGCAGGTCAGCGCGAACCGAAGAGTCGGTAATTACTCTCTCGCTACGCCTGACCCTGAGAGCGCCGAGATGGCGCCGGATGGGATGGGGAAGCTGTGACCACCGCCACACACCGAATCCGCGTGTCGGATCTCCGACACCGCACCGATGATGCCATACGGGCCGCCGAGCGGGCCGTCACCTCCGGGCCTGCGATGTACTGCGCCCAGTGGCGCGGGGAGCAGTACCCGGAACTCCACCCGGACGAGCGCCAGGAGCGCGCCCTGGATGCGCTGGACGCGCTGACCGCCGCGGTAGCCACCGTCCAGGCCGCCCGCGACGCCCTGGAGGCCGAACTCGTCGACGCCGGCGTCATCGCAGGCCCGCCGGAGCGGCCGACCGAGGACTACCCGGATGCAGCCTGGAAGCGCCTCGAGGAGGAGGGCCACTGGTCGACCCCGCCGGCCCGGCTCGCCCGGCTGGTCGTCTCGGACCGGGCGGCCGACGTCGCGGACACGGCCCGAGGCATGGTGCCGACGGAGGGCCGGCCGAGAGGCGCGCTCGTCGGGGCGGCCCGCTTGGTGGTCCAGGAGGCCGAGGAACTGCTGACCTCCGCCGTCATCGCCGAGCATCTCGCCGGCATGCCGTGGGCGGAGATCGATGAGGAGCTCTCCGGCGGAGCTGCGGCCCGCCAGCCGGCCGAGGCGCACTACGCCGCTGCGGTGGCCTCCTGGCGTAACGGCGTCCTGACGCCGTATCACTATTCGCCCAACACGACTTTCGGCGCCGCCCTTCTGCCCGAGGCCGCGCTGCGCCCCCGATCGACCGCCCGACGGCTGGACAAGTGGGTGGTCGAGCATCGCAGCCCCAGAGATCGTCGGGGCCAGGGCGATGCACCCGTGTCGGCCGCCCTCACGGCCCCGGTCGACGGGTTGACGGCATCCTCGTGGCTGATCGATATCTCCGGCTCCATCATCTCGCTGCCCTGGGGGCGGGGAGTCGGTCCGGAGGGGCGCTGCCTCCAGGAGCGGAAGGGCGCCGCCATGAAGGCCCTCGTCGCGGCTCGACCGGCCGATATCCGTCTGGCCGAGCAGTTCGCTGAGGCCCGGGCTCGACTGGCAGAGCTCCGCGGGGACCAGACGGACACCGAGTGCCATCCCTCGCTCGACACCGGCCCGACCCCGGCCGGCCTGACCGACGACAAGGACTGATCAACGCCAGAAAGCCGGCTCTCCTGCCTGGCGGGCAGGAGAGCCGGGAGAGGCCGGGGTGGGGCCGGCTGAGGTCAGCCGATGAAGTAGGTACTGCGGGCGGCGACGAACGCCCGGTCGGTGGCCGGCCCCCAGACGCCGTCGACGGCCACAGCGAGGATGGATTGGATCGTCCGCACCGTCGCGACGTAGGCGGCCTGCGACCGGGGGCCCCAGGCGCCGTCGACGACGGTGCCGACGGCGGCCTGCTCGGCGCGGGTCCACTGGTGGGTGCGCACGGCGGCCAGGGCGGCGTCGGTGACCGGTCCCCAGATGCCGTCGGCGATCACGTGCACCGCGTGCTGGAGGGCGACGACGGCCGGTGGCGTGGGTGAGCCGGAGTCGTCGACGAGCTGAGCCGCCTGGGCGATGATCTGATGGCGCTGGCCGGTCCGGATGCCGCCGGGACAGCCCGGGTGGTTGCCCCAGCTCGCCGCGCCGGCCCCGTGGGTGATCAGCCCGGACTGGCCGGGCGTGTCCGTCACCGCCAGCGCCCAGCCGAAGGCGTGCACCCCGTCGGCGTAGGCGACGGCCACGCTCTCGATCTGCTCGGGGGTCAGCGCCTCGGTGTCGAAGCCCTCGGTTTCGATCGAGTTGTAGGTACCGTTCCCGCCGAGCTGGGCCCAGGCCCGGACGTCCGAGGGCACGTACTGCTCGCGCTGCCCGGCCTTGCCCGCCCATAAGTTCGACGACACCTGAGAGCGCGGGTCGTTGAACCAGTTGAACTGAGAGCCGTTGCCCTKGGCGACGTGCAGGACGAGGCCGATGGGGACGATCCCCTTGCCATCCGTGTTGCGGACCGGACGGAAGGCGAATGTTTCGACAATGTGGGGCATGACGATCTCCTCACCAGTTCCTGATCACGATGACACTGCTGGCGATCGCCAGCGCGAGCAGGACTGCGGCCAGGGCCCGGGTCGACCAGGTCACCGCAGCGACCAGATGCACACTGCCGCGGGCACAGCGCCCACAGCGATGATGAGCAGGGCCGAGAGCAGCCGGGCCGCGATCGTCTCCGCCGGTGGCCGGCCGGCCGGGCGCATCCACTCCGGTGGCTCAGAGCGGGTGTAGTCCTGGCGGACCTCCCACTCCGCCCACGTCAGGCGCCGCTGCGCAGACCACCTGTCGGCCTGGCGCCACCACGGCTCGGTATCGCTCACGGGTGGCCGTCCAGGTGGCTGTCGAGCCGCTCGCCGATGGCCAGGACGTCGACGGCCAGCCCTTGGAGTCGGCCGTCGACCGTGCCGAGCATCTCGTGGGTTTCCACGATGCGGCGGACCACATGCCAGCCGCGCCGCGCGGTGACGATCAGGACGCCGGTGATGACGGAGAGAGCCGTGATCAGGGCGGCTATGCGGAGGATCGCTTCCTCGGCGCCGGTCACGGCCGACACGTTCCGGTGTCGGCGATCTCTGGCATGGGCTCAGAGTAGCCTGAATCGAAAATTCTTCCGTCTCGCTGCTGTTACGACGGAAGATCTGTCGATGTAGTGCTGCTGTGGCGCTGCCTTCTTCGTGCTGGAGCCCAGATGACAGTGAAGATCCGTGAGTTGAAGGCGAAGCGCACCAAGCTCGGCGCCGACGCCAAAGCGATCATGGATGTGGCCTCGACGGCCGGCCGGAACCTGACCCCGGAGGAAGAGGCGACCTTCGATCAGTTGCTCGACGAACGCGACCAGGTCGACGCCACCATCGACCGGGCGCAACGGCTCCTGGACGACGAGCGTGACCGGCTCGACGACGACCCGGACGAGCCGGACGGCCCCGGCAACCGCGGCGGCGACGACCAGATGGCGGCCTGGCGGTCGTTCCTGGTGGGTGGCCGGTCCGCGCTGACGGYCGCGCAGGCCCGCGCGCTCAACGCCGGCAACGACCCCGACGGCGGGTTCCTCGTCGCCCCGGAGCAGTTCGTGCAGCAGCTGCTCGCCGTGGTCGACGACCTGACACCGCTACGGGGGCTGGCGACCGTGCAGCGTCTGACCACGTCGGAGTCCCTGGGAGTGCCGACCCGGGACAGCGACCTGGCGGACGCGGAGTGGACATCCGAGGTGGGCACCGGCACGCAGGACGACGGCCTGCAGTTCGGGAAGCGGGAGCTGCGGCCGCATCCGCTGGCGAAGCGGGTCCTCGTCAGCCGGAAATTGCTGCGGGTGGCGGCGATCGGGCCGGAGGCGATCGTGCGGGACCGGCTCGCCTACCGGCACGCGACCGCGCAGGAGAACGCGTTCATGACCGGTGACGGTAACCAGAAACCGCTGGGGCTGTTCACCGCCAGCGCGGACGGCATCTCGACCGCGCGGGATGTCGATATCTCGACCGACGCGGCGACGTTCGTCAACGTGGCCACGGGTAACGCGGCGGACGATCTGATCGACGCGAAATACACCCTGAAACCGCAATACCACCCGCGGGCGCAGTGGCTTTTCCACCGGCTGGTACTCGCATCCGTCCGGAAGTTGAAGGACGGCGACGGCAACTACGTCTGGCGGCCTGGTCTGGCGACCGACCGGCCGGACACGATCCTCGATATCCCGTACATCCTGTCGGAGTTCGCGCCGTCGACGTTCGCGAACAACGACTACGTCGGTCTTCTGGGAGATTTCTCTTTCTACTGGATCGTCGACGCCTTGCAGTTCGAGGTGCAGCGGCTCGTCGAGCTCTACGCGGAGACGAACCAGATAGGGTTTATCGGCCGTGCCGAGGTGGACGCGATGCCGGTGCTGGAGGAGCCGTTCGTCAGGCTCCAGTCGAACGACGTGGTGCCGTAAACACCCTTTCTTTACGAAGATCACAGTAATGATGTGAGACTCTGAGAAAGGAACAAGGATGAGGAATGACATCAAAAACCACCTGTCGGTGGTGCAGTCCCTGGCGCCCGCGTCCCGCACGGCCGCGGCGAACGGCACCGGTGTGGACCTGGCGAACTACGACGGCGCGATGATCGTGATCGACGCCGGTGCCGCCGGCGGCACCACACCGTCGTTCACCTTCAAGGTGCAGGAGTCCGCCGACAACAGCACCTTTACCGCGGTCGCTGCCAGCAATCTCGACGGCGCCGAGCCGGTCATCACCGACGCGAACGACCTGGCCGTCTACACGATCGGCTACCACGGCATCAAGCGCTATGTACGGGTAGCGATCACGGTGGTGGCCGGTACGACTCCGACGCTGGTGGCGTCGGCCACAGTCGTGCGGGGTCTCGGCCGGGTGAAGCCCTGATGAAGGTCAGGTTTCTGCGCCGGGTCGCCAACCCCGTGTTCAGCGCGCAGCCCGGAGACGTCAGGGATCTTCCCGAGCAAGACGCGGCGAAGCGGATCGCCGCCGGTGACTGCGTCGCCGTCGACCAGCCGAAGCCGCGGTTGCGGGACCGGCTGCGCCGCCAGCCCGAGCTGGCAGCCCCGCCGGCGCCGGCGGACAAGCCGCTGGACCGGCTCACCGTCGACGAGCTCCGGGAGTACGCCGACGAGCACGACATAGACCTCGGCGAGGCGAGCAAGAAGGCGGACATCATCGCCGTCATCCGCGCGGCCGCCGGCGAGGGTGACGGCGCGGGCTGATGGCGTACRCCACCGCGGAGGACCTGCGGCTCCTGCTCGGTCAGGACGCGTTCAGCGCTGAGGAGACCGCCCGGGCCGACCTGCTTATCGGCATGGCGGAGGGCGCGGTCGAGGACGAGACCGGCCAGCCACTGGAGCAGTCCACCGACACGGTGATCCTGGACGCGCCGACGCGGTCGGACCGCTGGCCGGACTCGCCCGGCACCGGAAGCCGGAAACTGCTCCTGCCGCGGTGGCCCGTCACGTCTGTCACGTCGGTGACGTGGCTGCGGGACGACGCGGACGACGAGCTGCTCGTCGAGGGGGCGGCCGCGGACTACACCTGGTCGGCGTCCGGGATCCTGACCCGGGTGGGCGCCTGGTGGCCGACGACGGACCGGTCCACCGAGGTCGTCTACACCGCCGGGTACGCCACCATCCCGAACGGGGTGAAGCGGATCATTCTCCGGCTGGCGGCGGCCGCGTGGAACAACCCGGCCTTGCTGGCGTCCGAATCCCTCGGGGATCATTCCCGGTCGTTCGCGACGTCCGACGGTGGCGCGGTCGGGATGGCCCTGTCCGCGTCCGACGTGCGAGCCCTTGGCTCCTACCGGGCCCGCACATGATCGGGCACTGGCTGAACCGGACGTTGCAGGTGTGGCGGCCGACCCGGACACAGGACGGCGCCGGCGGCTACCGCACTGTCTACGTCCGGCAGCCGTCGGACGTCCGGGCAAAAGTGGATCAGCCGTCGGACGCGGAGCGGCTGCTGGCCGTGCAGACCCAGTCCGAGCAGACCGACGGCATCTACCTGCTGCCGACCGACGATGTCCGCCGCGGCGACGAGCTGCGCGACCCGGACAGCGGCGAGGTGTGGCGGGTCGCCGGCGTGATGCGGCCGTCGAGCGTCCGCTACCGCAAGGCCCACGGCGAACTGGTCCAGAGCGAAGGGGAAACGAATGGCTGACCTCACCCCCGTGTCCGCGCCCATCGATGGGGGCCGGCCCGATCTGGGCGCCGCCGCCGTGGCCGCGGCCGGCGGCGGTGACACCGCCCCGGTCGGCCCGGGCCTGTTCTTCTACCTGAACAACGGCTCGGGCGGCACAGTCACGGCGACCTTCGCCACGCCCGGCACGGTCAAGGGCCTGGACGTGGAGAACGCGACGCTGGTCGTCCCCGCCGGCAAGCACGGCATCCTGCCCCTGGCCAGCGTCTTCCGGGGCGCGAACGGCCGGGCGGCGATCACCTACAGCGCGGTCACGACCGTGACCGTCGCCGTGGTCCAGATGGGAACCTGATGGCCGGCCCGAAAGCGCCGCCGGCCGGGCCGGAGTACTGCCGGACCCGCGCCCAGGAGATTCTGGCCCGCGACATCCAGGCCACCCCGCTGGAGGCGGTGGGCTGGGCGCTGCTGGCGGTCGTCGGGGAGCTCACCGCGATCCGCCGCGCGCTGGGGAAACGGTGACCGATGGCCAGCAGCGATCGGAGCACGGTCCGGATCGAAGGGCTCGACCGGCTGGCGCGGCGGCTGGCCGACCTGGGCAACGAGGTCAACGAGGCGGTACGCCGCGCGGTACGGACCACGGCCGAGGAGGTCCGCCGCGACACCCAGGCCCAGGTCCGGGTCGACACCGGCGGCCTGCTGCACAACGTCGACATCGAGTACGAGCAGGACGGCCTGGTCGCCGAGGTGGGCTGGCTGGGTGACCGGACGCCGTACTACTACGCGGCGTTCCACGAGGAGGGCACGGCGAAGATCAGGAAGCGTCCGGCGTTGCGTCCGGCGGCCGAGGCCGCCCGGGAGGTCCTCAAGGAGCAGCTGCGGGTCGAGATCCGCAGGGAACTGCGCTGACTGTCGTTCAGAGGAGGTGAGGTGAGAGGTGGCGCAGAAGCAGAACAGCTTCGAGGGCCAGGCGGACGGCGTCACCATCACCGCCGCGAACTCGGGCGCTGGAAGCGGCGACGCCTGGGATGTCGTCAACCTCGACGGCAGCACGGTCGAGGGTGACACGGCCCTTGCGGCGCACGGTCTCGTCTCGGCGCGGCTGGCGACCGGCGGTACGGCGGGTTCCCCGTATCTGTCATGGACGTCCGGTGTCAGCGCCACGGCGGTCTACTCCCGCGCTTATATCCGTACGGGATCTGTCCCCGGATCGAACCTGAACCTGATGCGTTTTCTCGTTGGCACCACCATCGTGGGAACTGTTCGGCTCAACAGCTCAGGGAAACTCGCTTTCCTGTATTCGTCCGGATCACTAGGCGGAACCAGCGCGGCCGATTTTCCGCTCAGTCAATGGTTCCGCGTCGAAATGGATGAGGTGGTCTCCACTACGGCGGGCAGTATGACCGTGCGTTGTTATTTCGGTAACCCGGACGACACGACCGCCACGGAAACCCTATCCATATCCGGCGTCAGCACCGGCAGCAACGGCCCGGTCGACCGCTTCCGCGCTGGGATCATCAGTTCGGCGGCGAACACGGAGCTCAGTTTCGATGGTGTCGCCTGGTCGGACGCCGGGCCCATTGGCCCGGTTGCCGGCTTGGCAGCCGCGACCCCCGCCCCCGTTGTTTCTACGGCAGCCCTGGTGCGTGCCGCTACCTGGTAAGGAGATCTCTCATGGCCAAAGCCGGATACAGCGCCGCTGTCGGCGCCGCCGTTGCCCTGGCTGCTGCGACACCGAAATCGATCCTTTCGGTGATCGCGCCGAGCCAGTTCGGTGTCGATTTGAAAAAGGTCAGGATCAGTTTCGACGGTGTCACCGCCTCGGCGGCACCGGTCCTGGTCGAGATCGTGTCGTTCACGACGGATGGGACCGGTACGGCTGGCACCGTCAACCAGATTTATGGCCGGACAGTGACCCCGGGTTTCACCAGCAAATACAACTATTCGGCCGAGCCCACCACACCCACGGTCATCGACCGGTACACGCTTACTCCGAACGGTGGGCTCGCCATTTACGACTGGCCGCTGGGGGATTCCCCGGACTGTGCAGCTTCCAGCCTGATCGCGGTCAGGTGCACGGCGCCGGCGATCGTGAACGCGAACGCGACGCTGTGGTTCGAGCGCTGCTGACCGCCCGGGTAGGAGGCGGCCATGGCGATCACCGGGCGGAGCCATCCGAATCCTTCGGTGATCTCCCGTGGGTCGCTGGAGGACGAACCGGTCCTGACGACACCGGCTCCGCTGGTCGTCGCTGCCCCGGCTCGGCGGCGGCTGCCGCACGCGCCGATCGTCAGCCGGTCCTCCCTGGAGGACGTCCCGCCGCCGGCGCTGGCGGCTCCGCTGCCGGTCGTCGTCACGCGGCAGCCGCCGCGGCTGGTTCCGGCGCCGGCGCTGATCTCCCGGTCGTCGCTGGAGGACGTGGCAGCGCCGGCAGCGGCTGTACCGCCGGCGCCGGTCGTGGTCTCGCCGCGGCCGCCGCGACGGACACCGGCAGCGGCGATCATTCTGCGGTCCTCGGCCGAGGAGACGATCGCCGAGCCGGCGGTGGCGGCGCCGGCGCCGCTGGTGGTGGCCGCGCCGCGGCCGCGGCCACGGCCGCCAGCCCCGCTGGTGCTGCGGGGCGCGCTCGTCGACGACCCGGTCCTGACGACCCCTGCACCGGTCATCGTCGCCCCGCGGGTCCGGCCGGTACCGGTACGCCCACCGGTGATCTCCCGGGGGTCGCTGGAGGACACGGTCGTCCCGCTGCCGGTCATCGTCACGCGGCAGTCGCCGCGGCTGGTCCCGGCGCCGGCGCTGATCTCCCGGGCCGTGGCGGGGGACGCCCCGGTCGTGGTGGCGCCGAGCACCCCGGCGCCGATCGTGGTGCTGCCGGCTGCGAGGCGCGTCCGGGGACGGCCGCCGCTCGTGCTGCGTGCACCGGCGCCCGGCGACGAGCCACCGCCAGACCTCGGCGTGCCTGCCGAGAGCGCGATGGGGCCGATCCAGCGGGCGGTCTATGAGGTGCTGACCGGGTGGCTCGCCAGCGGTGGCCTGCCCGTGGTCGGCGGGTCGGGCTCGCCGATAGGTCCGATGCAAATAGCTATCTATGATCTGCTCGTTTCCGATACGACGTTGATGGGCGGCTGACGTGATAACCGGTGTTTTCGATGACGTTCCGGAGGGTCAGGAATTCCCCTATGTGACCCTCGGGGATGCTGTCGAAACCCCGGATAACGATCATGGTGGGTTTGGCCGGGAGAGCGTCATGGACATCCATGTGTGGACGAGGGAGCGCGGCCATTCCCAGGGAGCCGACATCGCGAACCAGATCATCAGACTGCTGGACCATCAGGCGCTCCTGATCGATGGCTGGCGGCACATCGTGACCCGCTACCTGCGTCAGCAGGCCATGCGGGACCCCGACCCGGAGATCCGCCACCGCGTTTTGCAGTTCCTGGTCATCACAGCACAGGAGTAACGGAGGAAAAATGCCCGGCATAGACGCGTTCGGTACGCAGTTCAAGCGGGACACCACGGGCGCCGGAGTATTCGCCGCGATCGCGAATGTGAGCGATGTCTCCGGTCCGTCCCGGGAGAGGGAGGGGATCGAGGTCACCGCCCACGACTCACCGGACCAGTACCGGGAGTTCGTGAAGGGGTTGAAGGACGGCGGGGAGGTGGAGATCACCATCAACTACGATCCGGGCGCGGTCACCCACGCGGACCTCGATGCCGATTTCGAGGAGAAGCCGCTGCGGGATTACCAGGTGGTCATCCTCCCCGGTGAGGCCGACGAGCACACCTGGGAATTCAGCGCACTGATCACCAACATTGGTGATGAATTCCCGCACGACGACAAGATGGAACGCACCGTCACATTCAAGATCAGCGGTAAGCCGACGCTGACCGCCACCTGACCGGGAGGAGTCTGAATCATGGGGCTGAAAGACCTTATCCGCGCCGCGGACGACATCCGCCACCAGGACGACGTCGAGATCCCGGAGTGGGCTCCCGGGGTCATGTTCCAGGTCCGCGGCCTGCCTGACGAGGACTGGGAGGAGTACCAGAACAAGCTCAGCCGGCTCACGGTGAAGCAGGGCCGGAATGCGGACGCCGAAATGGCCGTGCGTACCAACAAGGCTGAGATCGTCGCGAAGGCTCTCTACGACCAGGAGAGCGGCGAGTTGGTCTTCCCAGAGCTTAAGGAAGGGGTGGCGATCCTCCGGAAGAAGTCCGCCGGGATTGTGAACGGCCTGTTCGAGCTGGTGAAACATCTTTCCGATGACGACAAGGATTTCGTGGAGAAGGTCAAGGACGCTGAGGAGGATTTCTCGGGCGGCCAGAACTAAAGATCCAGTACGACCTGGCCGTCGCGTTCCGCATGCCCCCCAGCGAGGTACTGGACCGGTTCACCGAAAGAGAGATCATCCGGATGATCGCCTACCAGAACCTGTACGGCCCCGTCACGCCGCGCAGGTACGACCTGCTGGTCGCCCGGCTGGGCATGGACGTCGTCTCCCCCCACATGAAGCGGGGGCGGCGCCCGCACCTGCGGGACCATCTCATCGTCTGGTCACGGCGCCGGGCGCGTAAGACCCCGCAGGAGATCCTGGCTGCGATCAAGGGCATTCAGGCCGGCTACGACGTGGCGGACCAGGCGCGGCGGGGGCGGCGCCGGTGACGCTCCTGGAAGAGCTCCTCATCCGCATCGGCGTCGAAGACGACACCGAGGAAGGTGCCTCGCGGGTCACCCGGGGGATGGAGCGGCTGGCCGCGCCGGCGGCGGCCGCCGGCGGCCTGGCCGGGCTGGCGTTCGCGACCGGGCTCGGGTCGGCGATGGACATCGCATCCGCCCAGAGCTCCCTGCAAACCCAGCTGGGGTTGACCGAGGTGGAGGCGCAGCGGGCCGGCGGGATCGCCGGCGACGTCTTCGGCGCCGGCTTCGGCGAGGGACTCGACGAGGTCAGCGACTCGGTCGCCTCGGTCATCTCGGCCGTCGGCGACATGGGCGCCTACACCGACGCCCAGCTGCAGCAGATGACCAAGAGCGCGATGGCGCTCGGGAAGGCCTTCGAGCTCGATGTGGGGGAGACTGCCACCGCGGCCGGCCAGTTGGTCAAGCAGGGCCTGGTCGACAACACCGAGGAGGCCTTCGACGTCCTGACCACCGCGGCGCAGAAGCTCCCGCGGTCGATGGTCGCGGACCTGCCGGCGATCGTGTCCGAGTACGGCACCCACCTGAAACGCATCGGACTGGACGCGCAGACGTCGTTCGGGCTGATGTCCCAGTTCGTGCAGGCCGGTGGCCGTGACCTCGACCAGGCCGCCGACGTGCTGCACGAGTTCGCGCGCATCACGTCCGAGGAGACCGACCGGGCGACCGAGGGCTTCAAGGCGCTCGGGCTGAACGCCGGGAAGATGCTCACCGACATCGGCAAGGGCGGGAAACCGGCCGCGGACGCGCTGCAGCTCACCCTGGACAAGCTGCGCGGGGTGAAGGATCCCGCCCAGCAGGCCCAGCTCGGGGTGGCGCTGTTCGGGGACATGGCCGGGGAGGCGGCCGGGGCACTGCTGGCGATGAACCCGGCGACCGCGGCCGCGGCCTCGGGGATGGACACGGCGGCCGGCGCCGCCGGTCGGCTGACCGACAAGATGGAGGCCGATCCGGCGCAGCAGATGGCCGCGGCGGTGAACTCGCTGAAGATGAGCATCGGTGAGGCGCTGCTGCCCGTGCTCACGAGTGCGTCGGGGTTCCTGGCTGAGCATCAGGGGCTGGTGCGGGTACTCGGCCCGGTCGTGCTGGTGCTGGCCACCGCCATGGGTGTGTTCGCCGTGGCGGTGTGGGGGGTGAACGCGGCGATGGCCGCGAGCCCGATCACGTGGATCATCCTCGGGGTGACCGCCCTGGCGGCCGGGATGGTCGTGCTCTACACCCAGAGCGAGACCGCCCGTAAGATCATCGATGCGGCGTTTTCGGCGATCTGGGCTGTGATCCAGTTCGGGTACCACTGGGTACGGGACAACTGGCCGCTCCTGTTGGGGATCTTGACGGGGCCGATAGGCCTGGCGGTCGTGGCCATCRTGAAGAACTTCGACAAGATCAAGTCTGGGGCGGGGGCCGTCTTCGACTTCATCACCTCCTCGCCCCGGATGATCGGCGCCGCGCTGGCCGGACTCGGACAGATCATCGCCGCGCCGTACGTCTTCGGCTTCAACATGATCGGCCGGGCCTGGAACGCCACAGTCGGCAAGATCGGGTTCGACATTCCGAGCTGGGTGCCGGGCCTGGGCGGTAAGGGGTTCCACATGCCACGGGTGCCGATGCTGGCCGAGGGCGGAATCACCACGGGCCCGACCCTCGCGATGATCGGAGAAGGTCCGGAGCAGGAAGCCGTCCTGCCCCTCTCACAGCTCGAACACATGATCAACATGGAGGCGCGGTCCACCGGCAAGGTCGAGCCCAGCGGCCTGGTCGTCAGCTTCGCGCCCGGCGGGGGAGACAGCTTCACGCAGTGGCTACAGGAGACGATCCGGGTCCGCTTCGGCGGGGACGTGGCCGCGCTCGGGCAGGAGGGTTGAGATGACCGTCGCCGGCGACCTCACTGTCGAGCTGCAAGTCGACGACGCTTACCTGACGCTGTCGAACGCGGGCAACACCAGCGCCGCCTACACGCTCGATACCGCGGTCCTCGACATCACCGGGGACATCGACCTGCGCGTGGATCTGGCCGCGCAGGACTGGACTCCTGCGGTCGATCAGATCATCGCGGCGAAGTTCTCCACGACGGGGAACAACCGGGCCTGGGTGCTACGGCTGCTGGCCGACGGCCGGCCGGTCATCAACTGGTCGCCGGACGGCAGCGCCGGGAACCTCACGGCCGACGCGCGCGGCCGGTCCTCTCTCGCGCCGACGGTGGCGAACGGGTACCGGCTCGCCCTGAGGGTCACCGTGGATGTGAACAACGGGGCGGGCGGTACCACCGTCACCTGGTACACCGCCCCGGACATCACCGGCCCGTGGACCCCGCTCGGCACCCCCATCGTCACGGCAACCACAGTCGCGATCGCCGCGACCGCCGCCACGCTGGAGCTCGGCACCGGCAACGGTGGGACGGCCGTGTTCGCCAACACCAACCGGTGGATCGGCCGGATCTACGCGTTCCGGATGTACAACGGCATCGCCGGGACGTCCGTGGCCTACGCCGATTTCCGCCGGCAGGACGAGGGCACCACCTACTTCACCGACGTGCACGGGCTGACGTGGAACGTCAGCGGACGCGGGTACGTCCAGCGCGGCTGGATCGACGTCACCGGTCTGGGGGACGTGCGCGAGCAGCAGGCCGTGGCTATCACACGCGGTCGCAGCAACGAAACCTCCACGGCCCCGCCCACGTCCTGCGCACTGACCCTCGACAACAGGGACGGGCGCTATTCGCCACGTAACCCGACCGGCCCGTATTTTGGCCGGCTCGGCCGGAACACTCCGCTGCGCACCTATCTGTCGGGTGCGGCCGGTCATGTGTTTCTCCGCCGGAGCCCCGAGGACTATGTGGTGGCGCCTGACTCGGCAGGGCTCTCCATCGTCGGAGATATCGATCTGCGGATCGACCTGGATCTGTTCTCCTGGGACGGCCCGACGATCGCCCTGATCGACAAGTTCAACATTGCCGGTAACCAGCGCAGCTATACCCTCGTCATGGAGAACGGCGGGCTGACGTTCAGCTGGTCGACCGACGGCACCCAGGCGAACACCACAGACGTGTTCTCGACGGCGGGTGTGCCGGCGCCGCGCCATGGCAGGAAAGCGGTCCGGGCCACCCTGGACGTCAACAATGGTGCGGGCGGTCACACGGTCACGTTCTACACCGCCGACACCATCGCCGGCCCGTGGATACAGCTCGGGAATCCCGTCGTCGGTACCGGGGTGACATCCATATACGACAGCACCGCACAGGTGTCTATCGGCGCCAGGGAATCCACCCCGACGGTGGACGGCGCCGCGTTCTCCTCCATCTACGGGATCCAGATCAGGAACGGTATTGACGGGTCCCTGGTAGCCAGCCCCGATTTCACCACCCAGAATGCTGGGACGCTCTACGTCCTCGACGGTCAGGGCACCCCGTGGAGCCTGATCGGCTCCGCTGAGCTGAGGGCCTGGAACGCGCGCGCCCACGTCGAGGTAGCGAACTGGCCGCAGGAATGGGACCTGTCCGGCGCGGACGTACGGACCGCGATCGRGGCCAGCGGCATTCTCCGCCGGCTGGGGCAGGGCAAGACCCCGCTGAAGTCCGCTTTGTACCGGGGCATCACCGGGATCAGCAGCGCCGTGGCCCGGCCTGTCGCCTACTGGCCCTGTGAGGATGGTCAGGACGCCACACGGATCGGCGCGGCTGTCCCCGGCGCGCCGGCCATGACGTTCACCGGCGAGCCGAGGTTCGCCGCGTTCGCCGATTTCCGCGCGTCCACCCCGCTGCCCGAGCTGAACGGGAGCGTCTGGACGGGGGCCGTGCCGGACTACACCAGCACGAACATCGTGCAGACCCGGTTCGTGCTGGCCGTGCCTGACGGGGGCGTTCCCGCAACGATGGTCCTGTGCCGGATCGAGCTGTCAGGGTCAGGTTCGATTTGGCATCTGTCCGTGGACGCGAGCGGGAATCTGCGCATCCAGTGCTATGACATTTTCGCGGTGGAGCTGTTCGACAGCGGCCCGATCGCGTTCGACGTTAATGGCCGGCTGCTACGGGTCAGTATCGACCTGGTGCAGGACGGCGCCGATATCGACGCCAGCATCCACGTGCTGGAGGTCGGCGCGTCCGTGGGAGCCCAGTGGGCCGGGACCCTGTCGGGCCGCACGGTCGGCCAGGCCCGCACCATCATCATGAACTACTCCGGTGCCGCGGGGGACGTGGTCCTGGGACACATCGCCGTGTACGACACGGCGGAGAACATATTCGACCTGTTTGACGAGTTGAACGCGTTCCACGGGGRAACGGCGGCGGAGCGGTTTATCCGGCTGTGCGGCGAAGAAGGTATTCCCTGTGCGGTCAAGGGGAGCTGGTCCGATACCGTGATGGGCTATCGGCTCAGTAACACACTGCTGGACCTGCTGCGTGAGGTCGAGCGGACCGACGGGGGAATCCTCTACGAGGACCGGAGATTTTTCGGTCTGGTCTACCGGACCCGAGCCTCGCTCTATTCCCAGCAGCCCGCGCTCGTCCTGGACTACGCCAACGCGGAGATATCCGCTATCAAACCCCGGGACGATGACCAGGGCACCCGTAACGCTGTCACCGTGCAACGGACCGGTGGGGGCTCGGCGGTGGCGCAACAGACCAGCGGGCCGCTGAACCTGGCCGACCCTCCGGACGGAGTCGGGCGGTACGAGAGCAGCGTGGAGGTCAGTCTGCCCGGTGACGAGACACTGCCCGACCATGCCGGGTGGCGGCTGCACCTGGGGACCACAGACGAGTCCCGCTACCCCACCATCGGAATCAACCTCGTCCGTACGCTGTTCACCGGCGACCCTGCGCGCACCGCGGCCGCGCTGGCCCTGGACGTCGGCGACCTGATCGCCATCGACAACCCGCCGCCGTGGCTGCCACCGGACCAGATCCGCCAGCTGGTGCAGGGCCTGAAGGAGATGCTGTCCGGTACGCAGCTGCCGGTGCAGTGGAACGGCCAGCCGGCCAGCCCGTGGGACATCGCCGTCTACGACGACCCGGCCAGCCGCTGGTCGTCGGACGGGTCGATCCTGGCCGCGGACGCCGACGCCACCAGCACCACGCTGACGGTCGCCACCCCGACCGGCCCGCTGTGGATCAACAGTGATGGGCGGATGACCGGCAACCCCGACTTCGAGGTGGATGCCAGCGGGTGGGACATGTTCGGGGGGATGCTGACCCGGGCGGTGACACCGCCGGACGCGGGCGGCCGGCCGGCGCCGTTCGCCGGCTCCTGGTCCGGCCGGCTCGTCCCGGACGGGACGAGCGCCACCGCCTACGTCGAGAGCGTGCCGAAGGCGGCCGCGACGGCGGGCTCGCGCTACTACTTCCACGCCTGGCTGCGGTGCGAGACCGGCCACGCTCTCCAGCTCAACGCGAACTGGTTCACCGCCGGTGGCTCCTACCTCTCCACATCCACCATTCAGGCGGCCACGGTGGCCGCCGGCCAGTGGACCCGGTTCGCCGGCGTGGCCACCGCCCCGGCGACAGCCGGGCTGGTCACGGTCGATCCGGGTGTGCCGGGCACCCCCGCGACCACGGACATCCTGTACATGGACGTCGTGTTCGTCGCGGCCGCGGCCGACAGCCTCAGCGCCGAGCTCCCGATGGATATCACCGTGGCGGGTGAGCGGATGCTCGTCACGGATATCGCCGGCGGGACGTCCCCGCAGACGTTCACCGTGGTCCGCGCGGTGAACGGTGTCGAGAAAGATCACGAGCCGGGAGAGGAACTGACCGTGTGCAAGCCTGTGTGCTGGGGGCTGTGATGGTGCTCGCAGGTGAGAGAGCGCGGGCCAGCGACGTCCGTCACGAGATCGCGGTCGGGACAGCGACCACGAACAGCAGCACGTTCACCACGACGGAGACGGTGCTGCTGTMCGTCTCCGCGGATCTGATCGGGGGGCGCACCTATGCGATCGAGGCGTGGCTGGAGCTGCTACCGTCCGTCAGCGCCGACAAGTGTGACCTGCGGATCCGTGAGAACAACGTGACCGGGGCTGTGGTGCGCAGCGCGCGGGTATCCCTGGATACCGCAGCCAGCTCCGAGCACGTGTCGTTCTACGGCCGGTACACCGCGGCCGAGACCGGCGCGAAGACGCTGGTGCTGACCGGGCAGCGCGGCGCGGGCAGCGGGAACATCCAGCGGATCTCCGGCCCCACCTTCCCCGGGTACCTGATCGTGAACCAGGTCTCCTGAGCCGTCGCGGGCGGCCGGGCGCGACGGCTACAGGCCGGCCAGGCGCAGCAGCCGGGCGCGGTCCGGCCCGGTGTGCCGGCCGTCCTCGTCGTCGTCGTCGGTGCCGCCGGCGGCGTCCAGGAGCGCGGCCAGCGCGGCGACCGCGTCCTGGACCAACTTCTTGTTCGCCTTGCTCAGGACCGCGCCGGCGCGCAGCTCGCCGAGTGCGCGGACCAGCGCGAGCTGGTCGCCGGCGCGGCCGGACTCGACGATCGCATCGGGGTCCATCGGCAGCGGGACGGCGGACACCTCGTAGAGCTCCCAGCCCTCCGGGACACCGTCCTTGCCGATGTTCCACGCGTCGAAGCCGATAGAGAACGCGTTCATGATCCCGGCCCGGTACTTGCGTTCGACGGTGCGGGCGAAGTCGTCGCCGTCGTCGAAGACGATGTCCATCATCAGCCGGCCGTCGTCGATCCACGTCTTGTCGGACCGGCCGATCGGCAGCCCGTCTCGGCCCCAGTACATGTGCCCGTAGCCGACCACCGGGTTGGCCTGGAAGCGGCCGAGCCGGGCGCCGTCCATCGTCAGGTTCAGCCCGTCCGGTTTCCGCCCCTCGGTCGCGGCGATGATCCGCAGCGGTCCCTTCGTGTCGGCGTTGTCGGCACGCTGGACGTATCCGCGCACGTAGTGGCGCATGCTCACCGGTTCCTCCTCGAGTACAGCTGCCGGTCGCGGGGCACGTGCTGCGCGCGGGTGCCCCGCTGGGTCTCCTCGTCCTGCTCGGCCGGCGGCCCGCCGGGGATCGGCAGGGCGGCGGCCTCGTCGTCGCGGCCCTGGCCGTAGCCGTCCCACCAGCCGCGGGCGTAGCCACTCGGGTCTGTCACGATCGCTCCGGTTCGATCACACAGTCGCACCCGGGATGTATCGGTGGGTGGCGGGTGTCCCGCTTCGCGACGAGCTGCTCTCCCTCGGCCTCGCCGTCGACCTGGTCGCCCTTCGCGATGAACGGCTGGTCGATCGCCACGATACGACCGTCCAGCTTCGAGCAGTACGGACAGTTCGTGCCAGACGCCCGCCACCGCAGCCGCTTGACCCCGGCTTCCTTCCACGCCTCCCGAGCCGCGGCGTTCGTCAGCTGGCTGCCCTCCCAGCGGGCGGTCTGCGCCGGCCGTTCGTCCTGCCACTTCGCCAGCCGGGCGAGAACCTCGTTGACGACGTCGTCGACGGTGGGCGCCTGCTCGGCCCGCCCGCGTAGCTGGCCGAACGACGAGGCGAGCCGGTAGGCGACGTGGGAGAGGGAGTAGGCGCGGGCCCAGATGGACAGGTCGATGTCCTCGTCGTGGCCGACCTCGTCGGCGGCGTCCGTCACGACGTCGGCCGCGAACGCGGTGAAGATCGGCAGGAAGGCTGCGGTCATGGCCTCGCCGATCGTCCCGTCCGCGGCGTACAGCGCCTGGAGCGCGACGAGGAACGAGCCGAGCGAGCGGGCCCGCTCGTCCCCCAGGTGCGCGTCCAGCAGCGCGCTGACCTCGTCGTGCTCGAGGTCGGCGATCTCCTGATCTGCCGCTTCGATCTTCGGCGCCCAGGCGTCGGCGAGGCGGCGGCGGGCGGCGGCCCCGCGGCCGCGTAGCGCCCGGGCCCGGCGGGCGGCCGCGCGCGCGTCGTCCCCGCCGGCGGGGACCATGTTCAGCGGGATCAGGTAGGCGTCCCCGCCGGCGATGGGGTTGTCGTTCTCTTTCTCGCGGATGTCGTTCGCGGACAGCCAGCCCCACTGCCGGCCGATCGCGTACGCCTGGTAGCGGGCCATGGTGTCCCCGCGCAGCAGCGCGTCGACGAGGTGCTCGGGGAAGTAGCGGGCCCGCTCGTCGGGGAGCAGCAGCTGGGTGAGGATCGCCTGCTCCCACCGGATGAGCCAGATGTTCAGCGCGCTGGAGATGTAGTCGAGCTGCTGCTGCTCGATGTTGCTGAACGTCGCCCGCTCGAGGTCACCGATCTTGTGGGGTGGCAGCCGCAGCCACCGGGCCATCTCGGTGATCTGTAGCTTCCTCGTCTCGAGGAACTGGGCGGAGTCGTTGGGGATCCCGACCTGCTGCCAGGTCACCCCCTCCTCCAGGATGGCCACCCGGTGGGAGCGGTCGATCCCCCGGTGGATGTTCTCCCAGTCATCCGCCATCCGCTTCCGGGCGTCGGGAGAGAGYAGGCCCGGATGCGACAGCGCCCCGCCCGGGGCGGACGAGTTGCTGAAGAACTTGCTGCCGTGGTGCTCGGTGGCCAGGCCCAGGCCGATGCTGTTCGCGGCGAGCTCGACGATCGAGTAGCCCCGCACCCCGTCGAAGCCGAGGCCGGCGATGTGCAGGACCTCCTCGGCCGACAGCTTCGCCTCGATGCCGTGGTGCGGATCGCGGTAGATGTACCAGCGCTGGAGCTGACCGGCGCCGGTCCGCTTGACCTTGATCTCCAGTCGGTCGGGGCGCAGTGGCCAGATCTCCTCGATCACGCCGGTGCGCGGGTGGGTGACCAGCTGCGCTACGCCGTTGCCCCAGGTGATGGCGTGTCCCTGCAGGGTCTCGCGCAGCTGCACGCTGGTCATCATCGGGTTCGGCTGATCGTGCAGCAGCGGGTACAGCGGGTGGCTGGTCGCGCGCCGCTTGCCGCGGGCCAGGCGCTCGTAGAGGAACAGTGGYAGACCGCCGACGTCCTCGCTGATGACGCGGACGCCGGCGAAGAACGGGCTGTACATCCGGGCGGTGTCCTGGTCGACACGGACCCCGGAGGAGTTCGCGATGTCGCCGCGGAACCAGTCCACGACCCACTGCTCCGGGGTGGCGATCCCGGACAGCGGCCCGGCCGAGGCGCGCAACAGCGAGCGGACCAGGCCCATCAGCCGCCACCGCCCCGAGTCCTGATCAGCTCGCTGGTCAGGTCGGCGCGCTCCTGGACCAGCGCGCCGCGGACCCCGACGACGATCAGCAGGAGGCTGGTCACCGAGATCCCCAGCCACGGGGCGAGCAGCCCTAGGCCCACGCCCAGGCCGCCGATCCCGACCGCGACGAGCGAATCCCACCAGTCCACCCGGGTACCTCCCCTGTGCGTGCCTATCCCATCATCCCCAGACCGCGGGATTCGTAGATGGACGGCTGCGGCAGGCCGCGCATTGCGCCGTCGATGGCGAACAGCAGGGCGGGCATCCCGTCGATCCGCTTCCCGGACTTGCCGCGGTCGGGCTTCACTGGCCGGATCCGGTCGGGGTCGTCCCGGGGGCTCTTGCACTCGAGGTTGTCGGCCATCCACCGGGCGACCGGGTTACCGAACTGGGCGAGCTCCTCGGCCTTGAGTCGGCGCATCAGCTCGTTCATCGGCGGGGTCATCCGCATGTAGGTCGAGTCCGACTCGATCATTTTCAGCCGGGTACGTTTGGTGATCTCCTGGCGTACCGGCTCGCCGGACCACTTGTCGTAGGTGACGTCGACGATTCCGTACCGCTGATGGTCGGTGACGATGTCGTCGTAGATCGTGTCGTAGTCGATCGTGTCGCCGTCGGTGAGCGTCACCCAGCCGGCCCGTGCCCATTGGCTGAACGCCCCGCCGGTGTGCAGGTCGAGGTAGCCGGCGATCGACTCCGGCGCCCAGAACCGCCACAGCACCGACCCGTCGACGAACAGCAGCGCCCACGCCGTGAGGTCGAGCTTGGACGACAGGTCGAGCCCGGCCCAGCATCGCTGACCGGCCAGCCGGGCGGATACCCAGTCCGGTGTCAGCGCGATCTCACGGGCGTTGGCGTCCCACAGGTCCATCGGGATCCACCGGGTCACCTGGGAGACGCGCTGGTTGGTCTGGAACTGGCGGAAGCCGTTCTCCTTGACCGGCTCGGCCTTGGCCTCCAGGGCCTGGCGACGCATCGCCTCACGGGACTTGAACTGGCCGAGGGCCGGGTTGGCCCACTTCCAGTTCGCCTCGTCGAACGGGTCGCAGCTCGCCGGCAGGTCCGGATGCCCTGGGAAGATCCGGTGCAGCCGGTCCAGCTGGTCGGGGTTCGACGGCAGCTTGCGGACGAACGCGAACACGTGCGGGGCCCGGGCGGGATCCTCCTGGATCCGCTCGGCCTCGTCGATCAGTTCGGCGCCGAACGAGGTCGGGTCGTTGGTCTCGGTGGTGGTGGCGTARCAGAGCTCCTGGAGCCGGGCGCCGGCCGCGGTCGTCATGGCCTCCCACAGCGTCCCGTCCGGCTGGGACACCACCTCGTCGAGGTTGAAGGCGTGGGGGTTGTGTCCGAGCTCGCCCTTGGCGTCGGCGGTGAGGATCTCGTAGTGGCTGCCGGAGGTGTCGTCGACGAGGCGGCGGGCGTTCTTGATGTGGACCAGGCGCTTGGACAGCCGGGGGGAGAGCTGGACCATGCGCAGCGCGGGCTCGAAGACCTTCCCGGCCTGCTTGGTGTCCTTCGCCGCGCAGTACACCTCGGCGGCCTCCTCGTCGTCGCCGACGAGCATGTACAGCTGGATGCCGGCGGCGAGCTCGCTCTTGCCGTTCTTGCGGGCCACGACGATGTAGGCGATGCGGTACCGGCGAACGTAGGTCTGCCACTCTGGTGACCAGAGGACCTCACCGAACAGCGGCCGGATGATCTCGTGTTCCTGCCAGTCCAGGAGCACGAACGCGGTACGGACCAACGGGCCCTTGGTGTGGACCAGCATCCGGGCGAAGAACGTCACGACCCGGTCGGCGCGTGGCTGGCAGTAGTGCGCGCCGCGGCGGGTGCAGGTCAGGTCCCGGAAGGTGTAGCCGCAGGTGCGGCCGCGGCGGTCGGCGGGGCGCCACCGCCTATGGTGGTCAGCCGGTGAGCAGGTCGGCGTCCGGGTCACCACCGGCATCCCCGATGGACAGGTCGGCGCGGTCCGAGGGAGTCAGGCCGAACCGGGCGCCGTAGCGCTGCACCTGGGCGTCGGCCTGGTTGAGCACCAGCAGCCACGGGTTGGCCGCCAGCCGGACACCGGTCTGCTCGCCGTTCTTGTTGAACACCGGCGCCTCGATGATCTCACCCTCGTCGCGCAGCGCCCGGGCTGCGCGGCGGCGGCGGACGACGGCGTCGCACCAGCAGGCGAAGGCCTCGACGTCCCAGCCGGTGAGGATCTGTTTGGCGATCAGGTCGGGGGCGAGGTGCTTCCAGACGGTGCGCGCGGAGGTGTCGAGCCAGGACGGGGGCTTGACCTCGACGGCGGCCGGCCTGGGCTCGGCGGTGTTGATCCGGTCCTTGCGGTAGCCGTGGAGGATCGCGACCTGGGTCGGCGTCTTGGCCGGGCCGCGCTTACCCACGGTCACCCCCTGTCGGTTACGGATTGTTACGGCCGTCGGCTGGTACGGCGGGCCTCGTTACCTGTCAGCGCGAGAGGAGGCTCCCCCCCGCGTTCCGGCGCCCCTCCAGCCAGAGATCACAGCCCCCTACCCGCCATCGGCGGCGGGCACGGTGGGTAGCGAGCCGCCCAGGAGCCGGTAGACGGTCGGGTAGGCCCGTGCCGCGGCCTGGGAGAGCACCGTGTTCTGGATGGCGTGGACGTGGTGCACGAGCTCGGCCACGTCGCCGCTGCGGGCCGGCTCGTCGGGCCCGACGATCTCCCCGAGCAGGCCGGCGACCTCCGCGAGCAGCTCGACGACCCGCTTCTCCTGTGCGGTCAGCAGCTCGGCGCCGGCGCTCACCGGGCAGCCCCTGCCGCGTGCCAGCCCGCGGGCTGCGCCCGGGCGGTCTCCCGGGAGTGGCACGGCTGGCACAGGCCGCGGCCGTGGCGCGGGTCGTGCTCGTCCATGCCGCGTGCCCGCAGCTCCCGCTTGCTCAGCGGGTGGTGGTCGGCGTGGGCCGAGGGCGCGGCCTGGCAGACCACGCACACCGTGTCACGGGCCAGGACGCCCGCGCGGAAGCGGTCGCGGTGCTCGGCGTTGTAGCCCTGCGCGGTCGCTGACGGGCGTGCGCGGCGCCGTCGACGGCCGCAGGACGGGCAGGTGGACGAGGCGGTGTCCGGCTGGCCAGCACAGCCAGGTGTGGTGCAGCGTCGGGGCGCGCGGCTGGGCACGGACACCTCCTCTCAGGGTTGATCACATCATAGCTTCGGCGCAGGTCGGAGCGGGTACGACGATCAGCTGTCCGTGTCCTCCTCTGCTGCCGTGGGCGAGCTGGAGAGCGCGCGTGCTGCCCCGCGGAAGAGCCTCCACGTCGTCTCGGCTACTACCCAGCGGCCGTCATCCAGCTGGATGGCGAGACCGACCGAGGCCCGCCCACTGGTCGTTCCGTGGCGGAGCATGCCGATACGGGCCAGGTGGCCGTGCAGGGGTCGCGGCTCGGCCAGGTCCGACCAGGGATGACGGTCAAGATCGGGGCGGACCTCGAGGTGGGTGTGGCCGTCCATCAGCAGTCTCCTGTCTGTTTGATCACGATGGGTGGTGCGGTGCAGGACGGCTCCCAGCGGGCCCCGGTGCGGCGCCACAGGCACTGGCCGGCCGTCCGGGCCTGCTCGTGCGTCCGCCGCTGGCCGTTGATCAGCGTGGCGTTGTATGGCACGGCCCCGTATGGGCTGGTGGTGGCGACCCGGCCGCACCTGCACTGGGCTCCCTGGAGGAGACGGTGGGCGAGTGCGTCGGCGGCGGCCTGCGGGGTCGGGTGGTCCTCGCAGGTCAGGCGCGCCCCGCGGTACTGGGCGTGGGCGTACCAGCGCGGATTCGCTGGGTCGTCGTCGAGGTAGCCGATCTCGAAACCGCTCGCGCCGGAACGGCCGACAAGATCGGCACAGGCCAGGACCTCTTCAAGGTCCATCGGCTTCATCAACGGGATTCCTCCGTGGCGCAGTCGGCACGCACGAGGGCTGCGAGAGCGATGACGGAGTAGCCGTCCTCGGCGTGTCGCAGGTCGCGACGGCGCTGCAGCTGCTCCTCGGGGTCGTCGGTTGGCTCCCATCCCCAGCGGCCGGTCCCGATCAACGCCAGGTCGATGTCGTCGTCTTGCGGCTCGTCGTCGGAATCCGCGAGCCGCTCCAGCGCGGCTCGCAGGATCGCGTTCTTCGCCGCGAGGTCCACCGTGGGCTCGTCGGCGCTGGCCATGGCGGCGTCTGTCATGATCGTGACTCCTTGTCGGGTGAGCGCCGCGACCACCGCGTCCAGGCCGGGCAGCCGCAGCCGGCTGCGGCACAGTCCGTCCCGGGCCGGTGGTGCTGGTGCCAGACGCGGGTGTGGCCGCACCGGCATGAGGTCAGCCAGCGGACGAGGTCACCAATCAGGGACGTCACGGTGGTCCTGGCCGCCGTCGTCCTCGTCCTGGATCACTGCGGCCCGGGCGAGTTCGGCGTGCAGTTCGCCGGCGGTGGAGATGCGGCTGGTGGTTGTGTCCCGCCACCACAGGTAGGCGTGGACGTGCCAGGGCAGAGCCCTGTGGAGAGCCTCCAGTCGCTCGCTGTCGCTCTTGGCGATCAGCCTGAGGAGGGTGTGGGTCCAGTTGTGCGAGTCGCTGCTGCCCCCGAGGGCCAGGGCGAGGTCGCCGAGGCCGTCGAGGTGGTATCCGTCGTCAACCGCGGAGGGCCTCGCCCAGGCGGGCCGGCTGACGGGGGTCCGGCCTGTGCCCTGTGTGGAGTGCTCAGTCATCGGTTTCCTCTTGGCCGATGGGGCTGGCCGCCAGGGCGCGGACGGCGCCTCGTAGTAGCCGCCAGGTGGTTTCCGCGATGACGTAGGTGCCATCCTCGAGTCGGATTGCCAGCCCGACGGTGGCTCGGCCGCTGGTCGTGCCGTGACGCAGGAGGCCGATACGGTCCAGGGTGCCGATCTTGGAGTTGGCCACGGTGATGTCGGTCCAGGGGGCGGCCTCGATGTCCGGCTGGATCCGGATATTGGGCATTCCGGGGCGGTGGGCGCTCATCAGAACGTGGTCTCCTCGTCATCGATGTCTGTGCTGGCTGCCGGGAGTTCCCAGGGGTGGACGGGTTCGGGCTGCCAGCGGGTGGYAGCCGCGCGGGCGAGTTCCTCGGTGGTGGGGGTGAGCGCGTAGATCGCTTTCGGGCTGATGAGCTGAGTGATCCAGCTATCCCCATCCGGGATGTCCAGGCGCAGGAAGCCCTGACCCGCGATCTCCTGCTCGCGAACCCGTCCGGCTCGGCGTATGTGGCCGAACAGTTCGAGGATCGCCCATTCATTGAACGTCTCGGCGTTCTGGTCAGTGGTCATGATTGCCTTCACATTCGGTCTTGTTGTGCATGGCTGCGTCCGCGAGGTTGGCGAGGAAGCGGCGAATGAGGGTGAGGTGATGCTCCACCGGTTCGCTTTCCATGCGGTCGGCTAGCTCGAATCCTGTGTCGGTGAGCTGGCCGAGGTGGGCAAAAATCCCTGCTGATGTGTGGAGTAGGTGGATTTCCCCGGTGGCCATCTGGTGGCGTGTCGGGCTTGGGGGTGGCGCCGAGGCCGGGGCCGCCAGTGCGGTTGCGCGGAGGTCCTCGGCGATGCCGTGGAGGCTGTCCTCGACATCTATTCCACTGTTCAGGGCCACGGCGCTCAAGCTACCTACGAGGAGGACTTTCATAGCCCTGACGATGCTGTCGGCGTCGTTAAGGTCAATGATCAGCGGTCCGGTAATCATTGGGTCGATGAGGTCCGCGATCATAAGCATGACCCGTGGGTTCTCCGGCGGACTGAGCTCGGCGATCATGATTTCCCCTGAGTAGAGGTAGGGAGCTTTCGTCCGAGTGCGATGTCTATTCGCTCCTGCACGCGGCTGGTCAGCCGCTCGCGTTCGCTGGAGAACCATTGGGGGTGGCCCACGGCGCCGATGTCCTTTCGGGCCTGCTCCAGCGCCTGCTGGAGCGCGGCCACTTTGTCCATGGCCACTCGGGCCTGCGTCTCGCCGAGGGTGTGTGCCGTCATCGGGCTGGCTACCGCTCTGCCGGTGAGTACGGCCCAGGCGCCGGGGAGCCGTCGTGTGCGATCAGTCATCGGCTCRTCCTGGCCTCGCGGGCTGGAACGAGTTGCTCTTCGGTGCAGCCGCACGGCATCCGCAGCGTCAGCATCGTGTCCTCGGTGAAGCCTTGGAGGGGATGCCAGCCGCGGCCGTCGCATGAGGGGCAGCCCGGTTCTTCGTTGGTGTCGTCGTCGGGGTAGTCGTCCTGGTCCTGCTCGGCGTGGCGGGCGGTGTCGCACCCCTGGTGGTCGGCGCTGCCGCATCCGGTGCAGTCGTCACACAGGACGTCGACCATCAGGACGGCCCGCTCGGTCGTCCACTCGTAGCGCAGGTCGGTGACGCCCTTGCCTTTGCACGAGGGGCAGGGCGGGCCGGTAAAGGTCGGGGCGGGGAGCTCAAGCGCGAGCCGTGGGAGGTTATTCATCCGAATGATCTTTCGTCGTGTTGAGTCGGGCGTCGAGGTAGACCCGGACGAGCCGGGAACTGCCACGGTCTGGGTAGGGCCCGGACTGGGCGACGACGTCCAGGGCGCGGGCGATGACGGCTGCGGCGACGGTGCATTCGTCGGCTGTGCCGTGCAGGCGGATCTTCATTACGCTGCTTTCGCGATGGCGGCGGCGTTCCGTATGGCGGTGATCATGTTTCCGCGTGGTATTTGTTCGCGGTCGGGGTCGCCGTAGRACTGCTGCTGGATGTCGTCGGGGCGGTTTCGGTATTTCGTTGTGACCCACAGTCGTTGGTGGATGTCTGCGGTGAATACTGAGACGATCTCCATGCGTTCGGGATGGAGGTGTAGTCGGCGGGCTCGGTGTTCCCGTTTGAGCTGGGCTACCTGGGCCTGGTCGGCTGTGGGGTCGACCGTTACTCCCCACATTTCGATCATGACCATGTAGAGGTATGCCTGTTTTCCGCCGGCTGCTTCCTCACTGGCGATCCGGGCGAGGTGTGCCGGGTAGGTGGTGGGCGGCACATCATTCGTGATCAGTGCTGCTGTCAGCGGTGCGAGCTGCCCTGTGCCCGCATTCCAGGCCATGGAGAACACCCAGTGGGGTCCGTCCCAGTCGGTGTGGTAGTCGGCGAGGATCTGGCGGGTTGCCTGTGAGACAACCTCGCGGGTGGGGATGGAGATCCGGATGGTCATGCTGCTATTGCCTCTCGGGGCTGGCTGTGTGTGCGGACGCGGACGGCGAGGATCTGGGCTGCGGTGGTGCTCAGGGCGTGGCCCTGGTCGCGGAGGGCGGCGCCGAGGGTGCGCCGGTTGACGGTCTCTCCGGCCGAGGTGATGGCCGCGGCCGCGGCGAGGGCGGGGGCCAGGAGCCRCTCGGCGGCCTGCTCGGGCGTCTCCCTCGGGCCGCCGGCCGGGCGGGGTGCGCTGCGCGGTCGCGGCGCCGGTGGCTGGCTGGCTGGGGTGGGCGTGGTGAGCTGCTCGGCGCCCGCGGCTGACGCCGGCACGGCCGCGGGCGCTTCCCGTTCGATGCGTTTTTCCGCCGCTACGGCCGTGCCCTCGGTGGGTGCTCCGTATCGCCGTACGAGGGCGTACAGGTGGACGATGACGGCGCCGGAGAGGGGTGGGACGGCGGTGACGGCGGCGGCGACGGCGCGGGGGACGACGAGCTGACCGCCGAGGGGCGCCCAGGCGTGCAACGCGTTGCCCAGGACGCTCAGGCCGACGAACGTGATGGTGACGGCGAGGGGTACTGCGCGGATGTGTCCGGGGGCGCCCTGGAGTCGTAGGGCGGCTCGGTAGGCCGCGGCGGCGAGCAGGTCTATGGATAGCGGGTAGGCGAGGGCGAGGGTGCGGTTCAGTCCGCTGGCCCTGGCGAGCTGGACGAGGACGTCCCAGCTCAGGGCGAAGCAGACGAGCAGCACCAGGCCGGCGAGGAGCTCGAAGGGGATGTCTCGGCTGTCGGAGGTGTGGTGCACGATGACCGTGGAGCTTGGTTGAGATGGGATCCGCCTGGGCTCCTGCCGGCCCCCGGAGCTGCACCCGGGGGCCGGTGCCGTTATGGGGCCTGTGCCCTGACGGGGCTGCGTTTGCCTCGGCGTAGTCGGCGTCGTAGCCAGGGTCGGCAGGTCAGGCAGGGTCTGGCTCGGCCCTCGTTGTCCTCGCCGAGCCAGCCGGTGCAGTCGGCCGGGTGGGGTGGTGTCGGTGGTGGTGCGGTGAGTGCGTCCTCGCGGTCCTCGCTGGCCACGTAGGGGGCTGCGTACATCGGCGGTCACCTCCTGTACTGGAGTGTGATCGCTACCTACGACATGATCCATCCGATTTCTCCCGTTCATGCGGTCGCGGCCGCGGAGTCCAGGTCCGTGGGTAGCGCGGAGGGCGGGCCGGGCGGGCTCGCTGGCGCGGGTGGGGGTGGCGCGATGTCCAGCCAGAGCGGCAGGCCGCGCTGCTGCCATGCCGGCTCCGGCGGTCGCCGGCGCAGTTTGGGGTGGGGCAGGAGGCGGATGCCCTTCTCGGCGGCCACGCGCCGCAGCGTCGCCCGCGCGTGTTCGGGCCCGGTGGCGTCGGCGGGCAGGTTGCGGCGGCGAGGCTGGTCAGCCGCCTCAGAGGTCGCCTGCCGCCCGTTTGCAGCGGGGGCAGTGTGTGACGGTTTCTCGGCCGAGGTCGGCGATGCCGCCGATGAGGGTGCTCCAGCCGCAGTCGGTGCGGTCCCAGCGGTTGGGCCGGGTCTGCTGGGACTGCACGGGTCGTGCTCCTGATGATCGTTGGGTGGTGCACCCACCCCATTCCCATCACCACCACGAAGTGGTGATGGGAATGGGTATGGGCATGGGGTCTGGATCGGTTCCGGACATGATTCGGATCGGTTCTGGATCGGACCTGGATCGGACCCAGATGGTTTCTGGATAGGTTCTGGATCGGACCGGGATCGCATCTGGATGACGGCGGCGGCATGGGGTCGGYCGCCGCGGGGTCCTGCGGGTGGCTGTCCGCCACGGGCTGGACCGAGGGTCATGCCCGCGGCCTCGGCCGGGCGGCCGAGATGCCGCCGCTGGCAGCCGCGGCAGGCCACGACCATGTTGTCCGGGCCGGCCGGCTGGTCCGGGTCCACGATGTCGAGGACTCCGCCGCGGACGGTGCGCCGGTCACCCCAGGACACGGCCCTGCCGCAGTCCCGGTAGCGGCACCAGTTGCCGTCGCGGGCCTTCACCACGGCGCGCAGCTCCGGGTCGACCGCCAGGGCCTTTTTCACGGCCCGGTCCGCGAGGATCTCGACTCGGGAGGGGTTGTGGTCCAGGTAGTCGTGGATGGACCAGCCGCCCTCGACGTCGTCGAGGAGGCGGACCGCGACGAGGCGGTCGATGAGGTCCTGGGAGCCGTAGCGCAGCGCGGCCGCGGCCGGGACGGCCCCGTCGGTCAGGTAGCGGGCCGCGTAGGAGCCGAGCCGTACCCACAGGCCGAACGCCTCGTTCCCCGCGGCGAGGACCTTCGGGTGGTCGGTGGCGTCGTCGGAGATCCGGAACCAGGGCATCAGGCGCCCTCCGGGATGTAGGTGCCGTCGGCGCCCAGGAGGACCCGGCGGCCGTCCGGGAGGGTGATGGCGACCCGGRCCGGGTCCGCGCCGCGACGGACCAGCAGACCTACGTCATAGGCGGAGTCCGGATTGCGATGGACCAGACCATGGCAGCCCGTGGCGTTGTCTCGGCCGCAGAGCACCAGGAGGTTGATCGGGCTGTGCGCGACCTGGTCGCGGGTGCCGCCCATCCCGCGCGGGCGGCGGTGGTGCACGCTGTACGGCCGGCCGAGCAGGTACCAGCCGCAGGACTCGCACCGGTGCCCGGCCCGGGCCAGGACCAGGGCCCGGACATCGTCCGGGACACCGGAGACAGCCCGGGCTGGCTCGGCCTGCTGGGCCTGCTGGGAAAGCCAGTGCGGCCGGGCCCTCATCGGACCGCTCCCGCCGTGCTCTCCTCGGCTGGCTGGTCCAGGCCCGCCGGGCCGGCGGCCTGATCCCGGATCTCCCGGGCCACGACCAGGCCGAGCAGGACCAGGCCGCCGAGCAGGACCAGCGCGGCCGCCAGGGCGCCGGCGGCGATGCACCAGGACGTGAGCGTCACGAGCGTGTCCGCTCCGCTGGAGCAGGTCATAGCCCGTCGCCCCGGATCAGGTCCGCGTCGAACGGCAGACCGCGGGCGCCGATCCGCTCCTGGCGGGCCAGGTCCATCAGCTCCCGCAGCGAGGCCRCCGAGACGGAGCGGCAGGCCAGCTCGATGGCGTGAATGCCGATGACGGGGACCTGGTAGTCGAGCGCGATGTCCCGAACGATCCGGATCGTTCCGAGCTCGACCACGGCCAGGACGGGATCTCCTGGCCTGGTCACGAACGTGTTGATGTTGCCCAGCAGTCCGTTGGACTGCTCATCCGGGGGCAGACTCGTGGAGAGCCTGATCGGTGCGGCCATGGTGCGCCCTCTCGGGATCTATGTGTGAGCCCGGCCCTCGTCAGGGCCGGGCGGATCTCTTCATCGGCGGCGGTGCTGCTCCGCGGACGGGCAGTCCTGCCAGTGAGGCCGCCACCGCAGCCGGCCGGTGGCCTGCCGCGATGGCGGGTTGATGTAGGCCACCGGGACGGCGCCGTCGCGGATCACCACGACCGGCCCGGCCGGGTCGGGGGTGTCCGCGAGCGGCATCCACCGCGGCGGGTCGGCCTGCGTCAGCGCCCACCGGATCGGGGCGCGACAGGACGTACAGGTACGGGGATGGGCCGATGCCCGCTGCCGCCACTCCTCCTCGCGGCGACGACGACGGGCCCGGCGGGCATCCGCGTCCATCTGCTCGAGGCCGGGTAGCGGCAGCGGGTCACACATCGGGGGCTATCCCTGCTCCACCTGGCACTCGCACGGGCCAGGGGCACAGGCCTCGTGCGGCACACCCCGCACGCCCTGCACACCCCGCACGCCCTGCACGCCCTGCACGCCCTGCACGCCCTGCACGCCCTGCACGCCGCGAGGCAGCGGGCCGCAGTAGGACACCGACGCCCACATCGCCTCCCGGCCACACGGGCACGGCGCCGGGTAGAGGACATAGGACAGCAGCGTGGAGCCGGCCGGCGCACCGACCAGTTCCAGCGCCACCAGCGCCCCGAACCGGCGGGGCAGGAGCGGCAGGGTCATGCCGGCACGCCCGCTACCGCGGCGACCAGCCGCCGGCCCTGCTCGGTCARCTCCCACCCGTCAGGTGAGCGGGTCAGGCTGCCCGCGAGGACCTGGCGCCGACACCAGAGCGCCATCGTCCGGACCGGGCAACCGACCCGGCCAGCCAGCCCCGGGCCGGGAAACCGGTCCGGGGCGCCGGTGGTGTCCAGGTCGGCCAGCGCCGACCAGACCTCGGCGTCCACCAGGGGGCGGGTGTAGAGGTGGGCCGCATACGCGGCCCCGTCGTCCGTCAGGATCCAGCGGGCCGGGCGGCCCTTGGGAGAGAGCAGGCCGGTGGACGCGGCCACCGCCAGCAGGAGGGTCAGCTCCAGCCTGTCGATCCGCCGGCGGGCCGGCCCGTCCAGGCGGACGATCAGGTCATCCGTGGTGATGCCCGTCGTCCCTCCGCTGGCGAGAGCGGTCCACACCGCCCGCGGCGAGAGCGCGCTCATGACGCCGCTCCACTGCGCAGCCGGTACGCCAGGCCCATGTCGGTGCGGACCTGGTCCAGGACCCCGGCCGTGACCAGGGCCCGCAGCCATCCACCGGCCTGATACCGGGAGGTCTGCAACCGGTCCGTGATCAGACCGGCGGAAAAGCCGCGCTCGCCGGCGGCGCGGGCCCGGGCGTCAGCCCAGGTCAGCGCGGCGCGCAGCTGGCGTGCGGGGATCTCCTCCAGGGGTCGCGTCATGCCTGTACCTCCGGGGTGCGCAGGACGCGCCACGTCTGCATGGCGGCCCACAGATGCTGGGCATCGGTCTCGTAGATCACGGTCAGGGGGCGGATGTCAGTCCTGCGCAGGGTCAGGACCTGGCCCCAGTCGTCGCGCATCCGGCGGATCGCCAGCGCGTAGGCACGCAGCGGCGCCGCGATCGGCGGCGCCGACGTCAGCGCCTCCATGTCGAGCGTCAGCGGGCGGCCGGGCGTCGGCTCGACCTGTAGCGCGCTGGCGGCGCCGATCAGGGTGGGGACGGTGGTCCTGTAGGCCTGGGCCAGCGCGACGACGCGGTCGAGCGGGATCGTGCGGGTCCCGATCTCCCAGGACGCAACGGTTTTCTGCGACACGTAGAGCCGGCGGGCCACGGCGCCGCGGGAGATCTCCAGCGCTTCACGGACCTGCCGCAGCCGGGCGCCGAGCATGCGGTCGAACTCCTGTTCGCTCAGGGCGGTCACGAGCCGCCCCGCTGGAACGGGAGGAACCAGGGCGACAGCGCCGCCGAGTCCACCATCACCGCGATGTCCGGCCGTCGCGGCGCTGGCGGGATGAGCTTGTCGAGCTGCTCGTCGGCGTCCCGGACCAGCCGGAGCAGACCGGCGAGGTCTGCCGGAGTGACCGCCAGGGCCGAGACGAGGTCCTGCCAGATCAGCGGGCGCATACCCGCGGGCGCCTCGGGCGCCAGGTCCCGGGCCAGCGCCAGCTGCATGGCGGGCGCCAGCGCGGTCCGGGTCGCCAGGTAGAGCAGGGCCAGGCGGCGCTGCTCGGGAGGCTGGAGAGCGCGATGTGGCGGATGGTGTATCGTCATGATCACTTCCAGTCGGGGGAGTGTTCGGCCCGCTCGCCCGCCCCCATCCGGGCGAGCGGGCCCGTTACTCGGCGACGTCGTCAGCGACACCGAGATCACGGGACGCGAGGAACTCCGTCCACGACGCCGGTATCGACCCCGCGCCCGACGGGCCCATCGACACCGGCGCCGACGTCGGCGGGGGCTCCTCAGCCCGCTCCTGTCTCGCCTCCCGCGCCCGCCGGACGCGGGCGAGAGACACCCGCGCCATCTGCTCCGACAGCGCCGCCTTGGCCTTCGCCGCCCGAACGTCATCCGGGAGGACTCCGTCCGGGTCGACCTGCCGCTCGAACCGGGCCAGGAACGCGGCCCGGGCCGGAGCCGTCATCGCCGCCGGCGACTCGGCCTGGCGGACCCGGGCGTTCCCACCGATCCGCGCGACCAGGTGGCGGGTTGTCTCATCGGGGAGCCGGCGGGTCATGATCCCGTACCGGCCATATCCAGCTCCGGCGCGTCGAACAGCTCGCCGAACGGCACGTCGAGGGCGGCCGCGATCCGGAGGCGGACCTCGTCGGACGACCCCATCAGGCCCCGCTCGATGCGGGACATGGTGGCCTGATCAATCAGGGCAGCCTGAGCCAGCGCGCGCTGGCTCAGGCGCCGCCGGGCCCGGGCTATACGGATGCGATCCCCCCAGCATGTCCGGAGAGCGCGCACGTCAGTTGCCATGCGCATAAGTGAAGACTCAAGAGCTATGCGCGTCAAGCATAGAAGATGCGTTTAGAACATTATTCTCGTGTGTCGTGCATTAGTTGTGCATGTCGCGCATGCCATGATGATTGATGCGTGTCGTGCAACACTGAGGGTCGTGACGCGAACCGACGAGCGCCGGGAGCGCCTGGCCAGGCAGCAGCAGGCCGGGGAATGGCTACGACAAGCGCGAGAGGCCGCCGGCTACAGCGGCACGCGGTTCGCCGCAGCACTGGGAGTACATCAAGCCCAGGTGAGCAAGTACGAGACCGGCATATCGAAGCCTGATGATGATCGGGCTCGGGAGATCGCTCGCCTCCTCGGCCTCGACGAGATCGATGTCCGGCGCAAGCTCGGCCTATGGATTCCCGAGAGCCTGGAGCCGCGTCCGATGACCCCGGAGGAGGCAATTCGGATTGATCAAACGTTACGGYCGGCATATCGAGGCCTGCTGCTGGCCGTATTGTCAGCCGTCAGGAGCCARCAGCAGGATGCCAGTGTGAGCGAGGGTGCTACGCGGTCATCTGATCGCCTCCAGAAGCCCTGGGAGTGACCTCTCGGCCGGTCAGGATGTAGATCGCGGCGGCGGCCCCGTCTGCGTATCCCGTGGCGTACCCGCGATCCCACGGAGGCTGCCGGGCGTCAGTGGCCCAGTGGTAAGCAGCCAAGATCTTTTCATCCAGGCCACCCAGCGCGGGGTCCGCGTGCTGGTGTGGCTCCCCCTGTGTTGTCATATGACTGCGCAACGGCGTATGCACGTGCAGCGGAACGCCACTCCGATTGTCCGCAAGGGGCGGACAAGGCGTCACGTTCCGGATAGGGTCTTGTGCGCTCACGGGGCTATCGGACCCCATCCGTAGCCGGATGGGTAGTAGGTGATCTCTCGTCACCTACATCGAGGTCACATGTGAGTCCGGGAACTCACACACACCGGGGAGCCGGGATGGATCCTCTCGCCGCGCTGGGCGCGGACGTGCGCCGACGGCGCCTTCGCGCTGGCCTCACCCAAGATCAGCTTGCTGCGCGGGTCGGGTTCCCCAGGGGGCGTGCCATCGTCAGCAGGTGCGAGCAGGGCAAGGAGCCGCCCTCGGAGCGATTCGCCCGGGGGATCGATGCCGTCCTTGGGGCAAACGGTGAGATCACACGCCTGCTCCGGCTCGTCGAGGCCGAGAGGTTACGGCAGGCCGCCAACGCGCTTACCGCAGGCGATGCAGTGGACTCCCCTGTCGGGTCACGGGCACTCTCGGGGGAGGGACCTGTCGAGGAGGCAATCACGAACCGCCGGGAGTTCGGCGAGCTCGCGGCCCTGTCCGCGCTCGCATTCGAGACCGCCCGTCGTATCGACGCGTCCAGCGCGGCGCCCACGCTCGGCGAGCTCGAGGACGACGTCGCGGACATTGCCGTCAGTTACGATGCGACCCCGCATCCGGTGCTCATTGCCCAGGTTGGCCAGCGATGGCAGCAGATCGAGGGGATGCTCGACCATCGGCTGAGCGTGACCGATGGGCGGCGGACGACCCGTCTTGGCGGCCAGCTCGCCTACTACCTCGGCCGGCTCGCGTTCGCCGGTGGGCACTATCGCGATGCGCGGCGATTCTGCGATCTTGCCGACCGATACGCGGGCCAGATCGACGACGACGTGCTGGTCGGCTCGCTCGCTGCCCTGCGCTCCAGCATCGCCTACTACACCCATCGCTGGGATGAGGCTGCCGTGGCCGCGGGGCGCGCCCTGCAGGCTGCTCCTCCGTACCTCGCTGCCCGCCTGRCCGCCTACGAGGCCCGCGGTCATGCCCGGCTCGGACGGGTGCGGGAAACGGAGAACGCGCTGGCCGCCATGCGACGACATGCCGGCGCGGTGACCATGCCGCGGCCTGGTTCGTCTCCGTTCACCGCAGGCAGCATGGCGATGTTCAGCGCGGTGTGCGCGCTCGAACTCGGCGATGGCGCCAGCACGCGACGCTGGGCCCAGGATGCCATCGACCTCATCGATCCTCGGTCGCACGAGGAGCGCAGCCACGCCTACCTGTGCCTGGCGACGGGCTTCCTGCTCCAGGACCAGCCCGACCCCTCGGCCGCGGTTGCCGCCAGCTACGCCGCARCATCGGTTCCTGAAGGGCACCTGTCCGCCACGATCGTGTCCGCGATGGCTGAGGTTGCCAGAGATCTACGGCCATGGGCTTCAGATCCCGATGTCCGGTCCTTCGATGCCCTGGTACACCAATCTCGTCTCGCCCTACCCAGGGGCCCGGCATGACCCTCGAGTTCGGCCCGCCTGATGTCGTCACCATCCCGTCGATCATCACATCGCGCTTGGTGCTGCGCGGGTGGCGGCAGGCGGACATCGAGCCCTACCTCGCGATGGCCGTACACCCGGACATGTCCCTCTACACCAGCTCACCGTCGTCGGCGGGCTCGGTATGGGGCATGACCGCGTTCCAGATCGGCCACTGGGCGCTGAACGGGTTCGGAATGTGGATCATCGAAGACCGAGTAACGGGCGAGTTCCTCGGCCGGGCCGGCCTGTATGAGGAGCACGGCTGGCCGGATATCGAAGTGGCCTGGACCGTGCGGCGCGATCAGTGGGGGCGGGGTATCGCGACCGAGGGCGCCCGGGCCGCGCTCGAGTTCGCCTTCGTGGAGGCGGGCCGGGATCGGGTGATCAGCATCATCCACCCGAAGAATGCCGCATCGATCAGGGTCGCCGAGAAACTCGGCCTCACCCTGGCCGAGGGGCCGGTGGACCGCGGCGGTGAGCCGCGGAACATCTACGCGATCAGTCGCGAGGAGTGGAAAGTGGCGAACCGCCCGCAGGCTGCGGAAAGCTGACGCCTGACGGAGCTCGCCGGCCGGTCGAGCGCTTAGTCAGGACAGGCTGTACGGCCCGGACGGCCCGGAGTCGGGCGGTTCCGGTTCCGGATCTGRCTGGGGCGCCCACACCATCCGGCAGCGCGGGCAGTTGTCCCGGCCGGGACGAGGCCCCTTGAGGGGGTCGCCCCCCGCTCGGGAGCGACGACTGYGGCGGCCGCGGTGGTCCGGACAGCGGAGGTCGATGAACGTGACCATGATCTCACTCATTTGCGACCCTTGATCGGTAGTCGTCCTGTGCCCTTGCACGAGAGGCAGTCCACTTTCACGGTCTCGTTGAACGTCCCGTCCTCATCGGCGCCCCCGACGTCGCGGAGAACTTTCCCTGTACCGCCGCACGCCCCGCAGTCCTTCCAGGTGGGGTTGCCGCGGTTGGTGTCCTGTTTCTGCCRCTGGCCCTTGTCCATGCGGTCACGGTCTTCGCCTCCGTCGTCGTCCCGGCGCCGGAATCCCACATCCACTCCCCAGTGTCATATGGTAGCGATAGCGCTACTTGGCGTCTTGTTGCATGCGGACGAGGCCCCCGCCACGGCCGCGGTGGCGGGGGCCTCGTGTTGGACGGGCCCGTCGGCCCGCCCCGTCTACAGGGTGGTGATCGTGCCGGCGTACCGGCCGGCCTGGACAGCCCCATGGAACGCCGCCCACTGCGCCCAGGTGAGCGGGAGCTCGCCGGCGCCGGCGCGCAGGAACACCCCTCCCTCGCGCACCACCAGCTCGACGCCGGCTGAGTCCCGGCGCCGCCAGGTGGGAGGAGGTCCCGGGTACGCCATCGCCTCGTCTGCCCGGTGGGCCGAGAAGTGCACGGGCACGACGAGGCACTCGCCGCCGGGCTGCTGCTCGCGGGCCCAGGCGTCGGCGTCCGCCGCCGACCCGAACGCGATCATGACCGAGTCCGGGCGGCCCTCGGCGTCCTGGCGCAGGACACCGTAAAGCGGCTCGGCCCCCGTACCGGCGAGCAGCCGCGGGAACTCGCGCCTGGTGCCCGTCTCCGTCATCCCATCCCCCATCCGCGGTAGGTCAGTGGGATCTATGGGACCGCGCCGACGGATGTACCACAAGGATGTGACCTCTCGTCACCTACACGGAGGTCACATGTGAGCCCGTGGACTCACATCGGGGCGCACGCGGTATGACGGTGCGGCCTGGAAGGGCGGCCGGGCCTGCTACAGCGGGCGGGTCAGCGTGGTGAACGTGTCGCAGACGACCCGATGCGCCTGTTCCTCGATCCAGTAGGAGCAGCAGACCACGGCCCACTCCCCGTGCTCGGAGCCTGGTATGGGGCCGAACCACAGGTTCGCGAAACCGGGCTCTCGCCGTACACCCTGATAGGGATCATCTATACGGGTGAAGATCCAGGCGGTCACGAGACGGCGCAGATCATCGGACGGGGACTCCGTCTCGATCCACAGGTCGAGCCGTTCGACGAAGTTGACCAGTACCCAGGGTTCGGGGGCGTCAGGCACTCTGCTCCAGCCGCGCGCGCAGCTCGTTGAGGTCGTCGGGATGCTCCGGGCCCTGGCGGCGGTCGGCCGCGTCGCTGAGCCAGTGGGCGACGGCGGCGGAGTCGAGCAGCGGCTCGTCCTCGGTGCCGTCCGGAGCCCCGGCCGTTGCGAAGTACTCCCGCATCGACTCCAGGGTGATCGAAACTGAGGCGCCCGGGCGACGCTTCAGGTCGGCTGCATGCCACGGCAGTTCGCCGTGACTGAGCACTTCGAGGTCGCGGCCCGTCAGCGCCCCATAGCGGCTCAGGACGTAGCCGATCGTGTTCAGCTCCGCCTCGCCGAGCTCGGCGCGGCCGGGCGGCCGGGGCTGGCCGTCCTTCTCCTCCCGCCAGAGCTGGCCGACGACCGGGCCCATGTCCCACGCGGAGATCGTCTCGTTGAACAGCGGCCTGTCGAAAGTGGCCAGGTGATGTCCCTGGCAGTAGTAGAGCAGCTTGTGCAGCTTCTTCGTCCCCAGGCCAGGGAGTCGGGCGCGCAGGATGGATGCCACGTCGCGCGCCGAGACCGTCATGGCGTTGATGGTACGACCAGAGYGGAGTGGGAGCCCGGTATTCATGCCGGCAATCTTATCGAACATGAGTTCGATATCAACGGGATGTCGGTGACCCGGCCGGGCGGGCAGGTCCGGTACGCCGCCGTCGAGGAACGGGGGTCGAGAGACGCTCGCCCAGGGCGAGCCGTTCATGCTCCTGCTGGGCGCGGCGAGCCCGGCCGGCGGCCCCGTAGCGCCGGACCATCTGCGTTCCGGCCCAGCCCATGTGGTCGGCCAGGGTGAGCTCGCCTCCGCCCGCGGTGAGCCAGGCGTCGGCCAGGGTGTGGCGGAACAGGTGTGGTCGGAGTTTGATCCCGGCCTCCTGTCCTCGGCGGCGGACCATCTGGTACACGCCGGAGGGCGTCATGGCGTCGCCGCGGTGGGCGAGCCACAGCGCCGGGATAGCCGACTTTTTGTGCTTGATTCGTAACCGTAGATAGCGGTTGATGGCGAGCATCGTCTCTTTGCCGACGCTGATGTACCGCTGCCGGTTGCCCTTGCCCGTGACCAGCAGCCGGCTACGGGTCATGTCGACGTCGTCGACCGTGAGATCGGCGATCTCGGACAGGCGGCCGCCGGAGTCGGCGAACACGCGGATGATCGCCTCGTCTCGGCGAGATCGGAAGTCCTTCCCACGGCACGCCGCGACCAGCGCTCGCAGCTCGTCCAGGTCCAGGAGCGGCGCGACCGTCTCGCCGACGGCGGGGCGCTCCATCCGCTCCATCGGCGAGGACTCGATCTCATCTTCATCGATCAACCAGGAGAAGAACTGCTGGAGGGAACGGAACGTCTGATTGATCGTCGATTTGGAGCGCCCGTTCGGGCAGCGCGCTGTCCGCTCGCTCCCGAACGCGATCAGGAACCGCTCGACGTGGGCGCGGGTGATGTCGGGGGGCTCGGCAGGTCGGTAGAGCGGCACGGCGTCCTCGCCGGCGTCGGCGGCCGCGCGGCGGGCGGCGCGCCGCTCGGTGCCGGTGCGCGGAGTGGTCCAGCCCGCCGGCGGCTCCGGCAGTCCGGCCAGCCAGTTGACCAGCGCGACGCCCGCTTTGCGGTAGGCGGTCCGAGTCTCGTGGGACCGGCCGGCGGTGGCCAGGCTCTGGTCCCAGGCGTCCAACAGGAGCGGCCAGACGGGGTCTACCCCCTCGATGATCGTTACCACGAGGATGAAAATTACCATCTCGCTGACCGCTGAGCTTGACGGATCCCGCTGGTATTACTACGGTCCAGCCCTGGTCAGCCCAGCTATGGTGCGCCCGGCAGGGATCGAACCTGCGACCTGGTGCTTAGAAGGCACTCGCTCTATCCGCTGAGCTACGGGCGCGCACCACCATTGTGCTGTCTCCTGTCGCGATCACGTAGCGCGGTTACTGGTGATAGCGGAACGAGACTCAATGGGTACTTTGCGTATTTGGTCCGATGCTCTTTCGGTGGTCAAAGCTCTCACCTTGCCACGGCGAGGGTGGATCGCGCATCCGTGCGGCTTCGCACCTGTGGATGGATGCGGTTTGTCCACAGGTGGCGGACCGCGGATKCCAAGCCGGCCGCGGAGCTGGAGAGTGTGAGGCGGGACGTAAGGGGCCAATCCGGTCACAACCACCGTCCGCCGTACGGAACCAGGCCGGCTACCCCATGATCCGGGAGGAACCATGATTGAGGCATCGGTCACGCTGCTCGGCAATCTCGTCGACGACCCCGAACTGCGCTGCACGCAGAACGGGAACTTCGTCTGCTCCCTCCGCCTGGCCAGCACGGCGCGCCGGTTCGACCGCACGCAGAACCGCTGGGTGGACGGCGCCAGCGTCTTCATCACCGTCACCTGCTGGCGGCACATGGCAGAGAACGTCAGCGCGTCGTTGCGCAAGGGGGACAGGACGCTCGTGGTCGGGCGGCTACGGCAGAGGTCCTTCGAGACGCATGAGGGAAACCGTCGGGTCGTCTATGAGGTGGACGCCGACGCCGTCGCGGTTGACCTGGCTCGGCAGACCGCGGAGGTCCGGCGGGTGGTCCGCGCGAGCGGGGAGAACGGAAGCGGCCAGGCTGCGGAAGGAGCAGCGCCAGCGAGGGAGTCCGCTGGCACGCGTGACGGAGCGGGTGGGCCCGCTGGCGAGGGTAGAGCCCACCTCGATACCGGCACGGAGTACCGTGACGCGAATCGCACGGACGGGGCTGCGGAGGAGTCGTTCGGCGAGTCGTTGCCCGGTGTAACTATGTCGGCGGCAGAGTTCGCCGACATGTCACCTTCAGTAACGGCTCTCGATCCGGCCGCAGCGTAATGCGGGTGATACGACGGATCCGAATTGTCCGTTGGGGCGCCTCTCTGCTCGCGCGGACGCGGACCCGTACCCGGTCGGTGCGGAAGCTGTCGGTAGCGTCAGTCCGTGACCAGTACGCGGGGGGCCGAGACGCCGATGCCGATCCGAGCACCACAGGGGCAGACGGATCTGTCCCGGACGGACGGCAACGTGCCGGGTACRCAACCCACGGGCCCGTCTACAGACCAGCACTCGAAGCTCTCCGACCGGCATCTGCCCGACCACGGGTCAGACGGTCGGGCGGATCACGGGCCGAGGTGGCGGACTCCGCTCGCGGCTGCGCGATCGCGGTTGGTCGCGGTATCCAGACCTGGCTGGACGGTGGCGATAGCGGCCCTGCTCAGCGCCGCCGCCGCGGTGCTGATCAATCAGCGCCTCTTTCCCTACCAGTCGATCAACAACGACGAGGCGCTCTACTGGCTACAGGCCCAGACGTTGGCGGGAGGCGACCTGTTCCCGCCAGCGCCACCGTCGGCCGACTCCTACGCGCCGTGGCTGGCGGTAGTTACCGACGGCCACTATGTGTTGAAGTACACCCCTGTGGTCGCCGGATTGCTGGCTCTGAGCCTGGTGATCACGGGCGGGACAGCCCTGGCGCTCGCCCTCGTCGTGGCCGCCGCGGTCGGAATGACCTACCTTGTCGGGGTCGAACTGCTCGACGACCGGCGGCCCGCCGCCGTCGCAGCCTGGTTGCTGGCTCTGTCACCGTTGGTGATCCTTCAGAGCGCGATGCTGCTGCCGTACCTGCCGGTGCTCGTCCTGTCCGAATGCGTGGTGTTCGGACTGCTCCGTGGCCTGCGTACCCGTCGTCGGGTGCCGCTCGTCGGGGCCGGGCTGGCCCTGGGGCTTGCGGCAGCGGTACGCCCGTACGACGTCGTGCTGGTCCTCGGCCCGTTTGTGCTGTGGGCGGTGTGCCGGGGCGCGCGTGGACGGCGGTGGTGGATGCTGCGCTGGGTGGGCGCGGGGCTGGCCGCTCCGTTCGCGCTGCTGCTCAGCTACAACGCCGCGGCGACGGGCAACCCCTTCCAGCTTCCGTTCGCGTTGCTGGAGCCCGAGGACAAGCTGGGCTTCGGGGTCCGCCGACTGTTCCCCACCGACACCGCCCACCACTTCGGGCTGGTCGAAGGGCTCACCGCGATCGGTGATCATCTCTGGCTGCTCGGTGCCTGGGCATGCGGCGGGGTCGTCCTCGCGGTCCTGTCGGTCGCGACGGTCATCCGCCGGCGGATGACCGCTCCGGCGCTCACCGTCGGTGTCGGCGCCCTGCTCCTGATCATTGGGTATGTGGCGTTCTGGGGCGCCTGGAACGCAGCCGAACTGTGGGGCGGCACCCGTTACATCGGCCCCTTCTACCTCATGCCGGTGCTGGTCACGCTCGTCCTGTTCGGAGCCCGCGGGCTGGTGGACATGGCGTCGGCGTGGTCGCGTACCACCGGTCTCGTTGCCGTCGCGGGTCTTGCCCTCAGCGGGTTCATCCTGGTCGTCGCGTCGCAGGACAACATGGAGTTCACCCAGCGTGATCGCAATCTGTCGAATATGATCAATGCTCGGCCTGGTCCGACGTTGGTCATCGTTTCGGCCGACCCGGCGTTTCTCATGCACCCAACGTCGGTGGTGGCCAACTCGCCGACGCTGGATGACCGGGTGCTGTACGCGGTGTCACGGAAGCAGGCCGACTTCGACGTCGTCGCCGACCACCCGGACCGGTCGCCATACCTGCTCAGGCTGGCCATCGGTTACAACCGGACGCTGTCATCGCCGTCGGCGGCATGGCTGGAGCGTCTGCGGGTGGTCGACGGGGCGAACGTTGCTGTCGGCGTCAGCGCGGCGGTACCGGCCGGCACCCGAGCGGCCCGTATCGAGGTGACCGCGGATGGCAGGCGAAGCTCCTTCTCGATGAACCCGGACCGGCCACTGAGCAGCCGGCTCATCATCAGCCCCGGCGGGGTGGACACGACCGGCCTCGGGCCTCGTTCAAAAGTCAGCGATGTTCCGGCCACACGTGATGTTCCGGCCACGAAGGATGATCGTTCGGTGACGCTGAAAGTGTTCTACACCCCGGCGGGAGGCGGTCGTGAACGTCTCCTCGACCAGGTGGACCTGCCCGTCCGGGTCGATCCCAGACAGGGCACGGTCAGCGTCCTGGTGTCGGAGGGCCAGGTGGGCGCGGTGGGATCGGGAGCGACGCCGACGATCCGCSTCAGAGCGAGCTGACAGGCGAACCGAGGGCCACTGCGATGGGCCGGACAGCGACGGGTAGGTGAACAAGTGGCGAACGGACAGGGGTACAGCCCGAGCGGGCCGGGCCACGGCCGTCCCGCGGTATCCGTCCGAATTCACCCGGTCAGTGGGTCCGCCGGACCGACAGGCCCACCAGACCCATAAGGTTGACCGCATGGCGCAGTACGTCTTCCAGATGCGCAAAGTGCGCAAAGCCCACGGTGACAAAGTCGTTCTCGACGACGTCAGCCTGTCGTTCCTGCCCGGCGCGAAGATCGGCGTCGTCGGTCCGAACGGCGCGGGCAAGTCGTCGCTGCTCAAAATCATGGCTGGTCTTGACCAGCCGAGCAACGGGGACGCGACGCTGAGTCCCGGCTTCACCGTCGGCATGCTCGCGCAGGAACCGCCGCTGGACGAGACGAAGGACGTCCGCGGCAACGTCGAGGACGGCGTCCGGGAGATCCGCGCGGTCCTCGCCCGGTACGAGGAGATCAACGAGAAGATGGCCGCGCCGGACGCGGACTTCGACTCCCTCCTCGCCGAGCAGGCGGCCCTCATCGACAGGATCGAGGCGGCGAACGCCTGGGAGCTCGACAGCCAGCTCGACCAGGCGATGGACGCGTTGCGCCTGCCTCCCGGCGACGCCGACGTGACCAGACTCTCCGGCGGAGAACGGCGCCGGGTCGCGTTGTGCAAGCTCCTGCTCGAAGCCCCCGACCTGCTCCTGCTGGACGAGCCCACGAACCATCTGGACGCCGAGAGCGTCGCCTGGCTGGAGCAGCATCTGGCCCGCTACGCGGGAGCCGTACTCGCGGTCACCCACGACCGCTACTTCCTCGACAACGTCGCCGGCTGGATCCTCGAGCTCGACCGCGGTCATGCCTATCCGTACGAGGGAAACTACAGTACGTATCTGGAGACCAAGGCCGCTCGGCTCAAGGTCGAGGGTGGCAAGGACGCCAAGCGCAAGCGCGTCCTCGCCCAGGAGTTGGAGTGGGTGCGCTCGAACCCGAAAGCCCGCCAGGCCAAGAGCAAGGCGCGACTCTCCCGATACGAGGAGCTGGCGGCCGAGGCCGACAGGGCGCGTCCCCGTGACCTCGAGGAGATCCAGATCCCGCCCGGCCCGCGCCTGGGAAGCGTCGTGATCGAGGCGAAGAAGCTGCGCAAGGGCTTCGGCGACCGGCTCCTCATCGACGACCTGTCGTTCTCGTTGCCCCGCGGCGGCATCGTCGGCGTGATCGGCCCGAACGGCGTCGGCAAGACCACCCTGTTCACCTTGCTGACCGGCCAGGCAGCCCCCGACGCCGGTGAGCTCACCATCGGGGAGACCGTCAGGATCTCCTATGTGGACCAGGATCGTGCGGGCCTGGACCCGAAGAAGAACGTGTGGGAGGTCATCTCCGACGGGCTCGACCACATCGTCGTGGGCAAGGTCGAGCTGCCCAGCCGCGCCTACGTGTCGTCGTTCGGCTTCAAAGGGCCCGACCAGCAGAAACCCGTCGGTGTCCTCTCCGGCGGGGAGCGCAACCGGCTCAACCTCGCACTGACCCTCAAGAAGGGCGGCAACCTGCTGCTCCTCGACGAGCCGACCAACGACCTCGACGTCGAGACCCTGCGCTCCCTGGAGGACGCCCTCGGGGAGTTCCCCGGCAGCGCGGTGGTGATCTCGCACGACCGGTGGTTCCTCGACCGTGTCGCCACCCACATCCTCGCCTGGGAGGGCACGGACGCCGATCCGGCCCGCTGGTTCTGGTTCGAGGGGAACTTCGCGGACTACGAGGCGAACAAGGTCGACCGCCTGGGCGCCGAAGCGGCCCGTCCCCACCGGGTCACCTACCGCAAACTCACCCGGGACTAGCTCCCGGGGCCGCCACCGCGCGGCTGTCGGGACGAGAGCAAAAGAATTCTCCTCCAGCGGCGCCGGCCGGGTGGTGCGCGAATTCCGTCCGCAACCACCCGCACAGGCCATGATCTGCACGAGTTTGTTGCTGTGTACGCTTTTCGGACGTTTCTGCGTACGCAGTGACAAAATCGTGCGGAATCGTGCGGATCTTCTTCGTGGTGAGTGCCCGTCGGCCAGTGCCCAGCGACGCATGGGCGGCGTCCATTACGGCTCGTTACCTAACGTACTTAAGGTGGGTACGAGCGTGCTCGCCGGGGTTACGCCGGGCGGTTGATCAGGGAGTTGGCGGCCATCGTCAGGTAGTCCCAGAGGGGCTGGAAGTGCTCCGGGGGCAGGTTCAGCTCGTCGACAGCAGCCCGCATCCGGACCAGCCAGGCGTCCCGCTGGGAGGGGCCGATCGCGAACGGCGCGTGCCGCAGTCGCAGCCGGGGATGCCCGCGCTGCTCGCTGTAGGTCGACGGCCCGCCCCAGTACTGGACGAGGAACATCCGCAGCCGCTCCTGCGCGCCGGAGAGGTCCCCCTCCGGGTAGAGCGGGCGCAGCAACGGGTCTTCGGCAACCCCTGCATAGAAGTGGGCTACCAGCCGGCGGAAGGTCTCCTCGCCTCCTACCGCGTCGTAGAAGGTGTCTGTTGGACGGGCCGCGGACGGTTGCTGGGTCACAGCGACCATTGTGCTGGACGGATCGTGGGCAGCGAGCCCGATGCGGTCAACGGCATCCCCGATGCGGCCAACGGCATCTTTTCAGATCATCGGTTGCTGCCCRCCGCATCAGCGGGGGTGCGGCGCGAGCCAGACCGTCGTGTCCGGGGGGAGCGTGAGGGTGGTTCCGTCGTAGCCGACCGGGCTGCTGGCCAGGACGAGACGTCCGGGTATGACCAGGTCGACCTCTGTGTCGGCGGTGGACATGACGCAGGTCAGGCCGGTCACGCTGGAGGTGCCCGGCAGGGTGTCGGCCGGGCGGCGCGTGTGGGACGTCTCCGACGATGCGCCGGTCGCGCCGGATGGTGCGTCGGATGCCCCGGACAGCGCACCAGAAGCGCCCGGCGGTGCGTCGGAGGCGCCTGGCGGTGCGTCGGAGGCGCTCGGCGGCGCCGGGCGGTCGAAGGCCAGGACCGTGGGCGGGGTGTCGTCGCGCCAGCGCAGCCGGCCGGCACCGAGCATGGGCAGCGCCCGTCGTAACGCCAGCGCCCCACGTGCCAGGACCAGTGTCGACAGCGGATCAGGCGCCTGCGCGGCAACGGTCAGTTCGGCCCAGCCGTCGGGCTGGGGGAGCCATGGCGGCACGCCGTCCGCGCTGAACCCGTACGGCGTCCGCTGCCCCGACCAGGGCAGGGGGACCCGGCAGCCGTCCCGGCCGGGACGGCTGTGCCCGGAGCGCTCCCAGACGGGGTCCTGCCGGTATGCCGGTGGCACGTCCACCTCGGGCAGGCCCAGTTCGTCGCCCTGGTAGAGGAAGACCGGGCCGGGCAGCGCGAGCAGGGTCAGCAGCGCGGCGCGGGCCCGGCGCAGGCCGGTCTCGCCGCTGCCGTAACGGCTCGCCGGCCGGGTGACGTCATGGTTGGCCAGCACCCAGGTGGTGGGTGCGCCCACCTCGGCGGTGGCGGCCAGGTCCGCGGCGATCGCCGTCCGCCAGACCGGCGCCGACCAGGAGGCGGTCAGCAGCGAGAAGGCGAATGTCAGGTGCAGTTCGTCGGGGCGCACGTAGCGGGCCAGCCGCCGGGGGTCGGCCACCCAGGTCTCGCCGACGAGCATCCTGGCCCGCCCGTCGCGGCGGCGGTAGTCCTCGACGATCGCGCGCCAGCGCTGGTAGATCTCGTGCACGCCTTCCTGGTCCCAGTGGTGGGGCTCGGCCCGCTCGCGGAAGAAGGGGATGCCGTCGGGCGGGGGCGGCGGGTTGTCCGGCAGCAGGTCGTTCTTGATCAGGCCGTGGGTGACGTCGATGCGGAAGCCGTCGACGCCGCGGTCGAGCCAGAACCGGACGGTGGCGTCGTGGTCGTCGCGGACGCGGGGGTGCCGCCAGTTCCAGTCGGGCTGTTCCGGCGCGAACAGGTGCAGGTACCACTGGCCGTCGGCGACCCTGGTCCAGGCTGGCCCGCCGAAGACCGACACCCAGTTGTTGGGCGGCTCGTCGCCGTCCGCGCCGCGTCCGTCACGGAAGATGTACAGGTCCCGTTCTGGTGCGCCGGCGCCGGCAGCCAGCGCGGCGCGGAAGGCCGGGTGGGCGTTGCTGGAGTGGTTCGGGACGAGGTCGACGAGCACCTTCAGCCCGTGCCGGTGCGCTTCGGTGAGCAGCGCGTCGAAGGCGGCCAGGTCGCCGAAGAGCGGGTCGACGGCACGGTGGTCGGCGACGTCATAGCCGTGGTCGGCCATGGGGGAACGGTAGAACGGAGTGATCCAGATCCCGTCCACGCCGAGGTCACGCAGGTAGGGCAGGCGGGTGGTGATGCCGGCGAGGTCACCGACCCCGTCGGAGCCGGAGTCGGTGAAGCTGCGGATGTAGACCTCGTACAGCACTGCGTCGAGCCACCAGTCAGCCATGGCCTCATCCAATCCCGGGGGATTTGTCGTTGTCCGGCGTCTCTCGATGAACGTCGTCGAACGTCGTCGGATCCTTCCGGCGATCGTGAGGATGGCTTTCGGACGCGGAATATCGAATGATCGAACCGCCTTCGGCCGGCTGCTGAGGAGGCTGTCGCCAGGCACGGTATCCGATAACCGAACTAGACTTCGCCAGGTGGAGGAGGTGACGGCACGTTATCAACTGACTTCAAAAGGTGTGCGCAGTCCGTTCGTGCTTGTCCGGCAGGCTGTGTATGAGCGAACCGGACGCCTCGGCTGCGCTCTGAGCGGCCGTACGTTCAGCGGCAGATTCGGCGGCGGCGGCGGTGGCGATGCCGGCGCTGCCAGCGACGTCGGTGGGAACAGCGGGGCCGGCCGCGCTCCGGCCGCCCGCGGCGCGGCCGGAGCCGGCAGCACGGTGGGCGGCCCCGTCCGTCCGGACGAGGTCCAGCCGGACGCCGGCCGGGCGACCGCTGGCCGGACGGGGGCAGCGCGTACCGGGACGGCGGCGGGCCGGCTCGGAGCCGTCCTGGCCGAGATCGGCCGGGGGACCTGGTCACTGGGCCAGATGCCGCTGCGCCAGATCCTGGGCCGTCCCCGTGAGCGGGTCCCCGACCGGCTTGAGCTGGAGCATCTGGGTTATCTGTCCGACGCCGGGCTGGTGCTGTCGAGATCCCTCGACCCACAGCGGATCATCGATATGATCGCGGCGCTGGCGGTACCACGGCTCGGTGACGGCGTTATCGTCTTCCTCCGGGACGGCGAGAAGGCACGCCTCGGCACGATCGTGCACCGCGACAGCCGGGCCGCCGGGTTCCTGCGCGACTTCCTCCCCTCCCGGCTGCCGACGCTGGACAGCGAGGACGGGCCCGGCCTCGTCCTGCGGACGGGCCAGACCTGGTACATGCCGTATCTGACCGACGAGTTGCTGGCGCGGATGTCCCCGACGGGGATGACGGACATCCCCTTCCCCGACTTCCTGAAGGGGCCGACCATCACCGTCCCGATGCCGGGGCAGGGCCGGGTGCTCGGCGCTGTCACCCTGCTGCGCCTCTCGGAGACGTACACCCCCGTCGACATCAGCCTTGCCGAGCATCTGGCCCGGCGGGGGGCGGCCGCGCTCGACAACGCGCAGCTCTACAGCGTCGAACAGGAGTCCGCGCTCACCCTGCAACGCTCGCTCCTGCCGGAGAACCCACCTGCGCTGCAGGGGGTGGAGATCGCGATGGAATACCGCCCCGGAACGGCCGGGACGGAGGCCGGCGGCGACCTGTACGACGTGATCGCGCTGCCCGGCGGCCGGGTCGGGATCGCGATCGGGGACGTGATGGGGCGCGGCCTGCACGCCGCCGCGGTGATGGGGCAGCTGCGGGCGGCGTTGCGGGCGTACGCGCTGGAGGACTGGCCGCCGGCCGAACTGCTCACCCGGCTCGACCGGGTGGTGGACTCGCTGCCCGGGCTGCACCTGACGACCTGCATGTACATCGTCTACGACCCGGCGGCCCGGCGGGCCACCGTGTCCAACGCCGGGCATCTGCCACCGCTGCTGGTCATGCCCGACGAGGAGCCGGACTACCTGGTCCTCGACCCGGGCCTGCCGCTCGGCGTCGGCGGTGTCGGGGTGTTCTCGGAGACGTCGCTGGAGCTTCCGCCCGGTTCCGGCATCGTGCTGTACACCGACGGGCTCGTCGAGTCGCGCAGGCGTCCGCTCGAGGACGGCATGGACCGGCTGCGCCGCGGGCTGGCCAAGGCGATGGAGAACGCGACGGAGGGCACGGGAGAGGGCACGGCGGATGGCGCGGGGGAGGGCGCGGGGGAGGGTATGGCGGCGGTGGACGCCGGGGTGCCCGCCGCGGGGGCTTCTTCGTCCGGTTCCGCGCGGGCGCTGCTGCACCGGTGCCTGGCCGCCGCCGGGGTGGCCGTGCAGACCGACGACGACACGGCACTGCTGGTGATGACCACCTATCCGTCCCGGCCGGCGCTGGTGGACGTGGCGCTGCCGGCCGAGCCCGAGTCGGCCGTCCGGGCCCGTTCGGTGGTCGGGCGGATCCTCACCGGGCGGCGTCTCGCCGCTGTCGCGGACGACGCCCTGCTGCTCGTCAGCGAGGTGGTGACGAACGCGGTGCTGCACGCCCGCAGCGATCTGGTGTTACGCGTCCACCAGGAGGGGGACCGGTTACGGGTCAGCGTCGATGATCGGGAAGGTACCCGGATGCCCAGACGGGCCTCGGGCGATGACGGGGAGTCGGGCTGGGGCCTGAAGATCGTCGATATGCTCGCGCGCGGGTGGGGTGTGGAAACCACTGGCGACGGCAAACGGGTGTGGTTCGATCTGGCGATCCCGGCGAGCGGCGACACCAACGGGACACCGTCACCCTGACGGGACGCTGCCACCCCGACGGACGCTGCCATCTCGCCAGGACGCCGTTACCCCGGCGAGGCCGGCCCGTCCGCCCGAGGTCAGGCGGACGCGGCCTCGTCRCCGTCGGAGCTGAGATAGCGCGACCAGCGCGGATCCATCCGACGGCTGCCCAGAATGCGCCAAGCGGCTCCGCTCGGCGCTCGAGGCGCCGTGCGAAGCCGCCAACCGAGATCGGCAACTGCCCGGTCGGCTTTCAGATGATTGCAGCGGCCGCAGGCCGCCACCACGTTCTCCCATACATGCGCGCCCCCGCGGGAGCGGGGGATGACGTGATCCAGCGATGTCGCCGGCGCACCACAGTAGACGCAACGGTGATGGTCCCGGGCCAGCACCCCTTTGCGGGTGAGGGGGACCTGCGAGCGGTAAGGTACACGGACGAACCGGGCCAGTCGCACAACGACAGGCACCTCGACCGTATACGTGGCCGAATGGAGAACTTTGTCCCCGGGCTCGACCATGACTGCTTTCTCGGTGAGCACGAGCACCAGCGCACGCCTCTGTGAGACCACGCATAACGGTTCATACGTGGCATTGAGAACCAGCGCCTCTGTCACGCGCCGACCTCCTCGCCCTACCGGATGGCGGCCGTCACGAGCTAGCCACCGGTGACACTGAGACAGTCAACCGCCTTCGGGCCCCGAACGCGAGTGGGTTCGCGATTGTCGTCGGGTAATCATTGACACACCGCGCAACTCGGCTCGTGTTTCACACGCTCAGTGTGACAGATCGTCGTCGGCGCGTCATAGCCGGGGGCCAGCCCCCTCGTCCGGGGGCTGGCGTCCACAGGTAAGACTGGACGCGGCCGGATCCCCGGGGGACGTCCATCGGAACATTCGCCAACCGATCACGTGTGAGGAGCTGACTGGAGGCCGTGGCCAACTCCCCGTTCCTGCTTGCCCAGTCGTTCGGGTCGTTACTGCCCTCAGCGGCCGAGGCGTCGAGCGCGGCGCCATCGCCCGCCGCGTCCGTGAGCGCGCCCGTACCGACCCCGACCGACATCCCGCTGGCGCCCAGCCTGGACCAGCTCAAGGACGCGCTGCAGAACGCCTGCGGAGATCAGCCCGGGGTGCTGTGCCGGACGGTCTACGACATCACCCACAGTCAGTACCTTGCCGGTGGTGCCAACGTCTTCGTCGGCACCCCGCTGAAGATCGTGCTGATCCTGGTGGCGGCCTTCCTCATCCGGTCGCTGCTGCACCGGTTCATCGTCCGGACGACCCGCCGGGCCTCCAGCGGGAACTCGGGAGGGTTGCTGCGTTCCGGGCGCACGATGCTGCTGGGCGCCTTCGGCGATCCCGCCGTGCTGCTGGAACGGCGCCGGCAGCGCGCCGAGACGGTCGGGTCGCTGCTGCGCAGCGTCACGTCCATCATCGTCTTCGGGATCGCCTTCGTGACGATCCTCGGCGAGCTGGACATCAACCTCGCGCCGATCGTGGCCAGCGCCGGGATCGTCGGTGTCGCGGTCGGCTTCGGCGCGCAGAACCTCGTCCGGGACTTCCTGGCCGGCATGTTCATGCTGCTGGAGGACCAGTACGGGGTGGGCGACGTGATCGACGTGGGGCCGGTCAGCGGGAACGTCGAGGCGGTCAGCCTGCGCGTCACCCGCCTGCGCGACGTCGAGGGCACCGTCTGGTACGTGCGCAACGGCGAGATCGCCCGGGTGGGGAACAAGGGCCAGCAGTGGGCACGGACAGTGCTCGACGTACCGCTCGACTACGACACCGACGTGGCCACGGCCAAGCGGATCCTCAAACGGACGGCGGACAAGCTCTGGACGGATCCGCGGTTCGCCGCCGCCATCCTCGAAGAACCCGAGGTGTGGGGGATGGAGACGATGACCGCGGACGGCTACACACTGCGCGTCATCGTCAAGACCCAGCCGCTGAAGCAGTGGGACATCGCCCGCGCCCTGCGGGAGCGCTTCCGTGCGGCGCTGGACGCCGAGGGCATCGAACTCGGCAGCGTCCAGCGCAGCGAGGTCGTCATGATCGACGATGATGAGGAGAAGAGGCCGGGCGCCGACGAGGAGGAGGACGGCGGCGCCGACCCGCGGGCGGCGGCCAACGTGACCGACAGCGGGCCCATCGCGGAGCTGCCCCGGCCCGCGCGCTCACCGGTCGGCCGGTCGTCCGGTCCGGCGTCCGGCTCCAGCTGAACCCGCCCGCGCGGCGCTCCACGGCCGTGCCGGCTCCACCATCGGGGCCGGCGCTGCCGGGGGAGCACGGCCGTGGAGCGTGATCGGTGGGAGCACGACCGGCGGGAGCGCGGCCGGTACACGGCTGGTAGCTGAACCGCTGATAAGGATCACGGTAGGCGAAGCTGAGAGTTGCTCGCACCGGCTTCCGCCACGGTGTGGGCCGGGCAGACTGTGAGATGTGCGTGTACTGGTGGTCGACGACGAGCCGGCGGTCCGGGAGTCCCTCGAACGGTCGCTGAGGTTCGAAGGTTACGAGGTCAGCTCCGCCCAGGACGGCGCCGAGGCGCTGGACGCCGTCACCCGCGACCGGCCGGACATCGTCGTGCTCGACGTGATGATGCCGCGGGTGGACGGCCTGGAGGCCTGCCGGCGGCTGCGGGCCCGCGGTGACGACCTACCCGTCCTCATGCTTACCGCCCGTGACGGGCTTGCCGACCGGGTGAGCGGTCTGGACGTCGGGGCCGACGACTACCTGGTCAAGCCGTTCGCGTTGGAGGAGCTGTTCGCCCGGCTGCGTGCCCTCACCCGCCGGGCGTCGCTGTCGGCCCGGGCGGCCAGCGCCGCCGCGGTGGCCGCCGGCGGGTCCGCGGACTCCGCCGGCCCCGGCCCGGGGCGGCCGCAGGTGCTGACGTTCTCCGACGTCCGGCTCGACCCGGGCAGCCGGCAGGTTACCCGTGGTGACCGTGAGCTGACCCTCACCAAGACCGAGTTCGACCTGCTCGAGCTCTTCCTGGCCCACCAGCGCCAGGTGCTGTCACGTTCGACGATCATGGAGAGGGTGTGGGGCTACGACTTCGGTCCGTCCTCGAACTCCCTTGAGGTGTTCGTCAGCTATCTGCGTCGCAAGCTGGAGGCCGGCGGCGAGCCCAGGCTGCTGCACACGGTCCGTGGGGTCGGCTATGTCCTGCGGGAGACGGCATGACCGGCAGCGCGCCGCGGACGGTACGGCGTGACGGGCGGTACGGCGTGACGGATGGTGCGATGCGAGGACGGTATGGGCGGGTATGGCCGCCGGTGACACGGCAGGCCCGGGTGTGACGGACGGCGGGAGGAAGCGTTGGACAGGCACGGACGACGTCCCGGCCGCCGTGGCCGGGCCGGCTCCCGGCCCGTCACGTCCCGGCCCGCCGCATCCTGGCCGGTCGCGCCCCGCTCGGTCGCGCCCCGCTCGGTCGCGCCCCGCTCGGTCGCTCCCCGCTCGGTCGCGCCCCGCTCGGTCACGTCTCGCCCGGTCACGCTCTGGCCTGTTGTGAAGGCGCCGGCATGACGGCGCGGTCAGGATGAGTGCCTGGCCCGGCCCGGACACCACCGGGTGGCAGCAGGGGGCGCCGGTGGAGACGGCCGGAATCGGAAGTCCCGGACGTGCCGCCGAGGACAGGACATCCTGGCGGCGGCGTTTCGCACACAGCCATCTGTCGCTGCGCAACCGGATGGTGGTGCTGATCGGCGTCGCGGTGGCCGCCGTCGTGGCCGTGGTCGCGGGCGTGGCGCTCGCCTCGACCGGGATCGTGCTCAACAACTCCATCGACGACCAGCTGACCGAGCAGGCCCAGGCGGTGGCCCGGACGGTCATGCCGAGCATGCCACCGGGCGTTCGAGGCCCGCGATGGCTGACCGGATCCAACTTCGGCCTGCCGGCCCAGATCATCCTCGAGGACGGCAGCACGGCCACCTGGGCGGGGCAGTCGGTGACGCTGCCGGTGAACGACACCGACCTCGCCGTGGCCGAAGGGGTCACGGACAAACAGTTGCGTACCGTCACCGTGGATGGTGCGCGTTACCGGGTGGCGACCGTTCCCCTGCTGTTCGTCCCCGGCCGCACCCCGGGCGCGATCCAGCTGGCCCGACCCATGGCCGACGTCGACAGGACGCTGCGCACCCTCGGGCTGATCCTGCTGGGGGTGGGCGTGGCCGGCGTGGCCGGGGCGGTGCTGCTGGGCAGGCTGATCGCGCGGGCGTCCCTCAAACCGGTGAACGCAGCCGCGGCCGCCGCCGAGGAAGTAGCCCGCACCCAGGACCTGTCCGCGCTGATACCTGTCACTGGCAGTGATGAGATTGCCCGGCTGGCCAGCAGCCTCAACAGCATGCTGCGGGCCCTGGAGGCCTCCCGGGCCCGCCAGCGCGAGCTCGTCGACGACGCCAGCCACGAGCTGCGCACCCCGCTGACCAGCCTGCGCACCAACATCGAACTGCTGTTGCGGGCGGAGGCCAACCCACAGCGCGCGCTGCCCGCGAACGACCGGGACGCGCTGCTGCGCGACGTCGACGCCCAGATCCGGGAGCTCAGCGGGCTGGTCAGCGAGCTGGTCGAGCTGGCCCGCGACGAAGCTCCCCCCGAGGACGTGGAGCGCACCGATCTGACCGAGATCGTCCATGCCGCGGCGGAGCGGGTGCGCCGGCGGGCCAAGGCGAAGAACGTCCAGATCGTGGTGACCGCGGTCTCGTCCCCTGTCGACGGGCGGCCGCACATGCTGGAACGGGCGGTGACGAACCTGCTCGACAACGCGGTGAAGTTCTCCCCTCCGCAGGGCGAGGTGCTGGTGGCTGTCGGGAACGGCGAGGTCGTCGTCACCGATCAGGGTCCGGGCATCGCGCCGGAGGACCGCCTGCGGGTCTTCGACCGGTTCTACCGCGCCGCGTCCGCGCGCGGGCTGCCCGGCTCCGGGCTGGGTCTGGCCATCGTCGCCGATGCCGCGGCCATGCACGGCGGAAGCGTGCGGGCCGAGGAGGCTCCACGCGGAGGCGCGCGCATGCGGCTGTCACTGCCGGTTCCCGGGGACGTGTTGTGGTCGGCACCGTTCGAGGTGGGCAGTGACGGTGGCCTTCCCGGCGGTTGGGACGAGGTCAGCTCGGCGGGGCCGGCCGGGTTCGCCCGGGCGTCCGACCACGGGCCCCGGCGGGCGAGAGGATTCGGCCGTGGCCTCTGACGACAGCGACAGCAGCACCGACAGCAGCACTGACAGTAGCGGCGGCTCAGATACCGGCACCGGCCCCGATGCCGGTATCGGGAACGGCACCGACAGGGGGACCGGCGCAGGAAGCGGCAGCGGCCCGGGCACCGGCACCGGCACCGCTGCCGGCAGCGGTGCTGACAGCGGCCCCGATGGCCAGGCTGCGGGGAATGGCCGCGCCGCCCGGGCAGGCGGCATCGACCCTCCGCTGGCGGAGCTGGCGGACGTGTACGGCGTCGCCACCCGTTACGTCGACGCCGACGACCGGGAGGTCACCGTCGACCCGCAGGTCGTGCGGGCGGTGCTCGGCCTGCTCGACGTCGACACGGCGGACCCGGCCGCGGCTCTTGCCACGGCTCGTGACGCGCCGTGGCGGCGTCCGCTGCCCGCCTGTGTGATCGTCCGGCGGTCCGCGCCCACACCGGTGATCGCCCGAGTGCCCGCCGGCACGGTCCCCGTCGCCGAGCTGGAGCTCGAGGACGGTGGGCGCCGCGACCTCACCGGATGGGGTGCGACCGTCGGGCGACGGCGGGTCGACGGCCGGGAGCTCCTCGGCGTCCCGTTGGCCCTGCCCGCGGGCCTGCCACTGGGCGATCATGTGCTGCGACTGCAAGCCGGTGCCGTCACGGCCACGGCACAGCTAGTCGTCGTGCCGGACGCGGTGCCCGGCCCGGCCGGGGCCGTTCCCGGCCGCGCCTGGGGATGGATGATCCAGCTGTACGCGCTGCGGTCGACCGGCTCGTGGGGGATGGGCGACTACGCCGACCTCGCCGACCTCGCGGCCTGGTCCGGCGGCGAGGAGGGCGGGCGCGCCGACGTGCTGCTGGTCAACCCGCTGCACGCGGCCGCCCCGACGTTTCCCGTCGAACCGTCCCCGTACTTTCCGGCGAGCCGACGCTTCGCCTCCCCGCTGTACCTGCGTCCGCAGGACCTGCCCGAATACGCCCGGGCGGACGCCGCCACCCGGACCCGGGTCGACCAGCTTGCCGCCACCGCCCGCGCCGCGGCCGCCGCCGACCCACCGCCGGCGGACGAGCCGCGGGACGGCGAGCCCGCGGATACCGGGCTGGTGGCCGCCGAACCCGCGGACAGCAGGCCGGAACATGGTGGGCTGGCGGGGGACGACCCGGGGGAGGCCGGGCCGGCCGCGGGCCGCGCCGGGCTGCTGGACCGGGACGCGGTATGGCGGGCCAAGCTCGCCGCCCTGGAGCTGCTGTTCAGTGCCTCCGGGCCCGGCGAGGTCGCTGGATCCGGCGAGGTCTCCGGGCCCGGCGAGGCGGACGGACCGGAGACGGGGCACGACGGCCTCACCGACTTCGCGACCTGGTGCGCTCTTGCCGAACGGCACGGCCCGGACTGGCGGCGCTGGCCGGCGCACCTGCGCGACCCGCACAGCCCCGCCGTCGCCGCCGCCCGCGTCGAGCTGCGGGAACGGGTCGCCTTCCACCGCTGGCTGCAGCATGCCTGCGACGCCGCGCTCGCGGCCGCGCAGGCAGCCGCCCGCGACGCCGGGATGACCGTCGGTATCGTGCACGACCTCGCGGTCGGCGTGGATCCGGGTGGCGCGGACGCCTGGGCGCTGCGGGACGTCTTCGCCGCCGGCGCGACCGTGGGCGCGCCCCCGGACGGGTTCAACCAGCAGGGCCAGGACTGGGCGCTGCCGCCGTGGCGGCCCGACCGGCTGGCGGAGACCGGCTACGCGCCGTTCCGGCAGATGGTCGCCGCCGTGCTCCGCCGGGGTGGCGGCATCCGGGTCGACCACATCCTCGGCCTGTTCCGGCTGTGGTGGATCCCGGCCGGGAACTCCGCGGCCCGCGGTACCTACGTCCGCTATGACGCCGACGCCATGCTCGGACTGCTCGCACTCGAGGCGGCCCGGGCCGGGGCGCTCGTCGTCGGTGAGGATCTCGGCACGGTCGAGTCCTCGGTCGCGGCGCGGCTGGCCCGCGCCGGGGTGCTCGGCTCGACCGTCGCCTGGTTCGAACGCGACGCTGACGGTGAGCCGCTGCCGCCGCGCCGCTGGCGGGAACCGGCGATGGCGAGCATCACCACCCACGACCTGCCCACCGTCGCCGGCTACCTCACCGGCGCGCACGTGCGGGTCCGGGCCCGCCGTGGCCTGCTGCGACACTCACCAGATGCCGAGCTGCGGGCATGGCGGCGGGAACGGGACGCGCTGATCGCGCTGCTACGGGCCGAGGGCCTGCTGACCGTGGCTCCCACCGCCGTGGACGATCTCGACCGGTCGGTGCTGCGCGAGGTCGCTTTCGCCCTGCACGGCCTGCTTGTCCGCTCGCCGGCACGGATCGTGCTCGCGGCGCCGGGCGACGCCCTGGGTGACCTGCGTCAACCGAACCTGCCCGGCACCGTGGACGCGTACCCGAACTGGCGGCTGCCGGTGACCGACGCCGACGGCCGGCCCGTCACCGTGGAGCGGCTGCGGGCCGACCCGCGGGTACACCGCCTGGCCGGGCTGCTCGCCCAGGTGCGCGAACAGGCCCGGCGGGCGTGACGGTGACCGACGGCGACAGCAGACGATGGATTTTGCTACGTAAAGTAATATCAGGCCGTGGTCGGGCTGGGCTGCCGTGGCGGGGCGTACCGCCTGGGCTCGGTTTCAGGCGACCATGGGCCAATCACCCGGTAACCTTCGCAACGTGACTCGTCGACGTCCTCGGCTGACCACCACCCGCCGCGTACTCACCGTCGTGACGCTGGCTGTTCTCGCTCTTCCCGCGATGTGCGGCGCCGCCCTGGCGCAGGACATCGGGGATCGGTACAGTCCCGATCCGCTCACGCCGCTGGAGGCCTGGGCCGTCTACGGCGGGACGATCATCGGCGGGTTCCTGGTCGCGATCGGGCTCACGCTGCTGTCGAGCCGGGGCAGCGGCCCGTYCCGCTACCGGCCGGGGCGGTCCTGGGAGCATGACGAGGTCTGGGTCGGGGATCCGCCCGCGGCCGCCGCCGAAGGTGAGCACCCGCACGTGGCCTCACCCGGCGCGGGCGGTGCCAGTGGCAGCTGGTGAGCCCTTCACCTGGGAGCAGCGCGACCGGCTCGAACGGGCGCGGGCGGCGGCGCAGGCCCGCACCGGCATCCGGTTCGCCGTCCGGGTGGGCGCCGTCGACGACGACCCGGCGCTGTTCGCCGAACGGCTGCTGGCCAACCTGGTGGCACGCCCGAGCGATCCGGCTGTCGCCATCCTGGTCTCTCCCGGCCAGCGGTTCGTCCACATCGGGACGACGCGGGGGGCCAGATGGCGCGTCACCGACCAGGCCGCCGGGCTTGCTGTCCTGACGATGACCTCCAGTTTCGCCCTCGGCGACATCGTCAACGGGATCGTCAACGGCCTGCGCCAGTTGGCCGACGCCGCCGGCCCCGACCCGTCCGCCTCCCACAGCGGGCCGAGCAGGGTGTTGGCCTCGCTCTGAGGCGGCTTGCTGCCGGGCAGCGGCTTCTGGGGCAGCGGCTGTTGGACAACAGCTTGTCGGACACAGCTTGTCGGATGTCGTGCACCGTCGCGAATCGCGATCGTGTCGTGGTAGGCACGATCGCGATGTTGTATGCCAGGCCCGCTCCGGGGTCGTAGGCCGGCGCCATGCCCGGTCGGGCCGCGGCCAACATGTCCCGGTTGACGTCACCAGCTTTCCCGCGGACAGAACAGGCGTCGTTGTTCAGCGGCCTCCCGAACAGCCGAAGAACACGCGATCTTTTTCCGCGCGCGGTGGACGGCCGTGTTTGTCCGGGTCCCGCGGATTTCGCGATCCCCGTTCGTTCTTCCTGATCCCGCGTCAGTCGGTGCCTGCTCTGGCCGTCGTGTCCAGGTGCTCCCGGCAAGGAGTCGGGAACCGTCGTGTAGCAGCGCTACCCAAGGATTCTGGCAACGCTRCCAGGGGCCCCGCCCGGGCGTGGCGGACAGGGCGAACATTGGCTGACAGCAAACTAGTACGGGCCCGCCGGCGGCCGGCGCCTTCCTTTCCATTTCTTTTCCATGTTGTTTTCGGACGGTTTCCTGATGTTCATCGCCATGTTCCTCCTACGTCCGCCGGTTTCGTCCTAGTGTTACCGACGGCCCGGACAATCCCGTCCGGCGGGGTCCCTGACGGTGCTGAACAGTGCTGAAAGGCCGGTAAATCCACCGTATTCGGCCCRGTGCCGTCGCAGCATTTTGGAGGTCAGCAATGGAACGGCGAACGTTCTTGCGTTCCGCTATCGCCGGAGCGGGTGCCCTTGCCTTCTCTGGAGCGATGTGGGACACGGCTCTGGCCGCTCCCGCCCAGAACGGGGCCAGCCCCTACGGGTCGCTGCTGTCCGCCGACGCCAACGGTGTCATGCTGCCCTCCGGTTTCACCAGCCGTATCGTCGCCCGTTCCAGCCAGGTGGTCTCCGGAACCGGTTACACCTGGCACAATGCCCCGGACGGCGGTGCTGTCTTCCCGGACGGTACGGGCTGGATATACGCGTCGAACTCCGAGGTCGGCAGCAGCGGCGGTGGCGTCTCGGTGCTGCGGTTCAATTCCAGCGGCACCATCACCTCCGCCCAGCAGATTCTTTCCAACACCAGCTCCAACTGCGCGGGCGGGGCGACCCCCTGGGGCACCTGGCTGTCCTGCGAGGAAACCTCCTCGGGACGGGTGTGGGAGACCTATCCGAGCACCGGCGCGTCCGCGGTGAGCCGCCCGGCAATGGGCCGTTTCAAGCACGAGGCGGCCGCGGCCGACCCCGTTCGCCAGGCCATCTATCTGACCGAGGACGAGACCAACGGCTGTTTCTACCGATTCCGCCCGACCACCTGGGGAAATCTCTCCGCGGGCACCCTTGAGGTGCTGGTCGCCGGCAGCGGCACGTCCGGGACGTTCAGCTGGCAGACCGTTCCGGACGTGGACGGCTCACCGACCGCCACCCGCAACCAGGTCGCCGGCGCGAAGCACTTCAACGGCGGTGAGGGCGTCCACTACGCGAACAACACCGTCTGGTTCACCACCAAGGGCGACAACCGGGTGTGGGAGCTGCACGTCGACACCAACACCTTCGAACTCGCCTATGACGACTCGCTGGTGTCTCCCGGCCCCGCCCCGCTGACCGGCGTCGACAACATCACCGGGTCGACATACGGCGACCTGTACGTCGCCGAGGACGGCGGCAACCTGGAGATCTGCATCATCACCCCGGACGACATCGTGGCCCCGTTCCTGCGCCTGGTGGGCCACAACTCGTCCGAAATCACCGGCCCCGCCTTCACCCCGAACGGCCAGCGGCTGTACTTCTCCTCCCAGCGAGGCACCACCGGCTCCGCCTCCGGCGGCATCACCTTCGAGATCACTGGCCCCTTCCGCACCTGACTCGACCGCATCGACCGGTGAATCCCGGCGTCCCGTTCGGCTGGGCGGAGGATCCTCAGCCGAACGGGACACCACCGGCTCGTCCATCCGGCGGCTCAACCGCCCAGCGGCTCCACCGGATTCCCGTAGCAGTCGACCGTCCTCGGCTGGATGCCGACAATCGCGAACTTGCACGGCTCACTGTCGTTTTCCTCCGCGTCGATCCGAGATTCTCCCGGTGGCCCAGGTCTGGGTATATCATGATCTTGACGATTGACGCGGATGATGGTGAGCTGCCTGTCCGTGGATGTTTGTGAGACCCGGAAGTCCCGGGTTCCGGTGGCGCCTTCCCGCGGTTCCTGGCTCACTGCCCTTACTATCTTATCGATGTCAATCTCGCCGTGGGTCGTATGGACCGCGTCAACGAAGACCTTGACGGCATCGTAGGAGAGGCCGATGTTCTCATCCGGCCAGAGCGTCCCAGGGCGCTCGACCCCTGTTTTCTCGTACATGTCGTTCAAGCGTGTGCAGAACTCTCGGAGTGCATTGCTACTCGCCAGCGGCGCTTTTCCCTGCTGATAGTAACTGTCCAGTGTGCCGAAKGAGCAACTTTCCCGGGCGAGCGCTACCGGGGCGCCCATCGACACATATCGGAAGGTGACGTTGCCGTCGTCTTTTCCGGCGTTACCGGTGACGTAGTACGAGACCGAGTCGTCGCCAAGGACGAACAGGCCTTCCTTTTCCTTGTCGAGGCAGTTTTCCATGCCATCGAGAAAATCACCGAAGTCGTCTCCCCAGCCGGCATAGAAGATCAGATCGTCCGTGTTCTGCTTCGCGCATTCACTTCTGAGCCATGCCTGCAGCTCCCGGTCGGTGAGCTCGCTGTTCCAGCCGCGCAGGTCGAGTGTGAGCGATCTGTTGTCCACCGATCGGGCCGAGGTCTTCCCGATTTCGTTTCTGAGATCCCGGACAAGGGTGTACAGGTACCGGTTGTCGATATCCGGCATCGCGTCCGCGGTGTTATCGCCGCTCTTCCTCGGATAGTAGACACTCACCCTGTTTTTCTTGTTCTTGATCGCATACATGGCTACCAGAAGAGCCTGGCGTTCGTTTTCTGGGGCCATTTGAAAATACAGCGGCGAGAATTCCTTCATGCCGTCCCCGGTAAGGGACGTGGCTATGACGGGGATTTTTTTCCGACCCAGCTCCCTGATGGCCTGCTCGGTAGCGGCGGTGCTGCGATCCATGCCGATGACGCCAAGGACGCCATTCTCACGGCGGGTGGCGAACGGAATGATCTGTCTTTTCACAACCTCGGAGGCGTACTTCATTTCGGAGCCGCCGTTGGCAACGACGACGCGCAGTATGGGGAGGTCATCGCTCCGTTCCCGGCGGTCGTTGGGCTCGCACGCTCCTTTATCCTCGCGTATGACGTTGAGGTGTCGCTGCCAGGTCAGCATCCCGGTGAGCTCGGCGACACTTCCCTTGGCCCAGTCCCGGCCCGCTTCCCGGGGCCTGGTCAGTGCCGAAAAATAAATCAGCGTGACGAACGGGCGTCGCTGGTTAGAAATATCTCGCAGCTTCTCGGCGCAGCTGTTCTGGGCGAAGATTTTTTCCTGTACCTCGGACAGGCTGGGAGGGTCCGTATCCCTATCTCCGCCCTCTCCGAACTTAAAATCTCTGGCACTGTATCCGACGCACTCGCCGTCGATCCAGGAGAGCGAGACCTCTGTCCCTTGCGACCTGCAAGCAGGGTCACCGGTCGGGCGGAGGATCAGCCAGACGACCGCGCCTGCCAAGAGCGCGAGTACCAGGACGAACGCAACCTGTACCCGTCGTCGGCGTATCCACCGCCCAGGGCTCCCCGAAATCGAGTTAGGCGGTTCAGGAGGGTCAGCGGGCCCGGGGGCGGGGGATTCCAGCTTGTCTCGTGTCTGGGGCGGGAGTGTGATCGGGCCGCTAGGAAAGGGCGGTTCGGTGACGGGCTTCTCCCGTTTGTTGTTGCCGGGGAATGGGGGTTCGGTGACGGGCTTCTCCCGCTTGTCGTGGGCGACGGGGAGCAGCAGTTTGCGGGCGGTATGCTGGTCGACATCGAACAGATCGACGGAGACCAGTTGGTGGAGCAGTTCGGGAGGCTCGCAGCCCTCGATTCGGAGCGGCACCAGTTTGCGCTTCTCCCCGGACGGATCAGCCGCCCATACGACTCGCCACTCCGTCTGGTTGTAGATCGAATTCAGATAGGCGTGGGACAGCAGGACGATGACGCGATCGCTTTTGCTGACTCCTTGCCGCATCAGATCTATCCAGTTCGCCCCAGGGACGAAGTACCACGCCCGGAGCATCACACGTAGCCCGGTGGCCTCCAGCTGCCAGGCCACCCACTCCGCCCAGGGCTCGTCGGCGCTGGCGTAGGAGATGAAGAAATCCCATCGCGGTGCCGGTTCCTGGTCCAGGTGTTCCGCCGTCGGGCCACTGCCAAGGTGCTTCTCGGCCGAGGCGTGCAGGTTCGGCCTGATCTGCTGTTCTGTCATCGGACCGCCGTCGCTCAAGTCCCCCATTGCGGCGGAAAATATCACCCACGGCACCCATGGGGTGCGCGAGGGGTCGCCGCGCTCCGACGGATCGGCTTCAGCCTGATGGCCAGGGCCGGATACTGCTGGTACGGGAACTGTTCCCGATACGTTCGGGAGGACCGGCGCTGTGGGCTTGGGCTCCGCGATGTCGGCGACGCGAAAGCTGTACCCGGGACGCGGGGAGGGCTGCTCCACCGGGTGGCGTCCGCGGGTGTGGCACCACCCGGTGGGGTATCGCCATCGCTGTCGGCGTCAGCGGYGTCTGGTCTTGGGTGTTGCGGCGGGCCCGCTGGTCACGTGCCCGCCAGGTGCTCCGCCGGAGCGGTTGCGGTTCCCGTCGTCGGCTGGTTCAGGAGCCGGCGGTGGCTTCGGCGTCCTTGATGCGGGTGCGCAGGGCGCGGAAGTCTGTAGTGTGCCGCCCCGCAATGGGACTCCCGATGGGGGACTCCCGATGGGACTCCGCAGCCTGCCACCGGCTGGCCACAGCTTGTTCCACGGCCGTATGGCTATTCCACCAGCCGTACGGCGCAGAAGGGCATCGCGGCGCGGGCCAGCCGGCTGTCGGAAGTCAGCAGCGCGAGATCGCGCGCTTCGGCGAGCGCTACATACGCCGCGTCGTAGCCGCTGATCCCGGATCGAAGCTGCCACATGCGAGGCAGCAGCGCATCGATACGGACATGGTCCACCCCGAGATGAGGAAGCCGGGCGATGGCGCTACGCGCCCGCTCTTCACTGATTTTCTTACCGAGCGTGAGGCCACGCATCACAGAGAAGACCTCGACCATCCAGTGTTCGGGTGCCGCCCACTCGGTGTCGTGTCCCAGCGCCACCCGTGCCCGCTGGCCGCGCTCGTCGGCGTAGACCAGCGCGTTCGCCAGGACGGACGCGTCAATGACGATCAACCGGCGCTGTCGCTGTCGGGCCGGCCGCCGTCACGCTGGGCGCGGGCGGCCGCGAGGACCTGCGCGGCGTCAGGTGCATCTGGGCCGGCTCCGTCGCCACCCGCGAGCTCACGTTCGACCGCCGCGAGTATCCGCTGGTTCTGCGCGAACCGCGCCTGACGGGTGAGCATGCCCAGCAGGAATGCCTGCAGGGACTGCCCCTGCCGACGGGCGTCTTCACCCAGCGCGTCTCGCACGTCCTCTGGAACGTCACGTATCGTGATTGCAATCGTCACGCCTGCATGATGCCTACATTTTGCAGGCATGGTCAAGTGGAAACGGGGCCGCCCCGGACCTGGTGGAGGCTCTTGGCCTTGGAGGGGTGGAGTCGTGCCCACCCCTCCAAGCACCCCGCCAAGCCGCGGAGCGTGCGGTCCGGATGGTCTTCGTTATCGGTGTTCGCGGCGTCTGGTTGTGGATGTTTCAGTGGGATCAGTGGGATCGGTGGGATCAGGAACTGGCGGCGGCCTCGGCGTCCTTGGCGCGGGCGCGCAGGGCGCGGAGCAGGCCGTCGCGGCCCTCGACCAGGGCCCGGCGCAGGGCGGGGCCGGGGTCGGCCTCGGCCAGGTAGGCGTCCACCGCGTCCACCGTCGCCGGTTCGACGATCGCGGACGGGAAGAGCATCTGCGTGATCGTCTGAGCGGTGTCGAAGGTCCTCGTCCGCCAGATCTCGCCGATCTCGGCGAAGAACCGGCTCACGTACGGCCGGGTCAGCTCCTCCTGGCCGGGGATCCAGAAACCGCCCAGGGTCGCCACGAGCAGGTGGTTCGACAGCGTGTCGGAGTCGATCGCCGCTGACCAGGCGGCGGCCTTCGCCTGAGCGGTCGGACGGGCCGAGCGGGCGGTGGCGGCCCGCTTCTCGCCGGTCGCCGTCCGGTCGCGGGCGAGTTCGGCCTCGATCTCCTCGAGGCCGTAGACGCCGCGCGCCACCAGCTGGATCAGCAGCGTCCAGCGCAGTTCAGTGTCCAGCACGAGGCCGTCGACGACGTCGGCGCCCTCGAAGATCGCGCGAATCCGTGCGACCTGGTCGGGCTCTTCGGCGTGGGCGAACGTGGTCGCGTGCACCAGTTGCAGGTCGCTGCCGGGCGCGGCGGCGCGCAGCAGCTCCTCGACGCGGGCGGACAGCTCGCGCAGGGCCCGCGTCCGGTTCGCCGGATCCCCGTAGGTGTTGATGGTGAGCTGGGCCTTTGCCAGCAGCGACTGGACGACGCCGATGTCGTCCTCGGCGGCCACCCCGGACAGCACGAGCTTGACGTAGTCGCGCGCGGCCAGCTCCGCGTCCCGGGTCATGTCCCAGGCGGCGGCCCAGCACAGGGTGCGTGGCAGTGACTCGCGGATCGTCCCGATCGAGTCGATCAGGGTGGCCAGCGAACGGTCGTCCAGGCGGACCTTGGCGTAGGTGAGGTCGTCGTCGTTGAGCAGCACCAGGTCGGGCCGCCGGGCCCCGACGAGCTTCGGCACCTCGGTCAGCGCGCCGACCACGTCGAGCTCGACGCGCTCGCGGCGTTGCAGCGACCCGTCGGAGGCGCGGTCGTACAGGCCGATCGCCAGCCGGTGCGGCCGCAGGGTCGCGCTCGCCGTCGCCGGCGAGGACGCCGGCTCCTGCACCACGTCGAAGGTGGTGAACAGCCCCGAGGAGTCGGTCTCGAACCGGGGCCGCAGGGTGTTGGCGCCGGTGGTCTCCAGCCAGTCCGCCGACCACACCGTCAGGTCACGGCCGCTGGCGTTCTCCAGCTCGTCGAGCAGGTCGCGCAGGGAGGTGTTGCCGTACTCGTAGCGGCGGAAGTACGAGCGCAGGCCGGTGAGGAACTCCTCCTGCCCCACCCAGGCCACCAGCTGCTTGAGGACGGAGGCGCCCTTGGCGTAGGTGATGCCGTCGAAGTTGGTGCGCACGGCCTCCATGTCGGGGGCGTCGGCGACGATCGGGTGGGTGGAGGAGAGCTGGTCCTGCCGGTAGGCCCAGCCCTTCTCGGCGTTCGCGAACGTCGTCCAGCCGTTGGTGAACCGGGTCGAGCGCACCTGGGCGAGCACCGACATGAACGTGGCGAACGACTCGTTCAGCCACAGGTCGTCCCACCAGCGCATCGTCACCAGGTCGCCGAACCACATGTGCGCCATCTCGTGCAGGATCGTCTCGGCCCGGCGCTCCCGGCGGGCCTCGGTGACCTTCGCGCGGAAGACGTAGTCCTCCAGGAAGGTCACGCAGCCGGCGTTCTCCATCGCCCCGGCGTTGAACTCCGGGACGAAGAGCTGGTCGTACTTGCCGAACGGGTACCGGTAGTCGAACACCCGGTGGTAGAAGTCGAACCCGGCCCTGGTGATGGTGAAGATCTCCTCGGGGTCGAGGAACTCGGCGAGCGACCGCCGGCAGTACAGGCCGAGGTCGATCCCGTCGTGATGGTCGCGCACCTCGTGGTAGGGGCCGGCGACCAGCGCGGTGATGTAGGTCGAGACGACCGGTGTCGGCTCGAACAGCCAGAAGGTCCGGCCCTCGCCGGCGTCGGTGGTCTCCAGATACCGGCCGTTGGAGATGCAGCGCCACTCCGACGGCGCCACCACCGACAGCTTGAAGACCGCCTTGAGGTCCGGCTGGTCGAAGCAGGCGTACATGCGGTGYGCGTCGTAGGTCTCGAACTGCGTGTACAGGTAGACGGCGGAGTCGACCGGGTCGACGAACCGGTGCAGCCCCTCACCCGTCTTCGAGTACGCGCAGTCGGCCACCACCTCCAGCTCGTTGGCCTCCCGCAGGTCCGTCAGGGCGATCCGGTTGCCGTCGTGCGCCTCGGCCGGGTCCAGCGCGCGGCCGTTGAGGGTCACCGCGCGCACGGTCGGGGCGGTCAGTTCGATGAAGGTGGAGGCGCCCGGCTCAGTGCTGGTGAAATGCACCACAGTCCGTGACGCGAACGTTGTGTCACCGCTGGTCAGGTCGAGGTTCACTTCATAGGAGGACACATTGAGCAGCCGGGCGCGCTCACGCGCCTCGTCGCGGGTGAGGTTGTTGGCTGACACACAGGTCCTTTCGATCCAGCGGCGGTGGACGGACGATGTCCGGTTGCTCCGTGGGCTCTGTTGGCTCCAGCCCGCCGGCCCGAGTCTGTTCGGTCCGGGACGAGGCGTCGAACGTCCCGGCCTGGTGGGCCGGTCGGCGCGACGGAGAGAGCCCGACGGCTTTCCAGTCTCCCATGCCTTCCGCACTGGTCGTACCGGCTCCACCCGGACCTGCCCGATGACGGCGCACGACTGTCCAGCTCGTCCGCTGTCGGGTTTGATACGGGGGATTCGARCAGTGTTTGCGGAGCCGACGCCCGGCTTGTCGGGCAGGGTGGCACGGGAACGAAGGTGGCACCGCGGGGGCTGACGCCGGGGAAGGGGCACAGCGGGTGACGGGTTTGATCAGTGAGGCCACCGTGGCGGCGGACCGGGAGCTCCCGTGAAGTGGAGGATCGGTCGCGGACGCCGGGCCCGTCCGGATGACCCCGCGCCGGACACGCGGGTACCGGCCACTGAACCCCCGCCCTCGGAAAACCCGCCCTCGGACGTTTCAGCTCCGGACGCTTCGGCTCCGCAGACGGACCCTCCGCAGGCTCCGCCCCCGGAGGTGCCTGCTGCGCAGGCAGCAGCGCCCCCGGAGACGGAGTCCGTGAACAGTCCGAGTCCGGACGCGGTGCCGTCGGACGCCGCCGCCCAGTCCAGCACTGTCCCCGCCGGCGCGGCGGCGGACGTCGCGGCGCCGGGCCCGGTCGTCCCGCCAAGCGGTCCTCCCGCCCCGGCCGCGGGACCCGGCACCCCGCCACGAACGGACGCCCCGGCGGCGGGAACCGCCGCCTCGGCCGGAACGGGTGATCCGCACGTGCCGGTATCCCTGCGGGTGGCCGCCGGATGGTCGTGGCGCCTGCTCGTCATCGGCGTGGCGATCTACATACTCATGATCGTCATCGGGCGCGTCCGCGTCGTGGTGATCCCGGTGATCGCCGGTCTGCTCGTCAGCGCCCTGATCTACCCGACGGCGATGCGGCTGCGCCGGCACGGGGTGCCCAAGTTGGTGTCGTCCTTCGTGACCGTCTTCGGCTTCCTGATTCTGGTGGCGGGCGCCGGAGTGGGCGTCGGCTTCAACGCGGCCAACGAGTTCCCGAGCCTTTCCGACCAGGTCAGCCAGGGTGTGGAGCAGGTCCGCGACTATCTGCGGGACGGCCCGCTGCACCTGTCACAGAGCCAGTTGGACGATCTCACCAACGACATCACCAGGACGTTGGCGAACAACCGGGGACGGCTGGTCTCCGGTGTGCTCTCCGGCGCCACGGTCGCCGCGGAGGTGCTCACCGGCATCCTGCTCACCCTGTTCGCGACCTTCTTCTTCGTCCACGACGGTGACCGGATCTGGGACTGGATCGTGACCCGTTTCCCCCCTGGCACCGAGGAACGGGTCCGGGGCGCGGGGAAGGAGGCGTGGGCGACCGTCACCGGATACATCCGCGGGACGATGTTCGTCGCGCTGGTGGACGCGATCGGCATCACCATCGGCCTGCTGGTCGTCGGGGTTCCCCTGGTCGCGCCGCTGGCACTGCTGACCTTTCTCGGGGGGTTCATCCCGATCGTCGGCGCGACGGTGGCGGGCGTGGCGGCCATCCTGGTCACGCTCGTCTCCAACGGCCTGGTACCCGCGCTGGTCATCCTCGGCGTGGTGCTCGCCGTGCAGCAGATCGAAGGCCATCTGCTCCAGCCGCTGGTCATGCGGCGGGCGGTGCGGCTGCATCCGCTGGCGATCGTCGTCTCACTGTCCGCGGGCGGGGTGCTTGCCGGCATCCCCGGAGCGGTCGCCGCCGTGCCGTTCGTGGCGGTGGTCAACAGGGTCGCGAGCTATCTCGCCCGATCCGGGAAGTAGCCACCCGCCCCTGATGGTTGGGCCTGAGTGACCGATGAACCCGGGCCTTCCGGCGGCGCGGCACCCATGATCGTCCTGCCGGCGTGCCCGTTTCTGGTGATCAGGAGTGACTTGTGACCACACAGCCCGGGATCGAGACCGTGTCCACACGCCCGTCACCTGCCTCCGGAGCGCAACCGGGACCTGCCGGCTCTCCCGACCCGTCCGCTCCCGCGCAGGCCGGTTTCTGGTTCGACCCGAGCTGCCCGTGGGCGTGGCTGACGTCGCGCTGGGCGCTGAACGTCGAACAGGTACGGCCGGTGCGGTTCAGCTGGCACGTGATGAGCCTCGCCGTTCTCAACGAGGGCCGGGAGGACCTCCCGCAGCGGTACCGGGAGGGGATGAAGCGCGCGTGGGGGCCGGTGCGGATCAGTGTCGCCGCCGCGGCACGCCACGGTGACGAGGTGCTGCTCCCGCTCTACACGGCGCTGGGCCGGCGCCGTCACCTGGAGAAGGCGGAGTGGGACGCCGACACCTTCGCCGCCGCGCTGACCGAGGCCGGGCTGCCCACGGACCTCGTGGACGCGGCCACCTCGGACGAGTTCGACGAGGCGGTGCGGGCCAGCCACCACGACGGCATGGACCGGGTGGGCATGGACGTCGGAACCCCGGTGATCGCGGTGGGGGACACGGCCTTCTTCGGCCCGGTCGTCACCCCGTCGCCGAAGGGCGAGGCCGCCGGGCGGCTCTGGGACGGGGTGCTGCTCGTCGCCGGCACGCCCGGCTTCTACGAGCTCAAGCGCACCCGGGACCTCCCTCCCATCTTCGACTGAGTCCCCGCTCGGCTGAGCGGTACCCGACCGTTCGGCCGGGCGGTACCCGTGTTCGACCGGGCGGTGCCGGCGGTCCGGCCGGACCGCGCCGTGCGCGGCCCGATCCGGATGGGAGCCCGGCCCGGTGGGTGCGTTGTCCTCCTTTTCGACGGGGGCCGGCATGGGCAGCGCAGGGGGCGGGCATCATTTCCACCCATGCGCGTTCATCTTGGTTCCGACCACGCGGGCTTCCACCTGAAGGCCTCGTTGATCACGTGGCTGACCGAGCAGGGGCACACCCCGGTCGACCACGGGCCTGCCACCTACGACCCGGACGACGACTACCCGCCGTACGTGCTTGCCGCCGCCGTGGCGGCCGCGGGCGAGCCGGACGCCTTCGGCATCGTTCTCGGCGGTTCCGGCAACGGCGAGGTCATCTGCGCGAACAAGGTCTCCGGGGTGCGCGCGGCGCTGGTCTGGAGCACCGAGACCGCCCGGCTCGCCCGGCTGCACAACGACGCCAACGTGATCAGTCTCGGTGCCCGGCTGCACACCGTCCCCGAGGCCGTGGACTTCGTCGAGACGTTCCTGCGGACGTCGTTCAGCGCCGAACAGCGTCATGTCCGGCGGATCGGGATGATCTCTTCCTACGAGCGGACCGGTGAGGTTCCGGTGCCGTCGGCGCCGCTGGCTCCCTGACGCCGACGTTCTAACGCCGACGCTGCCCCCGGGGGGTGGCGGCCGTCGGATCCGTCCACGGGCGCCGGCGGATGACAACGCTGCGCTCGGCCTCGGCCAGGTCGTCGGGGTCGGGGCGGGCGATGTCGCGGGCTCGCATCGCCGTCCCCGGAGGCAGCCGTGACCGGCCGGCGCCGATCAGCGCGCGCAGGCCGGGATCGCCGGTGTTGCGGCGGCGGCCGGTCCTGTCCTGCTGGCCCTGCTGACCGCTGCCGGGGTGGTCCGGGGCGGTCGGCCGCGGGCCCGGCCCGTCCGCGGCCGTGCCGCTGTCGGACCTGCCGCTGTCGGGCGTGCTGTCGCCGGACGAGACGCTGCCAGGGTCGCCCCCGGGGCCGGGCCTGTCGAACTGACGGCGTTGCGTCATCACCTGTCCCTCCCGCGGTGCCCATGTGGGCGCCCACCGGATCCAGGGTGCCCCGGCCCGGGCGGCCTGGCCAGGGGGACCGTTGTGTACCGTCCGCGCCGGGTGCCCCGGTCGGGCCCGCGGAAACTGGCGGATCTCACCTCCACGATACTTTCAGCGCAGATGCGTCGACGTTTGTCGGGGGAACTGGACGAATTCCTGGCGGCGGGGGTTCCCTGTTTTTGTCCGGGGTATATGTCGGGGCGCGACGGTGGGCGGGGAGGTGGCGCGCCGGGTGCGCGGAGAAACGTGATCGGGTATCGCCTCCGGCTCCCGTGACGTACCGGGAGAATCCCGTCGGCGGCCGTGCCCGCCGGAGCTGGGAAAGGCCGGGGACGGACCCGCTCGGATCGCCATTCGGCTGATCCGGTGCCGGAGGTGTCCGTGAGCAGTATCGGGAGCGGCCCGACGCCGTCGGACGGGTGCTCGCATGGGCGGAGCACCCGCTTTGTCGTATCCGCTGAAGCGCGCGGTGCGGTGCCCGCCCGGTTGCCGGTCGTCACCACCCGGCCGGGGGCGTGCCGGCGGGGAGCGGGTATCGTCTGGTTGTCGCCTGATATTGGCGGGATGTCATGGATCAGTCGAAGGATGAATGATTATGGCTTTTTCGCGTATTCGGAGGTGACGGCGGGTCCGGCTCATGCGTACCGGATGGCCGGACGTGGCCCGGGATGTCGGTCACATAGTGCGGGCCCGCGCCGAAACCGATCGGAGCTTCATGATCGCATAATGCCGAATGTGAAAGCGGGAGAACGGACGATCGTCACGGCGGAAGTCAGCGGAAGTCGGCCGCCGGCCCGGCCGGCGTTGGGGGCGCAACCCCGCGGGTCGCGGCTTTCCAGGCGGTACCGTGCCCTCCCCGCCCGGGGGAGGAGCGGTCGTGGTGTGACGAACCGTGGACTGTCGGATGTGCGTCGGGGCGATGTCAGGGTGGCGGGCGAAGGAGGGGATCGTGCCTGCGGGAGGATGCCATGGGCGTACGCGTGGGGCGCTGCCACCGCGTGGGCGGACAGTCGTGCTCACGGGATGGTGTCCTGACAGCGAAGCCGATGGTGATGCTACCGATTGTGAGGTTGTAGTGACGGTATTCGGATCCGGTGTCGCGGCGAATTCTCGGAGGTGTCCCAGTGAGCGCTCACACTCCGAGTGGACGCGGACCGTGACGCCGACCGCCGGAGCGGGCCGGGCACGGGTCCGGCCCCCGGCCCCCGTCATGCGCCGTCCAGAGGTTTTGGCATGCTGTCGGCCGCCGGTCGGTGCGTCGTTAGCCGCCGGACACGCATCCGGTACGGCGTCTCAAATCCTGACGGCTTGGCGATGTCGCATCGACGACACTTCGGCCGGGCATCGGGCGGCCCGAAGTACCTCGAGATCGGCAGGCGATCACAATTGCCTCTGTCGCTGCCGACCCAGCTTGGGAGTGACTCTTGGACCACGTTCCCGTCAGTATCGTCATCCCCGCCTTCAACGAGGCGCACCGGCTCCCGGAGTCGCTGCCTCGTCTCACCTCCGTGCTGGGCAGGCTCGCCGGCGCGGAAGTGATCATTGTCGATGACGGCAGTACGGACCGCACCGCCGAGGTCGCCCAGCAGCTGTTGAGCGGGTTCCCGCGATCGCATGTCGTGAAGCTCCCCTGGAACTCCGGCAAGGGCGCGGCCGTGCGGACCGGGGTCGCGATGGCCCGGGGCGCGTCGATCGTGTTCATGGACGCCGACATGGCCTCGGACGTGAACGATCTCCCGTTGCTGCTCGCCGCCCTGCAGGACGCCGAGGTGGCGCTGGGATCACGCCGCATCGGCGGCAGCACGGTCCGCTCGAACGGCCGGCGGATGGGCAGCTGGGCGTTCAACCAGATCACCCGCACGTTCACGGCGCTGGACGTCGCCGACACCCAGTGCGGCTTCAAGGCGTTCCGCCACGCCGAGGCGAAACTGTTGTTCAGCCTGTCCAGGTCGACCGGCTTCGGGTTCGACGTCGAGGTCCTCTCACTGGCGCGGTCGATGGGCTACCGGATCACGGAGGTGCCCGTCCGCTGGTCGGAGATGGCCGGTGGGACGTTCCGGGTGAGCCGACACACCCCGGCGATGCTGGTCGACGTGCTGCGGGCCAGGCGCTACCACCGACGGCGGGCCGCGGTCACGTCCGCGCCGCTGGGCCTGCGCCCCGTCGAGGCACAGCCGTCGGTCGTTCTCCAGCCGGTGCCCACGCCGCTGGCGGTCGTCCGGCGCCCCAGCGTGAGCACGGCCCCGGCGGCCACGGACGACACGCAGCCGTCACAGGCCCCGGTCGCCCGGGTGATCAGTATGGGTACCGGCGCCCTGGTGGCCGGCGGCGCTCCGGCGGAGATGCCCACCTCACCGGCCATTCTCCCGGCTGGCCGGGACGCCAGCCGGCTCCCCGCGAACCGGGAGGGCCGCCAGCCGGCTCCCCGCGAGGTCGTCTGAAGGCAGCTGGAGGCAGCTGAAGGCATCTTGGAGGCACTGTCGCGGGCGGCCGCCACCTGGGCCCCGGGCCGAAGCGGTACGGACCGCTCACGTCGGCCCGTCCTGGTGGACGACGCGAGCGGCGCCGTGGAGCGCTCGGCCTCGGCACCGGATGACGAGCGTCGGCAGCGCTGGCGCTGCCGACGGGCTCGGCCAGCACGGCGGGCTGCTTTCGGCCTCGGTGTCGGATGACCGGACAAGGCCGGATGGGGGCGACCTCGTGGCGCGTGGCGGCGAAGCGCGCGGACCGGTGTCGGCGCCGCAGCGGGCGGAGCGGTGTTTCTGGGCCGGCCGGCGCTCCGTCCTGACCCGACCTGCTCTGGTCCGGCACTCCTGGTCCGGCCATCGCGTCCGGCGCCTCATCCGGCCGTTTCGTTGTTTTTTCGTTGTTTTTGCTGTCGATCCGGGTGCCGTCGATGGGCGGCAGGGCGCCTCGTGCTGAATCTTCGTGCTGAATCCGCGACGTCCATGGGGTAAAAAATCGTTCAAATACTATTCTACAGACGATTGTTCTCGCGGCTTCTCGTCTCGACATCTCGGCGTTTCGGGTCGATACCCATTCGGCTTCCGCCGGTGATGTCCGCGGTCGTCTCGGTGCTGCGGTCACCGATGGGTATTCACCGGTAATCACCGGTAACCGGAACGAATCCGGCGGCAGAAGAGGTCTTCGCCACTATTTCCGACTGGATCACATCAATGGTCCCGGTGAGTCGGAAACTGGGCTGCGTGGGGATCTGTCGTGGGGACATTCGCCGCTGCACCGTTCTCCTGACCGGGATGGACGGGCAGGAAGAAGGAGGATGTGAACATCGACCCCCACGAAATGTGGCGATCAGCGTTGCTCCCGGGACCGTCCGCGCCCGTGGTCCCCGCCCCGCGAACCGGATCGTCCGTAGCGCCGGTGTCGACCGGCCTGGTCCGAGCTGGCTCCCGCCGGAGCGGCTCCGTCCAGAACCGTTCCGGGACGACCGCTCCCGGCCGCACCGGAACTGGTCCGGACGAAACCGGTCGGCCTGTTCTCGAGCGTGCCCGGCCGGTCYGGGAACGCCGCTTTTCGGTGCTGGAAGATCTGATCGTCGCCTCTGACCGCAGGGCCGCGCCGATCTCGGTCGGGATGATCGCTCGTACCCGCGAGATCATCGATTCGTTCGTCCTGCGGGACGCGGTGATCGATGTCCTGCTGCGTCACCCGATGGCCCGGGCACGCATGCGCACGGGATTGTCCGGCCGGCGGTGGTGGTTTCCGCACAGCCCGGACGACGTGCTGACAGTGGCAAAAGGTGATGGTGACGATGACGTGTGGGAGAAGTTCGCGGAGATCTGCTCGCACCCGTTCGACCTGACCGCCTCCTGCCCGCTGCGGGTCCTGCACGTGCGGCTGCCCGCCGGCGACGCGGTCGCCGTTGCCGCGCATCATGCCGCCCTGGACGGGATGAGCGTGGCGATACTGCTGCGCGCGATCCTTCAGCGCTGCCCCAGCACCGCTTTCCGGGCGCTGGCCAGCGCGCCCACCGAGCCGGCGTGGCTGGCTGAGGCCACCGGCGCGCGTGCGTCCGAGCCGTCCGGCCAGGCGGTGTCGGGCCTGCTCGCGGTGCCTGTCCGGCCGGCACGGGTCCGCGCGGTGCGCCGGCTCGTCCTCGGGCTGCCGGTGCCGCGGCTGCCCAGCCGGGTCGCCCCGTCACCGGAGAGCCGGCCGGGCAGCCGTGCGCGTTCCGCGCGGGCGCATCTCGGCCGGGCGACGGATGATCGTCACAGTTCCGCCTACGGGGTGTACTGCGAGACCGTTCCGGTCCCGAGATCCGCCCGGACGCTGGTGGCGGACACCCCGGCCACGGTGAACGATCTCCTGCTGGCCGCCGCGAAGGTGGCCGTCCAGCGGTGGAACACCGCGGCCGGGCAGCCCACCATGACGGTGCGGGTACGCATGCCGATCAGCCAGCGCGCCCCGGGTGGTACGGACGCCATCGGGAACCACACCGGCGAGGTTCTGATCGTGACGACACCACGGGACCGCCAGGATCCCGCCACCGCGCTCGCCGCGGTACGCCGGCAGACCGCAGCGGGCAAGGCGGTGGGCAAGGCGGTGGGCAAGGCAGCGGGCAGGACGGCCGGGGCGACGGCCGGGGCACGGCCGGTCACCGGCGGCAGGATCGGCGGTGTCGCCTGGCTGCCCGGCCCGGCCCGTCACGCGCTGCTACGGCTGGCTGTGAGCACGGCGCGACCGTTGCTGATGCCGACGATCACCGTGACCAACCTGGGCCGGCTCGCCGACCCGCCGGCGTCGGGCACGTCCGGGCCGGACGTCGCCTCGCTGCACTTCGCGGCGTTCGCCGGGCTGCCACAGGGACTGGTGATAGCCGCCGCCGGCTACCGTAGCGATCTCGGCCTGACCTTCTGCTACCACCGTGACCTGTTCGACCGAGCCGCCGTACGTCGCTTCGCGCGGGTGTACCGGACAGCCCTGGACGAACTGACCGGCATCCCACCCTCAGAGACAGCCGCCCAGTCTGCCGCGGCCGGGTGACACGGACACCGTCCGCAGTGCTACCCGGCAGCGGGCGCCACTGGCCGGAAGAGGAGACAGTAGGTGGTTTCGGTCGTTGCCGCAGCGGTTTCTACCTACGGGTTCCGCGTCCGTAGGTGGGAATCGTTGCTAGCACGACGGTTTTCACCTATAGCTCGGGGGAGCGTCTGGCAGAGAGGCGTCAGCCTACTTTGGTGATCATTGGCGTAGTGGTGGTTCCGCTGGTGGGCGGCGGGTCGGACAGGGCACAGCGGGTGGCTGCGATCAGCAGATCCTCGCCGGTGGCGGCCCGCACCTCGATCTGACCGGTCACACCGGCTCGGGTGAGCGCGGCGCGGGCGTCGGCGGGGGAGGCCCCGTAGAGGACCGCGACCGCCCGGCCGGCAGCGGCCTGCCCGCCCAGCCGGTCGGGTACGGCGTCGTCCCCGGTCAGGCGGTACACCAGGTCGGTGCGGCGCAGGGTCGGCAGCGGCCGAGTGGGCGCCAGCGGGAACTCCGCGCGGGTCACGACGTCGTCCGCGCGGCGTGACCCGCGTCGGCGCCCGGCCGAGGCAGGCCCGCCCAGGGACGCAGGTCCGTCCAGCGGGCTTCCGCCCCGCGGCCGCCGGCCCGGCAGCCGCCGCCAGCCTGGCAGCGGCCCGCCCGGTGCGCTTCCAGCCAGTGCGCTTCCAGCCGGTGCGCTCCCACCCGGTGGCTGTCCGCCGAGCGGGCCACGGCCCGAGCGCCTCCCGCGGCCCCGGGCCGCCGCCAGCCGGTCCATCTCGGCGGTCACCACCCGGGCGAGCAGTTCGGCGGTGGCGTCCCAGGTAAAGCCTGCGGCCCACGCCCGCGCCCGGGAACGCCAGCGCGCCGCCGCGGCCGGGTCCGCCAGCGTGGACAGGGCCGCGTCGATCGTCGCCGTGAGCGGGCCGGGCTCGTCCACCAGCCAGCCGGTGTGCCCGTCGCGGACGGCGTCACGCAGCCCGGGGACGCGGAAGGCGACCGCCGGCACGCCGTGGGCGTTGGCCTCCAGCACCGACAGGCCCCAGCCCTCCCCGTGGGAGGGGTTGACCGTCAGCCAGGCCGTCGACAGCAGCCGGTCCCGCTCGGCCGCGTCGACATACCCATGCCAGCGCAGGATCTCCTCRCCGACGCTCCGCTCGTGGGCGTGCCGCAGCAGCCGGTCGCGGTCGGGTCCGTCCCCGACCATCTCCACCACCAGGCCGGGATGGGACGCGCGCAGCGCGGGCAGCGCGTCGATGAGCAGGTGCAGTCGCTTGTGCGGGACCAGCCGCCCGACACAGACGATGGTCGGCCGGTCGGCCGGGCCGGGCGGGGCGGGGCGGGGCGACGCGGGCCGGGCCGGGCCGGGCAGCGGGCTGTCGGCGCCGCCGGGCACGATGAAGCGTGGCCCGGCCAGCTTCAGCACATCCCGGGCCTCGTCCCGGGTGGACGGTGACACCACCGCCACCGGGCGCCGCCCGTACACCCAGCGGCTTCCCGGCGTCTCCAGCAGCTGTCCGATCCGGGCCACCGGCTCCGGGAAGTAGAGCGGGAACTGCCGCTGGTGGACGTGGTGGAGGACCTGGATCACCGCGGTGCTGGCGGGCAGCACCAGGGGGCTGAAGAACGGGATGCCGTTCTGGCAGTCCACCACCGCGTCGACGCCGCGGCGGTCACGCAGCAGCTGGGCGAGGACGGCTGGATACACTCCGAACGTGCCGCCGCGGCGGTGGATCTCGACGCCGCGGACGGTGGCCGACCGGGTCTGGCCGGCCGGGCGGGCGGTGAGCAGGCTCACTCGGGCGCCGGCCGCGGCGAAGCGCTCGGCCACCGACTGGCAGTAGAGTTCAGCACCACCGGCCTGCGGGTGGTCAAGATCACGCCAGTTGAGGAACACCACACGACGGCCGGCGAGCGCGTCGATCCGCCTGCTCAGACTGCCTGCGGGCGCTGCGGTCACGGGCACTGGCGCACTCCTTTCAGCGGACGGCTGTCGTCAACCTTCTGACGCCGGTGGCGCGGTCCTCGCCCCAGCCCGCGACGATGGTGTCAGATCGCGGGGACCGGACGTCAATGGGGCGCGAGCGGTGGCTTACCGTGGATCAGCGATGCCCGGCAAAGGGCGGCAAAATGGACCCGCTACCGCAAGCGGGGCCGGGCGGGAGGAGATGGGTGACGAACGTCGGACGCGCGGCGCTCGCGCGAGCTCTCCAGGGGCCCGGGGCGCTCGCGGTCGCCGGGGTCGCCATCAACGGCGGCAACCTGCTGGCCAACCTGGTGTTCGCGCGGGCGCTCGACGCCGTCAACTACGGCGCGCTGGTCGTCCAGACCGGAATCTTCCTGATCCTGTCGATGGGCGGTTCCGCTCTGCAGATCGCCGTGGTGCAGCGGGACACCTCCGCACCCGGCCACACCCGGCATCAGCGGGGGTTCTGGATCCGCCGGCTGCGCGGTGTCTGCGCGGTCGGAGTGGCCGTCACCTGCGTCCTCGGCCTGCTGGCCGCCAAGCCCACGGCGGCGGTGCTGTCCTACCCGCATCCGCTGGCGATCGCGGAGGCGGTCGCGGCCGCGGGGGTGTGGGTGTCGCTGTCGGTCGAGCGTGGCCTGTTGCAGGCCCGCCGCGCCTATCAGGACCTGGCCCGCAACTTCKTCCTGGAGGGCGTGGCCCGGATCACCGTCACGATCGGTCTGGTGTTCGCCGGGCTGGGCGTCAACGGCGCGGGCCTCGGCCTGATCGTCGGTGTTGCGCTCGCGACCGAGCACGCTCGTCGACGCACCGCACGAACATCACGTAAAGTAACAGATTTTCGACGTTCGATCACATACGGTGGCGATGGGTCGGAACGGATCGGCTCCACCGGGCCGATCATCCTGCCGCCCGTCCCGACGGTGCGGACCAGGCACGCCCTGCGGCGTGACACGACAACCGCGCTCGCCGCGCTCGTGCCGCTGGCCATGCTGCAGAACATGGACGTGGTCATCGTCGGCTGGCTCAACCCCGACTCGGTCGGGGCGTACGCCGCCATCGCCACGGCCTGCAAGGTACCGGTGTTCATCGGGCTGGCCGTGGCGGGCTTCCTGCTGCCGGAAGCGGCCCGCCGCCGGCAGCAGGGCCGTCCCGCTACGGCGGCGCTGCTGGTGGCGGTCGGCTGGGTGGTCGCCCCCGGGCTGCTGCTGGTGGCGGTCGGCGCGGTGGCCGCCCGGTTCCTGCTGTCGGAGGTCTTCGGCCCGAAGCTGACCGCGGGCGCGCCCGCGCTGTGGGTGCTGGCGCTTGCCATGACCTGCCTGGCCGTGACGCTGCTGTTCACCAACTACCTGCTGGGCGCGGGCCGCCGCGGCGTGGTGGGTGTGCTCGCGGCCGGAACCATGCTCACGGGCGGTGGTCTGATCATGGCCGGCGGGGATCTGGTCGCCACCGCGGCGATGGCGCTCGTCTGCCAGGCCGTGACCGCCTTGCTGGCCGGCCTCATGGTGGTGCGGGCGCACTCGCCCGCCGTGCTGGCGACGGCCGCGGGCACACCGCCGGGGCAGGCGGCCGAGTCGTGGGCGCGGGCACGGCCGGGCAGGCGACCCGGCGGGTGGGAGCAGGCTGTCGGCCGGCGGTCGGGCAGATGGCCCCGCCGTGGCCCCGCCGATCTGGTGGGAGGGCGTGACCGGGGGCCCGTCCGCGAGCAGGAGGCCCTCATCCTCAGCCGCGTTGAGTAGCTGCCAGTGATTGTTCAATGACTGATATGTGATCGCTGGACGCGCCGCCGGACGGGGAGCCGGTGCCGTCAGACCTGCCGAAATGGTTCCAGACCGCACTGAACCGGCCCCAAACCGAAAGGTAGGTCACCCGACCGGTTTTCCGATCCTGACGAACCGGGGCCATGTGGTCATCGGACACTGGGAGACATGGGTCGGGATTCCACAGCGGGGGGGCACACGCCGACACCCGGTGACGTATCCCCCCGCGTCGGCGACCGGCCTGACCAGCCGGCGAGCCGGGACGAACCGGCGGTCTCGCCCCGGGAGTGGATCCCGCTCCGCTCCCGGCGTCGTCCGGTCAGCCCGGCCAATCCAGCTAATCCGGTCAGCCCGGCCAATCCAGTCAATCCGGTCGGCTCAGCCGAGCCTGCCAATCCGGTCGRCTCGGCCGATCCGGTGGAGTACGGACCGTCCGTCCCGGTGGCCGTTCCCCCCGCTGCTTCCGCGCCGGCGTCCGCGACCCCCGCGCCCACCGCCCCCCTTGTCCTCGCGGCATCCCACGGCGTCCACGCGACCCGACAGGAGCAGCAGGAGCAGCAGGAATGCGGGGAGTGCCAGGAACGCGYGGATACGTGCGCATGCCCGGAACAGTCGCGGGCGTGGCGGCGGGGCGTGACCCGTCGCTGGATGGTGGCCGGCGCGACCACGGCTGGGCTGGGCGCGCTCGCCGGCACGGCCAGGCTGCTGTTCGGCACGGAGCGTATTTACGATCATGGCGATACCGCCGACATGGGCGCGCTCGCGCTGTTCGGCGCGCCCGGCAGCTTCGGTGACCTCGACAGCTTCCACGACGACGCCGAGGGCGCCCGGATCGTCACGGTGGACGTGCCCGGCTGGGGTTTCGGCCCTGGCCAGGCCGCCTACATGTCGACCGTCACCTCCGACGGAACCGTTTTCACCGCGACCACGCCGTTCTCGGACAACCAGGCCCAGCCCACCGGGACGGGGATGGAGATCGCGGTGTTCGAGCCCGGCCCGATGCGTTTCACCCGGCTGGTCGTGCCGTCGACCACCGGGCGGACACATCTGCCCCGGGCCGACGCGGGGTTCCGCGGCGTCGGCGGCGCCGATGTCGCCGACGTGATCGTGACCGGTTCGGGCCCGGACGAGCGGGTGATGTTCGTCTCGGCCGTGTCGTACTTCGGCTGGGACACGGCGGTGTACGGGGAACTGCCGGCGCTCGGGCAGATCCGTCGTCCCGCTCCCGGCCAGCCCTGGAGCTACGATCCGACGCGGTCGTGGACGACCGACCAGCTCGCGGCGACCGCGCTGCCGGGGGTGGCCGCGAGTGCCTTTCCGCACGAAGGCCGCGGGGAGCCGCGGTGGTCGCGCGGCCCGGCCGCGATCGCCCGGTTGCCGGCCAGCGGCCACCTGGTGATCGCGCAGTACTTCGGGTCCTCGACCCTGGGCACCGACCAGGGTGCACTGCTGGTCGTGGACACCGCGGGCCGGGTACGCGCGTCCTGGCAGTACCCGGAGGTCCAGGCCTTCGGCGTACCGGTGGTGGTCAACCCCCGGGAGGTCGTCACCGACCCCACGTCCACGGCCGGCGACGAGCGTTTCGTGCTGATCAGTGACTGCCGGACCGCCGACCACCAGGTGGTCTCCTTCCCGATCCAGGAGTTCTCCTACTCGGCGGGCGGCGCGGGACAGGGGAGCGGGACGATCACTCCCTGTAGCACCGCGGTACGGGCCGCTGTGGACGGCTCCCGCATGGAGACCGCGTGCTTCGACGACAACGGCACCCTGTACGTCGCCCGCACCCGCCCGGACGGGCTGCGTGCGGCGACGCTCGCGGTCTATCCGAAGATCGACGGTGACCGTGGCCTGGTCACCCGCGCCCCGGCGACCGACGGCTGGCCGTGGCGCGGCTGGGGGGTGGCGAACCCACCGGAGTATTTCGTGGCGGGCACCGATTCGGGCGGTCTGGTCCGCAGCATCGTGTTCGACCCGGCCAGCGGGGCGGTCGTGCTGGCCGGCCTCGACGGCACGTTGCGGGCCGTCCGCCCGTCCGGGCGGGGCAGGCGGATGACGTTCACAGTCGGTCAGCCGATCGACATCGGGCTGGGCCGTCTGCGCGGGCCGTCCAACCGCTATGTCGGCCTGCGGCGCGGTGCCGTCGACGCGCGACGCCGGGTGATGTGGCTGCCGGTCAACCAGTTGGTCCTGGACGCCATCGCGTGGCCGTACCCGCCGTTCAAACTCGACCAGTGGCTGATGCGGGTCGACCTGCGGGCCGTGCTCGCCTGACCCGCGCGCCCGGCCTGGCGCCGCCCGCGCGGGTGGCGGACGTCAGCCGCTGGTCAGGACGTCACGTCGCGGCGCGCGAACAGCACCAGGGCGGCCGCGACCGCGGCGGCGCAGAAGACCAGGATGCGCAGGCCGGCTGCTTCGTAGGCGATCCGGTATCCCCGTGCGCCCGAGGCCAGGGCGTCCATGAGCCGGGCGGGCAGCCAGCTCTCGGCCGGGCTGAAGATTCGTGACACCAGCATCTCCAGCGGCAGCGCGTAGGCGACCGCGACCGACACCGCGGCGGCGGGGGAGCGGAAGACGACCCCTGCGAGCAGCCCCAGGGTCGCGTATCCCAGGGACGAGGCCAGCACGTTCAGGTAGCCCTTACCGATCTCCGTCAGGCCGGCGAGGCTGTGCCAGGCAGCGGTGTCCACCCCCCGGATCGGAGCTATGGCGAACGACGCGGCCGCGGCCACAACGGTGGCCGCGGCGATCATCGTCATCATAAACGTCACCAGGGCCAGGCATTTGCCCGCCAGCAGGCGGAGTCGATGCGGCTGGGCCATGAGCTGGTTACGCAGGGTTCCCTGGGTGTAGTCGGCGCCGATGACAGCGGCGGTGACGGCGAGCCCGACCACGCCGAGCAGGATGCTGACGGCTTCCAGCCCCTGCATGACCCCGTCCGGACGGGACATGGCGGGCGCGGTGACGGGCACCCCGTCGTAGTCGCGACGTCCGACCGAGAGCATGGTCAGTACCGCGCCGAGCGTGGCCACCGAGACGACGGCCGCCAACGTGCCGAAGAAGAAACGCGAGCGGCCGAGCTTGATCCATTCGGCCCGCAGTGCCGCGGTCACGAGTTCCCTCCAGCGGAGGTCGATGCGGTGGCCCCGGCGGTGAGCAGGTCAGCCGGGTCATCCGGAGATTCCGTCGGGACGTCCGGAGAGCTGCGGCTGCGGGGGATCAGGTCCCCGTCGACTCCCCCCGTCGCGACCAGGAACGTCTCCTCCAACKTGGGCCGGCACGCGCGCAGCGCCCGCAGCGCGATACCGGCGCTCATGGCGATCCTGTTCAGGTTCGCCGCCGAGCCCTCCGGGGCGTGCACGCTGACCGAGCCGTCCGGCGAGCGCTCGGGCGGATCGACCCGTAGACCGTGGTCACCCAGCAGGGCGGCCAGCCGTGCCGCGTCACAGGAGTACTCGGGAGTCAGGACGAGCCGTGGGTCCTCGGCGGCGAGCAGTTCGGTCACATGGCCCTGGAACAGCAGCCGCCCGTCTCTGATCATCACCAGGTGGTCGCAGATCTGTTCGACCTCCGACAGCAGGTGGCTGGACACGAAGACTGTCATGCGTCCTCCGGCCAGGTCCTTGAGCAGGCAGCGGATCTCGCGGATGCCCGCCGGGTCGAGCCCGTTGGTCGGTTCGTCGAGCACCAGCAGATCGGGACGCGGCAACAGGGCCGCGGCGATCCCCAGCCGCTGTTTCATGCCGAGGGAGTAGGAGGCGAACCGGTCGTCGGCCCGGCTGGCGAGGCCGACCATGGACAGCGTCTCGGCAACGCGCTCCGGGCCCAGCCTGCGCAGCCGCGCCAGCATGCGCAGGTTGGCCCGCCCGGTCAGGCCAGGGTGGAAGGTCGGACCTTCGATCATGGCCCCGACCCTGGACAGATACTCGGCGGGCCGTTCGATCGGATGTCCGAGCACGAAACCGTGTCCCGCGCTGGGCTTGATCAGCCCGAGGAGCATCCGCAGGGTGGTTGTCTTGCCGGCACCGTTCGGCCCGACGAATCCGGACAGCGCTCCCATTGGGACGTGGATGTCGATCCTGTCCACCGAGTGCCGGGTGCCGTAGCACCGGGTGAGCCCTTGGCTCCAGATGGCGGCGTCAGCCGGGGGGCGGGGYAGATCGGTGCGGGCCTGGCGTCGTGATCCCCGTCGTGTCCGCGGCGGTCTCGCCGGAGTCTCCGCCGTCATTACGTGGTTGCCTCCTCAGGTCCTTGGCGTCCGGCCCGGGTGGGGGCGGCTGCCTGACTGGGCTGGCGTTGATGGAGATTGATGGAACAGAGCGTAACGGATGGAAACGAGTTGTGCTTAATGACGATCGCTCGTTTCTTACGGTAGCAAAAAATATGATCGATATCACTTATAGTAACTAGTGATAGGTATGGAAGGCCCCTGCCGTAGCGGTGCCGCTACGGTCCCGTGCTTCTGTGTTCCCGGGTTACCGGTCGGTCACGCCAGTCGGTGCGCCGGCGTCCCCGGCGGTCCGGCCACCGGTGTCCGGCCGGTTCGCCGAGAACCGGTCCGGCCGTGGAGATCCCGCGCGCATGGACCGCGAGCGGACCGCGAATGGGCCTGGGCAGGCCGGGAGTGAGCCACGAGTGGGCCTGGGCAGGCCGGGAGAGGGCCCGTGAGCGGGCATCCCGTGAGCAGGCATGACGACGCAGCCGCTTCAGGTGACGGCATGGAGTGACCGGGCGGCCGCGTGTCGCGGTATGGCTGGCGCCGCGATGTCGGCGCGACCGGTGTCGGCGCAGGCCGGTGTCGGCGCAGGCCGGCGCAGGCCTGCGCAGTCAGCTCGAGTCGTGGCCGAACAGGTGGGGGGAGAACCACTCGGTGATCAGCGTCAGGGGGTGGCCGGTCCGCATGTCGCGCATCCGGTAGGTCCGGGCCGGCACCCGGGACTGCGCGCTGAGAGCAGACCCGAGGTGGGTGGCGAAGTCGCCGGCCGGCAGCCGTCCCCATGACCGCAGCTCACGGACGACCGGCAGGGCGGCCCGCATCAGCAGCCTGCCGATGGGCTCCTCGGTGTCCAGCGCGCGCACGACGTCGGCCGGCAGCCTGTCGGTGATGGCGAGCAGGGACGCCGCCCCGTGGACGACACCGTTGTCGCTGGTGAGAAGCACCTCGCGGACCAGGAGCTCGTCTCCGGGGCTGCCGTCGAGATCGCGCAAACCGATGTCGGTGTAGGTGTCCCGATGGGTGCGGGTGGCGAGTTCGTGGAACCGGGGGCCGCTGTCCACTCCCCGGATGTCCGCCGCGTAGCCGCGCTGGCTCGGCGTCGTCAGCGGAAAGCGCTGCTGACGACGTATACGGACAGTGATGCGACGGCCGGTGAGAATTTCCAGTGACGTGGTGGTCAGCCCGTCACCGCGCAACACCAGCTGCTCAAGGGGGCTGGTCTCCAGAGCGCCCGCTGCGGTGGCGCTGGCGGTGGAGAACTCGGCGGTGGAGAACTCCGTGACCGGGGCCGGCGTTGATCCGACGCGCGCGGCCGGCCACTCGCCAACAATGATCTTATTGGCGGTGGCCTCGCTATATTTTGATATTCGACCTTCATAGGAAGAAAGCACATAAAAAACGGTATCATGTACCTATATCGCCAGTCGTGTCGATGCTGGTCGACATCGCTGGTGACGACCGGCCGTAGCAGATGGAAGCCGGTCGGACACCCGGCACTATCGGGCAACCGACGCCGTCGTCCCGGCCACCGGTGTCGGCCGGAGGACAACGGGTATCCCGGGTGGCCGCGCCTGGGGTTTCCTCAGGCAGGAGCCGGCCGGTGGTTATGGTCGGTATCCGGCAGTTCGCACGCGGTCCGGACGGAGACAGATGATCGAAGTTGATCGGCTGACCAAGCGCTACGGCTCGACCGTTGCGGTGGACGACCTTTCGTTTCAGGTTCTTCCCGGCCGGGTCACCGGATTCCTCGGACCGAACGGAGCGGGAAAGTCRACAACGATGCGCGCCGTCGTCGGCCTGGACCTGCCGACCATGGGCGAGGTCCGGGTCAACGGCAGGTCGTACGCGTCGATCCGGCGACCGTTGTGCGAGGTGGGAGCGCTGTTGGACGCGAGTGCCGTGCACGGTGGCCGCAGCGCGTCCAGCCACCTGCTGTGTATCGCGCGCAGCAACGGCATCGGCCCGTCCCGGGTCAACACCGTGCTGGAAATGGTGGGCCTCGCCACAGTCGCCCGCCGGCGGATCCGCACATTCTCGCTCGGGATGTTACAGCGCCTGGGTGTGGCGACCGCGTTGCTCGGCAATCCAGGTGTGCTTCTTTTCGACGAACCCGTGAACGGCCTGGATCCAGAAGGTATCTGGTGGATCCGCGCGTTGATGAAGCAGCTGGCCGCCGAAGGACGGACGGTGCTGGTCTCCAGTCATCTGATGAGCGAGATGRCTTTGACCGCCGACCATCTCGTCGTGATCGGACGGGGTCGGCTCGTCACGGACGCGAGCGTCACGGACCTGCTTTCCCGCAGTTCGCGCAACCGGGTCCGGGTGCGCTCGCCACAGGCCGGGCAGCTGTCGGCGCTGTTGACCCAGGACCGGGCGGACGTGCGTGTGCAGCCCGGGCCGGACAGTGCCCTGGAGGTGCTCGGGATGGACGCACCCGCGGTGGGTGAGCTGGCTGCCGCCCACGGTGTCGTCCTGCACGAACTGTCAACCCAGCAGGCTTCCCTGGAAGAGGCCTTCATGGATCTGACCCGGGACTCGGTCGACTACCGGACCGGGCTGGACCCGCTCCAGGCCACCTCTCCCAACGCATCCCCCGGCACACCCACAACCGTCGGATCGAGGCCCTGACAACCATGCCCCCGGACGCCACACCCCGCGACCTCGCCGGCCCGCCCACCGGCCTCGCCGACGGCACACCGCCGGGGCTGCCCGCCGACCAGCCCGGCCGCGCCGTCCCGCCCCGGCCGTCCGCGGCGACGGGCCGGCGTGACACGTTCGGGAACGCCCTGCGCTGCGAGTGGACGAAGCTGTGGACCGTCCGGTCGACGTACTGGACCCTGTTCGCTGCCTTCGTCATCACGGTTGGCCTGGCCGCGATCGCGTGCGGGGCAACCGCCAACCAGGGTGGGGACGTCGGCGGGGAGCCGGCCGCGCTCAGCCTCAGCGGGATCTTCATGGCCCAGATCGCGCTGGGCGTGCTCGGCGTTCTCGTGATCAGCTCGGAGTACGGCAGCGGAATGATCCGGACGACCTTCGCGGCCGTCCCCAACCGGCTGGTCGTGCTCGCGGCGAAGGCCGTGGTCTTCGCGGGCGTGGTGGTGGTCGGCGCGTTCGTCGCCTGCCTGGTCGCCTTCGTGCTCGGGCAACAGCTGCTGCGGTCGACCGGCCAACAGGCCTCCTTCGGCGATCCGGAAATCGTCCGGATCGTCCTCGGCGCCACGGCCTACCTCACGCTGATCGGGCTGATCGGGCTTGGGCTCGCGGCGGTCATCCGCCATACCGCGGGCGCGCTGGGCATCCTGTTCGGCGCCATGGTGGTGCTGCAGATCGCCGTCCAGTTCCTGCCGGGAGAGCTGCAGGAGGACGTCCTGCCCTACCTGCCGGCGACGATGGCGGTCTCGATCGTCACCGTGAACCCACCGGCCATGAGCCTGTCCGCCGAGGGAAGCATCGCGCTGCTCAGCGTCTACACGGCGCTCGTGCTGCTCGGTGGGGCGTGGTCGATGGTCGCGCGGGACGCCTGACCGGCTCGGATCGGCTCGTGACCGCGCCGCGGTCGCTGTCCTGGCACCTCCACGGCGCTGCCCTCGTGCCGCCTGCCGCCTGGCTGTCCCGCCTGCCGCTGTGCTGCTCCGCCCCGTTCGTCTGCCCGCTCACGGCCGCACGGCCTTTTGCGCCGCAGCCTTTTATTCTTTTTGTTCAACTTGCTCCACAGTTGCACTGTCCATATTGCATGCATTTTTTAACTTTTAATACCTTTGTTGCCCTACCGCGTCCAGTCGGACCTGTCCGGCCGGTGGGAGCGGAGCTGGGGCAGGTGGTCGCAACGATCGACGGTCGGGTGCCGGTCGGTCCGGGTGAGACGGCCTCGTGCGGGCCACGTCCGCTGTCGGTACCGGGTGGGCCGGTACCGGGTGGACCGACGTCAGGTGGACCGACGTCAGGTAGGCCGACGTGGTAAGGGCCGGGTGTCGACCGGCGGGCCGGATAGTCTGCCACGCCGTCGGGAACGGTACTGCTTCAATGCTCGTTCATAAGTATGAGTCTGCTAGACTCAACAACACTGAGATGATCCCGATCCGGTGATGTTAGCCTTCGGTTGGTAGTTGGCCGGTGCAGGGGTCGACGCTGGAAGGAAGGGAGTAGTCATGAGCACCTACCTGTGGGAGCCGTTCGCTGCCTTCGGTCGTCTGGACCGCGAGTTCCACGAGATCGTCCGGCGTAGCTGGGACGCCGCCCCCGAGCGGGCACGGATACCGCGCCTCGGCTTCGCTCCGTTGGCAGACGTGGTTACCGAGGGCAACRATGTTGTTGTCCACCTCGAGCTCCCCGGCGCCGACATCGAGAAGGACGTCACGGTCGAACTGGAGCGCGGCCGGCTGGTCATCCGCGGTGAGCGCGCCGACAACCGCGAGAGCGACAGCGGACGTGTCGTCGTGCGGGAACGCCGGTACGGCGCCTTCCACCGCGAGTTCAACCTGCCGGAAGGAGTAGGCGCCGACCAGATCTCCGCGACCTACGACAAGGGCGTGCTGTCGGTCCGGCTCGCGGGCGCGCTCGCGCCCGCCTACGGGACGCGCATCCCGGTCAACCCGGGCACATCCTCGGCGCTGCCGGGCGCCGGGTCGGCTGACAGTTCGGAGAGCCACTCGGACGAGCCTGGGCACACGCCGGCAGTCGAGTCCTGAGCGGATGCCGGGCCGCTGACCGCGGGTAGTCGACCGCGGCGGCGGCCTGCCGCCCGGTGGTGTCGGAACGCTCCGCGGCGCCGCCGGGCGGCCACCGCTGAACTGCCACCGCTGAACTGCCACCGGCCGCACCGCGAACTGACCGCCGTGCCCCGGCACGGCGGTCAGTTCGCTCGGGTATCCGTGCCGCCCGCCTCCAGGGTGCCCGTATCCGCGGCATCCGGGCTGGTGACGTCCGGCTTCGTGACACCTGGGCCAGCGGTGTCGGGGCCGGCGCGGTGGCGGCCTGGCGCGGTTCGTCCCGCCCCCGTCCGTCCCGGGCCTCCCGGTGCGCGGCGCCGGGTGCTGGCCGCCCGCGGTGGGGACGGGGGCGGGACCATCGGGCCGATGTCGCCGTCCGGTGCCTCGTCAAGGTCGACGATCACCGGCGCGTGGTCGGAGGTGCCCGTGCCCTTGCGGGCCTGCCGGTCGACCCACACCGCGCGTACCCGGTCGACCAGGTTGTCGCTGGTGAGGAGGAGATCGATGCGCATGCCCATGTTCTTCGGGAACATCAGCGCCCGGTAGTCCCAGTAGGTGAAGACCTGCTCGTCCGGCCAGCGTCTGCGCATGACGTCGACCAGGCCGAGGTCGGTCAGCTCACGCAGCGCCCGCCGCTCGGCGTCGGTGACGTGCGTGGCACCGGCGAAGGCGGCGGGATCCCAGAGGTCGGCATCGGTCGGAGCGATGTTGAAGTCGCCGCAGGCGATCACCGGAGCGGTCGTGAGGGCCTTCTCGACGGACGCGCGCAGCGCGGCGAGCCAGGTGAGCTTGTACGCGTAGTGCGGATCGTCGACCGCGCGCCCGTTCGGCACGTACAGCGACCAGATCCGGATGCCGCCGCAGGTCGCGGCGAGCGCCCGCGGTTCGGGCGCGGGGAAGCCCGGGCCGTCCGCGAGCCCGGCCTCGACGTCGTCGAGCCCGGCCCGTGAGAAGATCGCGACGCCGTTCCACCGTCCGTCACCGTGGTGGGCGACACGGTAACCGCGCCGGAAGAGATCCTCATCGAAGAGCTCGAGGAAGGCYGCGTCGGAGAGCTTGGTCTCCTGGAGGCACACGACGTCCGGCTGGACCCGGTCCAGCCATTCGATCAGACGGGCCTGCCGCGCCTTCGCCGAGTTGATGTTCCAGGTTGCCACCCRCACACCATCCGACGTTAGTCCGTCGACGCTGCCCCTGACGACAGTGGTACCCGCGAACCGATGGCCACGGGCCGGCGGCGCCCGGTGCCCACGGACCGGTGCGTGGGCTGTTGGCCGTGGGCTGGTGGCCGCTGCCGGCGGCCGGCCGCCAGGCGATCGCTACGATCGGCCGGGACATCGCCTGCGACAGCGCCAGGAGCTGGCGGCCTGCCGAACGCCAGGAGGAAGACCGGACCATGCCCACTACGGCTTCCGACCACGCCCAGCCTCCCGGCCAGGTTCAGGCGTCCGGTCGAGCCCCGGTGTTCGGCCGAACCCGGGTTCCCGGGCGTACCCGGCTGGTCGGCCGGCTGGCCGGCACGGCCGCCGTCGTGGCGATGACCGTCGGCCTGGCCGGCTGCGGCGCGGTGTCCGAGGAGACCAGACAGGCCGGCACCGACGCGCTCTGCTCGCAGATCGAGGCCCGGGCGGCGGACGTGCGCGCGAGCGTGGACGTGGCCCGGCTGGTCGCCCTGACGGTCCGCGATCTCGCGCCGGACGGGAACGTCCGGCAGCTCGCCGACCAGGTGTCACACAACCCCGGGGATCTCGAGCTTCGGGGGCAGCTAGCCGACTGGATCGACAACAAGTGCTCAGGGTGACCGGTGCTCACAGCAGCCGACACCTGAGGTGATCAGCAAGTACCTGCGGTAGTCACGGCACTTGTGGCGGCCGGCTGCTGGCCGGTTTTGYCGTCTTCGCGCCGGATGCCCACGGTCATTGATGCCCGCGGTGGTTCGGTTCGGGTTGGTTCGCGCTCGGACGAATGCTGTTGAAGCGCTGTTGAGGGCCGGGCTGCTCGTGCGACCATCAGGGCCGTGACCATACCGACCACGCCAACCACACCGGAGAGACCAACCACACCGCAGAACGCGTCCCAAGTCGAGGACCTGGTCCTGCTGGAGCAGGCCGGGCAGGAACTGGATCTTCTGTTCTTCTGGGGTCACCGGTCACCGCGCGGTGGTGGCCGCAGCGTCGGTACGGGATGCCTGAGCCAGTGGTGGCTGTCCGCATTCACCGTGAACGGGGTGCGTTACCCCACAGCCGAGCACTTCATGATGGAACGCAAGGCCCGGTTATTCGGCGACCTTGTTGCCGCGCGGGGGGTGCTCGCCACCTCCGACCCCGCCGCCGCGAAGAAGCACGGGCGGCAGGTCCGCGGTTTCGACGAGACGGTGTGGAACGAGCACTGCTTCGACATCRTGGTCCAGGGCAACGCGGCGAAGTTCTCCCAGCATCCGTCGCTGCGCAACTACCTGTTCGGCACGGGGGACCGGATCCTGGTCGAGGCGAGTCCGCTGGACCGGGTGTGGGGCATCGGCCTGGCCGCCGACGACAACCGCGCCCACCGGCCCTCGGCCTGGCCCGGACGCAACCTGCTCGGCTTCGCCCTCATGCGGGTGCGGGCCATGCTGCGTGACGCCGCGTCACATGACTCCACATGATCACATCTCCGGTCACGAGCACGCCCGAACAGCCGCACCCGACCCACTGGGCGCGTCCGCCCGTCCCCCGTTCCCCCTTGCCGGAGTGAGTACGTAAGTGGTTGCTGTGGCAGCCACTTGTTCCCTCACTATCGTGATCGTCTTTCTTGCGCGCTCCGGGAGCGTCAGGAGAGCGTCAGGGGATTCGGAGGGCCTCCCGGGCAGGGCGGCGGCGCGGCCGGGGCGTCAGAGCTGGTCGACGGCGGTGACGCGCAGGACGGCGGTGCCGGCGTCGTCGGAGGCGGCGAGGTCGACCTCGGCGCTGATGCCCCAGTCGTGGTCGCCGGCCGGGTCGGCGAATATCTGCCGCAGCGTCCAGCGGCCCGGTTCGGTGTTGATGATCAGAAGTCCGGGGCCGCGGGCGTCGGGGCCGGTGCCGATCTCGTCGTGGAGGTCGAAGTACGGCCGCAGCGCCCCCGCCCACCGGTCGGCGTCCCAGCCCGCGTCCGCGTCGAGCGCGCCGAGGTCTTCGTAGCGCCGCAGCGCGGCCAGCTCCACCCGGCGGAACAGCGCGTTGCGGACGAGCACCCGGAACGCGCGGGCGTTGGCGGTGACCGCCGGGGGCGGGGCGTCGACGCGCACGGGCGGCCCGTCCGGGGTGGGGCTGCGCAGCCGCTCCCACTCGTCCAGCAGGCTTGAGTCGATCTGGCGGACCAGTTCCCCCAGCCATTCGGTGAGGTCGGTCAGCTCCTCGGTCCGGGCCTCCTCGGGGACGGTCTGCCGCAGGGCCCTGTAGGCGTCGGACAGGTAGCGCAGGAGCAGCCCCTCGCAGCGGGCCAGGCCGTAGAACCCGATGTACTCGGCGAAGGTCATGGCCCGCTCGTACATGTCCCGCACCACCGACTTGGGCGCGAGCTCGTGGTCGGCGACCCACGGGTGGCCGCGCCGGTACGTCTCGAGCGCGGTGCCGAGCAGGTCCTCGAGCGGTTTGGGATAGGTGACGGCGTCCAGCAGCTCGAGGCGCTGCTCGTACTCGATGCCGTCCGCCTTCATCTGGGCGACGGCCTCGCCGCGCGCTCTGAACTGCTGGGCGGACAGGACCTGGCGGGGGTTGTCCAGGGTGGCTTCGACGACCGACACCACGTCCAGCGCGTAGTCGGGCGCGTCGCGGTCGAGCAGCTCCAGGGCGGCCAGAGCGAAGGGAGACAGCGGCTGGTTGAGGGCGAAGCCGAGCTGCAGGTCGACGGTGAGCCGGACGGTGCGTCCGGTCTCGTCCGGCACGGCGAGTCTCTCCACCACGCCGGCGGCGAGCAGCGCCCGGTAGATGGCGATGGCCCGGCGGATGTGCCGGCGCTGGGCGGGCGGGCTCTCGTGGTTGTCGGTGAGCAGCCGGCGCATGCTGGCGAAGGCGTCGCCCGGCCGATTGATCACGTTGAGGAGCATGGCGTGGCTGACAGCGAAGCTCGACGTCAGAGGCTCGGGCTCGGCGGCCACCAGCCGCTCGAAGGTTGCCGGGCCCCAGGAGACGAATCCCTCCGGGGGCTTCCTGCGGACGACCCGCCGTCGCTTGCGCGGGTCGTCCCCTGCCTTGGCCAGGGCGCGTTCGTTCTCCACGACGTGCTCGGGCGCCTGCACGACGACCGTGCCGACGGTGTCGTAGCCGGCGCGACCGGCCCGCCCGGCGATCTGGTGGAACTCCCGGGCGCTGAGGTGGCGGGTCCGCGTCCCGTCGTACTTGGACAGCGCGGTGAACACGACCGTGCGGATCGGCACGTTGATCCCCACGCCCAGGGTGTCGGTGCCGCAGATGATCTTCAGGAGTCCTTCCTGGGCGAGCTGCTCCACCAGCCGGCGGTACTTCGGCAGCATGCCGGCATGGTGGACGCCGATGCCGTGGCGGACCAGGCGGGACAGCGTCCGGCCGAACCCGGCGGCGAACCGGAACCCGCCGATCGTCCTGGCGATGGCGTCCTTCTCCGTCCGGCTGCACACGTTGATGCTCATCAGCGACTGGGCGCGTTCCAGCGCCGACGCCTGGGTGAAGTGGACGACGTAGACCGGCGCCTGGTGGGTGCTCAGCAGCTCCTCGAGCGTCTCGTGCAGCGCGGTGGTCACGTAGTGGTGGAACAGTGGCACCGGACGCTGGGCGGAGCGGACGACGGCGGTGGGCCGGCCGGTCCGGCGGGTCAGGTCCTCCTCGAACCGGCGGACGTCCCCGAGGGTCGCCGACATGAGGACGAACTGCGTGTCCGCGAGCTCGAGCAGCGGCACCTGCCACGCCCAGCCGCGGTCCGGGTCGGCGTAGAAGTGGAACTCGTCCATCACGACCTGCCCCACGCCGGCGGCGGCCGCGTCCCGCAGGGCGATGTTGGCCAGGATCTCGGCGGTGCAGCAGATGACGGGGGCGGTCTCGTTGACGCCGGCGTCCCCGGTCATCATCCCCACGTTGCCCGGGCCGAACGTGGCGCACAGGGCGAAGAACTTCTCCGACACCAGCGCCTTGATGGGCGCGGTGTAGAAGCTGCGCCGGCCGTGGGCCATCGCGGCGAAGTGCGCGCCGATGGCCACCAGGCTCTTGCCGGACCCGGTCGGGGTGGCCACGATGACGTTGGATCCGGTCACCACCTCGATGAGGGCCTCGGCCTGGGCGGGGTACAGGGTGAGCCCCTGCTTCTGCGTCCACTCCGTGAACGCGTCGAAGATGCTGTCGGGGTCGGGATGCGGGGGCAGGTGGTCGGCGAGCGTCATGGTGCATCCGATCGTGCCCGATGAACCGGGCCGGACACCGCGCGGGCCGACGACACGACAAGGATCGCCGTACTACAAAGATCGCCGCCCTGGCCGGGGTGTGGCCCTGACCAGGGGCGGCGCGCACGAGCGGGTGACCGGGATCGAACCGGCATGGCCAGCTTGGAAGGCTGGGGCTCTGCCATTGAGCTACACCCGCGGGACGTTCCAGAGACTCTACCCCGTAGGATGGAGGAGCAACGCCACGGGGCGTAGCGTAGTGGCTAGCGCGCCTGCTTTGGGTGCAGGAGATCGGGAGTTCGAGTCTCCCCGCCCCGACCGGTAATCTCGGCGCGTCCATCCGATCCACCGCCGCATCAGGAGTTAGCCGCGCCGTGAAGGCCACCAAGGAAACCCTTAGTCCCACCCGGGTCAAGCTGACCGTCGAGGTGCCCTTCGACGAGCTCAAGCCCTCTGTCGACGCCGCCTACCGCAAACTCGCGCGGGACGTCCGGGTTTCCGGCTTCCGGCCGGGCAAGGTGCCGCCGCGCATCCTCGACCAGCGCCTCGGCCGGGGGACGATCCTGGAGGAGGCCATCCACAGCGCACTGCCCCGGTTCTACACCGACGCGGTGCGCCAGGAGGAGGTCGACGTCCTCTCGCAGCCCGAGGTCGACATCAGCTCGTTCGCCGACGGCGCCCCGCTGGTGTTCACCGCCGAGGTGGACGTCCGCCCGGAGATCGCCCTGCCGGAGTACGGCACCGTTGAGATCACCGTCGACGCTGCCGAGGTCACCGAGGAGCAGGTCCAGGCCCATCTGACGACGCTGCGGGAGCGGTTCGCCGTCCTCGGGCCGGTGGAGCGGCCGGTCCAGGCCGGTGACTTCATCTCGCTCGACCTGACCGCGACCGTCGACGGGGAGACCGTCGAGGGCGCCGACGCCGCTGGCCTGTCGTACGAGGTCGGCAGCGGCGATCTCGTCGAGGGCCTCGACGAGGCGATCACCGGTGCCTCCGAGGGCGAGAGCCGGACGTTCCAGACCGAGCTGTTGGCCGGGGAGCACGCCGGGAAGTCGGCCGAGGTCACGGCGACCGTCCGCGGCGTCAAGGAGCGTGAGCTGCCCGAGCTCGACGACGACTTCGCGACCACCGCCAGCGAGTTCGACTCGCTGGCGGAGCTGCTCGAGGACGTCCGGGCGAGCCTCGGCCAGGGAGCCCGGCTCAACCAGCTCAACCAGGCCCGGGAGCGCATCCTTGACGATCTGATCGAGCGGCTCGACGTGCCGGTGCCGGAGGCGGTCCTCGACAGCGAGGTCGAGGCCCGCGAGCACCGCCTCTCCCACGAGCTTGAGCGCCTCGGCCTCGAGCGGGCCGCCTACCTGGAGTCGCTCGGCCAGAGCGAGCAGGAGTACCTCGACGAGCTGCGGCGGCTGGCCGCGCGAGCGTTGCGCTCCCAGTTCATCCTGGACGCGGTGATCAATATCGAACAGATCGGCGTCGAGCAGGGCGAGCTGATGGAGCAGATCATCGGCCGGGCGCAACGCGCGGGCCTGAGCCCGGAGGTCTTCGCCCAGCAGATCTCCCAGGGCGAGGGGCTTGCCTCGATCATGGCGGACACCCTGCGCGGCAAGGCTCTCACCTTCCTGCTGGAGCAGGTGAAGGTCGTTGACGCCGAGGGCAACGCGGTGGAGCTGGACCTGCCCCGCCGRCCGGAGCCGGCGGTCGATGCCGCCGACGCCGACGCCGATGCCGCCGACGCCGATGCCGGCAGCGCCTACGACGCCGATGTCGACGATGCCGACGGCGATGCCCGCGATGACGATGACGACGACGAGGTGGCCGGTGGCACCCAGGTCGGCCCCACACCCGGCGTCTGAGCGTCCCGGCACCACCTGACTGGCCGTCGCCGGGTGGACGAGGACCGTCCGGGGGTTGACCCGGTGCCTCGTCCGCCCGACCGGTACCTGGCCCCGCCCGGCTGGTAGCGCCCGACTGGTAGCCGGCCCCCGGGGCCTTGGCCGGCCGTCCGTCCGGCGTCTGTATGATACCTCGATGTCCGAATTGATCAGATTTCGGACTGGCCGGCCCTCACGCCCAGCGCGAACATCGAGCGTGAACTCCCGGAACCGACGCGAGTCACAGATAGTGTCGAGCCGGTCAGATCAACCGCCGCCAGCGCGAGGAAGCCGAGGAGCTAACCGTGAGTGATATCGCAGCCCCGAGCCTGGCAGTCCCGCAGCTTCGCTCGCCGGGGTCGAACGGGGCCGGTTTCGAGGAGCAGGTCTTCAACCGCCTGCTGCGCGAACGGATCATTTTCCTGGGCTCGGTGGTCGAGGACCAGATCGCCAACACGATCATCGGCCAGCTCCTGCTGCTCAGCGCCGAGGATCCGAATCGGGACATCTCCCTGTACATCAATTCCCCCGGCGGCTCGGTCAGCGCGGGCATGGCGATCTACGACGTCATGCAGTATGTCGAGAACGACATCGTGACGGTGGCTCTTGGCCTTGCCGCGTCGATGGGCCAGTTCCTCCTGTGCGCGGGCACGGCGGGCAAGCGCTACTCGCTGCCGCACACAAGGATCATGATGCACCAGCCCTCCGGTGGTATCGGAGGCACCGCGTCCGACATCGCGATCCAGGCCGAGCAGATGCTCTACACCAAGCGGATGATGCAGGAGCGGATCGCGTTCCACACCGGCCAGCCCGTCGAGCAGATCGAGCGGGACTCCGACCGCGACCGTTGGTTCACGGCCGCGGAGGCCAAGGACTACGGATTCGTCGACCATGTGGTATCGCAGGCCCGCCAGGTGCCCAGCGAGAGCGCGGTCAGCTAGCCCCGGTCGAGCTGGGCCGTCCTGGTGGACGTCGACCGCGCGGATCGATCGACATCCACCAGGCCACCACCCACCGGACCGGCTCGAAGAACACGCGGGACGCTCAGCCCGCACCGTCGAATCTGCCACCGATCATCACAAGCCGTCGGGGAGGCACCCGGACATGAACCAGACGATCACCGGTCAGGGCGACACCAGCCGTCAACCCGTCAGCCGATACGTCCTGCCGCGCGTCATCGAGCGGACCAGCCGGGGCGAGATCGCTCTCGATCCCTACGAGAAGCTCCTGCGCGAGCGCATCATCTTCCTGGGTGTGCAGATCGACGACACGTCCGCCAACGACGTGATGGCGCAGCTGCTGTTCCTGGAGTCCGAGGACCCGGACCGCGACATCTCGATCTATATCAATTCGCCGGGCGGTTCCTTCACCGCGCTGACGGCGATCTACGACACCATGCAGTTCGTCCGGCCCGACATCCAGACGATCTGCATGGGGCAGGCGGCATCGGCCGCCTCGGTGCTGCTCGCCGCCGGCACCCCGGGCAAGCGTTTCGGGCTGGAGAACAGCCRCATCCTGCTGCACCAGCCGTCCGGGCAGGGCGAGGGCCAGTCCAGTGACCTGGAGATCCAGGCTCGGGAGATCCTGCGGATGCGTGCGCTGCTGGAGCGGATATACGCCCAGCACACCGGCCGCAGCGAGGAGGAGATCCGCCGGGACATCGAGCGGGACAAGATACTCAGCGCGGCCGAGGCCAAGGAGTACGGGCTGATCGACGAGGTCATCTCGACGCGCAAGTCCTCCCAACTGGCAGCCGCTCCGTCGGCCACCCGGTAGCGACCCCCGGCGCGGCGAAAACCATGACTGCGTTGCTTTCGCCCCCCGGACGGCCGGGGGAGCTGGGCACCGCGCGGCCGGCGGGCCAGCCCCGCCGGCCCGCCGCGGTGGGCAGCCCCGGGTGTCCGGGGCGCGGAAGGCATGCGATCGTGTTGCCCCCGGCCGTCCGTGGGGGCGTCCGAGGCTGTTTCACCACGATGTCGGGCGTGTATCGGGCGGCAGGTGATCAAATGGACGGCCGGTCGGCGCGGTGGCTGCCGTGCCCACGGCGTGCCCGGGCTCAATCCGTACGGCGCGGGCGTCCGCGGACGCGGCCGCCGGACCGTGGGCTGATCTGCGCGAGCCGCGCGATAGAGCTCTCACCGGGCGTCTGTACGGGGTACGGTCCCCACACGAGGATGTGACGGCCATCAGCCCGATGTCGCCGGCATGTGCAACAGTCGGTAACGCGGGCAGGATAGTAACAGACAGGCGACGACTGGGCGGCCAGACCGCCCCTGACCTGCAGGCGACACCATCGTCTGGACGAAGGGACTGAGTCCTCGGTGGCACGCATAGGTGACGGCGGCGACCTGCTCAAGTGCTCGTTCTGCGGCAAGTCCCAGAAACAGGTGAAGAAGCTCATCGCCGGGCCCGGTGTCTACATCTGCGACGAGTGCATCGATCTCTGCAACGAGATCATTGAGGAGGAGCTGTCGGAATCCTCCGATCTCAAGTGGGACGAGCTGCCGAAGCCCCGCGAGATCTACGAGTTTCTGGACAGCTACGTCGTCGGCCAGGAGCAGGCCAAGAAGACCCTGTCGGTTGCCGTCTACAACCATTACAAGCGGGTCCAGGCCGGTGGGGCCGGCGGCGACGCCAAGGGTGACGTGGAGCTCGCCAAGAGCAACATCCTGCTGCTGGGGCCCACCGGCTGCGGCAAGACACTGCTCGCGCAGACTCTCGCCCGGATGCTCAACGTCCCGTTCGCGATCGCGGACGCGACGGCGCTCACCGAGGCCGGTTACGTGGGCGAGGATGTCGAGAACATCCTGCTCAAACTCATCCAGGCCGCCGACTACGATGTCAAGAAGGCCGAGACCGGCATCATCTACATCGACGAGGTCGACAAGATCGCGCGTAAGTCGGAGAACCCGAGTATCACCCGGGACGTCTCCGGCGAGGGGGTTCAGCAGGCGCTGCTGAAAATACTGGAGGGGACGACCGCGAGCGTGCCGCCCCAGGGTGGTCGCAAGCACCCCCACCAGGAATTCATCCAGATAGACACCACAAATGTCCTGTTCATCGTGGGTGGAGCTTTTGCCGGGCTTGACCGTATCATCGACGCGCGCATCGGCAAGAAATCCCTGGGATTCCGGGCGGTTCTGCACGGGAAGGACGATCCGGACGCCGCGAAGGTCTTCTCCGACGTCATDCCGGAGGACCTGCTCAAGTACGGGATGATTCCCGAGTTCATCGGCCGCCTGCCCATGATCACCAGCGTCTCGAACCTCGACCGGGAAGCGTTGATCCGCATTCTCACCGAGCCGAAGAACGCGCTGGTCCGGCAGTACAAGAAACTGTTCGAGCTGGACGGGGTCGACCTCGACTTCACCGCGGACGCCCTCGACGCGATCGCGGACCAGGCGATCCTGCGCGGGACCGGCGCCCGCGGGCTACGCGCGATCATGGAAGAGGTCCTGTTGTCGGTCATGTACGACATCCCCAGCCGCAAGGACGTCGCCCGGGCCGTGGTGACGCGCGAGGTCGTCCTGGAACACGTCAACCCGACGCTGGTGCCGCGCGACCGTGACGTCGCCTCGTCCAAGCGGACCCCTCGCCAGGAGAAGTCGGCCTGACGTGGGGGCGGACGACGCCGGCCCGGGCGGCGCGGGCCCGAGCGACGAGGGTCTGCTGAGCGACGACGGCGGTCTCGCCCGGGTCGAGAAGGCCCTGGCCGGACGTTTCCCGCACCGCATGCTCCCGGACCTCGACCGCATGCGTGACCTTGTCGACCTGCTGGGCCAGCCGCAGCGGGCCTACCCGTCGATCCACCTGACCGGGACCAACGGCAAGACCTCCACCGCCCGGATGGCGGACTCGCTGCTGCGCGCGTTCGGGATCAGACCCGGCCGRTACACCTCCCCGCATCTGGAGAGCGTCACCGAACGCATCAGCCTGGACGGCCGGCCCGCCGTGYCGGAGGTCTTCACCCGGGCCTACGACGACGTCATCGCGTACGCGGAGCTCGTCGACGGCCGGCATCCGGAGCGGGTCACCTTCTTCGAGCTGCTGACCGCGATGGCCTTCTCCGCGTTCGCGGACGCGCCGGTCGACGTCGCCGTCGTCGAGGTCGGGATGGGCGGGACCTGGGACGCGACCAACGTCATCGACGCCGGAGTGGCGGTCGTGACCCCGATCTCCATCGACCATCCGGAGCTCGGGGACACCCCGGAGGCGGTGGCGGCGGAGAAGGCCGGGATCATTCATCCGGGCGCGCTCGTCGTGCTCGCCCAGCAGCCGCTGCCGGCCGCCGAGGTGCTGCTGCGCCGGTGCGCCGAGGTGGGGGCGACAGTGGCGCGGGAGGGGCTGGAGTTCGGGGTACTCGGCCGCACCATCGCCGTCGGCGGTCAGGCGATTACTATCCGTGGTCTCGGCGGTGTCTACGAGGACCTGTTCCTGCCGTTGCACGGGCAGCATCAGGCGCACAACGCCGCATGCGCGCTGGTGGCCGTCGAGAGCTTCCTCGGCGGCGGCCGGGAGCCGCTCGACATCGACGCGGTGCGCGCCGGCTTCGCCCAGGCCGACTCCCCGGGACGCCTGGAGGTGGTCCGCCGCTCGCCCACGGTGCTGCTGGACGGCGCGCACAACCTCGCGGGCGCGCGGGCGCTCGTCCAGGCGCTGGACGAGGAGTTCGGCTTCGACCGCCTTGTCGGCGTCGTGGGGATGCTCGCCGACAAGGACGCTGCCGGCATCCTCGCCGCCCTCGAACCGGTGCTGCACGACGTTGTCGTCACCCAGAGCGGATCACCACGGGCGATGCCCGTCGACGACCTCGCGGCGGTCGCGGTGGACGTCTTCGGCCCCGACCGGGTGGAGGTCGCCGTCCGCCTGGACGACGCCCTCGATGCCGGCGTCCGGCTGGCCGAGCGGGACGGTGACCTCGGCGGCGCCGGGGTCGTGGTGACCGGATCGTTGGTGACGGTGGGGGAGGCTCGGCACCTGCTGCGTCGCTGACGGGTAGGTTGACCGGCACCCGCTGGTCGACGTCTGCTGGCCGGTAGATGTCGACCGGCAGAAGTTGACCGGTAGATGTCAGCTGGTAGATGTTGCCAGTGAGCCGAACGTGGCGTGGCGGTGGATAACGTGGCGTGGCGGTGGATAAGGTCCACAGCAGCCGTCGGAGGACCGCGGCTGTCCACGCGAGCAGCTAGGAGAAGGAGTTCCGTGTCCGTCGAACGCAMCCTCGTTCTGGTCAAGCCCGATGGCGTCAGCCGTGGCCTCGTCGGCGAGGTCGTCGGCCGGCTGGAACGCAAGGGGCTGACCCTGGTCGCCCTCGAACTGCGCACCCTTCAGCGCTCGGTCGCCGAGACCCACTACGGCGAGCATGCAGCCAAGCCGTTCTTCGGCGAGCTGGTCGACTTCATCGTCTCCGGCCCGCTGGTCGCGCTGGTGGCCGAGGGCCCACGGGCGGTCGAGGCGGCGCGTGGCCTGATCGGCGCCACCGACCCGGTCAAGGCCACCCCGGGATCCCTGCGCGGCGACTACGCCCTGGAGATCGGGCAGAACCTCGTCCACGGCTCCGACTCGCCCGAGTCCGCCAAGCGCGAGATCGACCTGTTCTTCCCGGGGCTGAGCTGACGGTTGGTTCCGCTCGGCCCGCGGACCCGCTCCGGCCCTGAGAACGGAGGCCGGGTGTGGCGCATCGGCGGCGTGCTGCCCACCGGAGCGCCACACCCGACGGGTGGGTGTCCAAGTTCGTACGGGTCTGGTTCATGCAGGTTACATTCGTGAGGGTTACRCAATGTTGTTACTCCGGGCGCCTTCATCGGGTTGTCTCAGGTAGCATCTTTGCTACTCCGAGTGTTAGAACTGATCGTACGGGTCGGGGCTGACAGGCCTGGTGACCCGGCGTGGCAGGTGAACCGTCGCACGCCACGTATCCGCACACCTACGGCAGGCTCGAGGGGCCCGGTTTACGCTCTTTGGTGTCTGCAACAGCAGGTATCTGCAACAGCGTCTCTACTGGATTGCCGGACTACTGGACTATTGGATGGGGCTCGTCGAACAAGCAGTGGACACGACATCGTTACGGACACCGCCTGCCTTGCACACCCCGCACAGCCTGCGTGCGCACCCAGACCCCACACCCGGGAAGGCCGGCATCCGACGATGTCCAGTTCGCTGTCGTTCCTAGGCCGTGACATGGCCGTGGATCTTGGCACCGCCAACACCCTCGTCTACGTCCGTGGCCGCGGAATCGTCCTGAACGAACCCAGCGTGGTCGCGATAAACACCACCACGACAGGCATCCTCGCCGTCGGGACCGAGGCGAAGCGGATGATCGGCCGCACGCCCGGCAACGTCGTCGCGATCCGTCCGCTCAAGGACGGCGTCATCGCGGATTTCGACACCACCGAGCGCATGCTGCGCTACTTCATCCAGAAGGTCCATCGGCGCCGGCACTTCGCCAAGCCGCGGCTGGTCGTCTGCGTCCCCTCCGGTATCACCGGGGTCGAGCAGCGGGCGGTGAAGGACGCCGGCTACCAGGCCGGCGCGCGCAAGGTCTACATCATCGAGGAGCCGATGGCCGCGGCCATCGGAGCCGGTCTGCCCGTGCACGAACCCACCGGCAACATGGTGGTCGATATCGGCGGCGGCACCACCGAGGTGGCGGTGATCTCCCTCGGCGGGATCGTGACCAGCCAGTCCATCCGGACCGCCGGGGACGAACTGGACACGGCCATCATCTCCTACGTCAAGAAGGAGTATTCGCTCATGCTCGGTGAGCGGACGGCGGAGGAGATCAAGATGGCCATCGGTTCCGCGCACAAGATGTCGGACGAGCCGAGCGCCGAGATCCGCGGCCGGGACCTGGTCTCGGGTCTGCCCAAGACCATCGTCGTCACCGCGGAGGAGATCCGTAAGGCGATCGAGGAGCCGGTGAACGCGGTCATCGACGCGGTCAAGGTCACGCTCGACAAGTGCCCCCCGGAGCTCTCCGGCGACATCATGGACCGCGGGATCGTGCTGACCGGTGGCGGAGCGCTCCTGCGCGGACTGGACGAACGCCTGCGCCACGAGACCGGCATGCCGATCCACATAGCCGACAACCCGCTGCACTCGGTCGCCATGGGCTCCGGCAAGTGTGTGGAGGAGTTCGAGGCGTTGCAGCAGGTACTCATCTCCGAGCCCCGTCGCTGACCGTCCGCAGGCACGGGGGATCTCTTCAGGTACGGAGGCCGGTGGTGGGACGTGACACCCGGCGTTCCCGCATGATCATAATCGTGTTGCTCGTCGTGGCCTTTACTCTGATCACCATCGACTACCGTTCGAGCGAGCGTTCGTCCGGCGTGCGCGGTGCCCTGCGCGAGGCGTTCGGCGGGGTCGAGGGGGCGGTCAGCACGGTCACCCGTCCGATCGGGCGCACCCTGTCCGCGCTGGCCCATCCCAACCGGTACCAGAAACGCGCGGATGCCCTCGCCGCGGAAAACGCCGAGCTGCGCCGGCGCCTCGCCGAGGACGAGGAGGTGCGGCGGCAGGCCGCGGCGCTGTCCAGCCTGCGGCTGCTCGCCGACAGGGGAGAGTACACGATCATTCCGGCCAGGGTCGTGGCGATCGGTGACATCACGGGGACGGACTGGACGGTCACGATCAACGCCGGCAGCGCCGACGGCATCGCCCCGGACAGGCTGGTGATCAACAATGACGGGCTGGTCGGCACCGTCCTGACCGCCACCGCCCACACCGCCGTGGTCCGGCTGGTCTCCAGCCCGGCCAGCCACGTCGGCGCCCGGCTGGAGAACACCAGGCTGCTCGGCGCGGTGACCGGCCGGGGCACCTCCGGCAGCCTGACCTTCACCCTCTACGACGCCACCCTCCAGGTGAAGACGGGCGATCGTCTGGTGACGTTCGGCAGCGTCGACTATGCCGGCGGGGTGCCGATCGGCGTCGTCACCAAGGTCCTGGACTCCGGCGGGGGGCTCTCGCACTCGGCCGAGGTCACCACCTTCGCCGCCCTGGGCTCACTGGACCTCGTCGGCGTCGTCGTCGGCCGACCCGCCACCGATCCGGGCGACCGGCTGCTGCCACCACGTCCGATACCGCCGCCGACCGCCGCGCCGCCGGCTGCCACGCCGTCCCGGCCACCGGCCACCGCGTCGCCGTCGCCAGGCCTGCCCGTGCGGATCTCCCCGACAGCGACGCTCGCCCCCGCGGCGAGGACGTCCACCGGCTGAGGCGGGATCATGTGGGACACGGGTACGCGCGCGGCCGAGCCGCGGGGCAGGATCGTCGTGGTCACCGTCGCCGTGATGGCCGTCCTGATCGTGCTGCAGGTGTCCGTCATCGCCGCGCTGCGCCTGCCGCTGGGCAGCCCCGACATCGTCCTGGTCGTGCTCTGCTTCGTGGCGCTGTGCCAGGGACCCGTCACCGGCGCGGTCGTCGGCTTCAGCGTCGGCGTGCTCGCGGACCTGCTCTCCACACACGTCCTCGGCCAGACCGCGATGGTCTTCTCGCTGGTCGGGTACGGGGTGGGGCTCGTCGGCGAGGAGACCGACCGGTCGGCCTACCTGCCGCTGGCCGTCGCCGCCGCCGCGTCGGCGCTCGGGACGGCCGGTCACGCCGCGATGGCCGRCATCATCGGCCAGCCGAGCCTGACCGGTACCCAGACGCTGCTGCGCGCGCTCGGCGCGGCGCTCTACGCGCTGGTGCTGACCCCGGTCGTCTTCCCGCTGGTCACCGCCGGGCTGCGGCGCCTGCACAGGGAGCAGATGTGATCGGGGGACGAGCGCGACGGCCGGGCCCCCCGGAGGAGTCCCTGGACGACCGCATTCGGGTGCGGCTGGTCGTCCTGCGCGTCCTGGCGGTATCCCTGCTGATCACACTTGGTGCCCGGCTGTGGACCCTGCAGATACTCGACGGTGACCACTACCGCCATCTCGCCGAGACCAACCGGGTCCGTGAGGTCGTCACCCCGGCGATCCGTGGCCTGATCGTGGACGACCAGGGGCGGCCCCTCGTCCGTAACCGGACCTCCCTGGTCATATCGGTGAACCGATCGGTCACCGACCGGCAGAAGGACTCCGGACAGGCCGTGCTGGAGCGGCTGTCAGGTGTGATCGGGACGCCCGTCGCCGACGTCAGGGCGCGCATCCAGTTCTGCTCCGCCACGGTGAAGCCGCCGTGCTGGAACGGCTCGCCCTACCAGCCGGTCCCGGTGGCCAAGGACGTCTCCGCGCAGCAGGCACTGGCGATCATCGAACATCCCGACCGGTTCCCCGGGGTCTCGGCCGACCTGCAGGCCGTGCGCGAGTACCCCCAGGGCTCCCTGGCCGCGCACGAGCTGGGATATCTCAGCCCTGTCACCCAGAAGCAGCTCGACGCCGACGGCGCCAGCAAGGGATACCACCAGAACAGCCTGGTCGGTGTCGCCGGCCTGGAGAACACCTACGACACGGACCTGCGGGGCGCCGACGGCGTGCAGCGGCTCGAGGTCGACCGGTTCGGGCGCGTCGCGGGCACCGCGTCGGCCACCGCGCCGCGCAGCGGTGACAACCTCGTGCTCTCGCTCGACACCGGCGTCCAGCAGGCGGTTGAGCAGACCCTGCAGAAGACCCTGGACTCCCTCGGCGGCGAGCGGGCGCGCACCGCCTCCGGTGTCGTGCTCGACGCGAAGACCGGTCGCGTGATCGCCATGGCGAGCCTGCCCTCCTACGACCCGTCGGTCTTCGTCGGGGGCGTCTCCGAAGCCGACTACAGGGCACTGTCCGACCAGGCCAACGGGATTCCGCTGCTGTCGCGGGCGTACCAGGGCTCGAGCGCGCCAGGGTCGACGTTCAAGCCGGTGTCGACCCTGACCGCGCTGACCAACCTCAGCGCGTCGACCACCAAGAAGTACGACTGCGCGCCCAGCCTGCAGATCGGCACCCAGACCTTCCACAACTTCGAGGGGTCGTCCGCCGGGCCGGTCACCCTCCACCAGGCCCTGGTCATCTCCTGCGACGTCATCTTCGACCAGTTCGCCTACGAGGCATGGCTGGCCGACGGCGGGCTGCGCAACGGGCGCGGACCATACCGGGATCCCGACGAGTACTTCGTCAGGATGGCCCGCGCCCTGGGGTTCGGTAGCCGCACCGGCATCGACCTGCCGGGCGAGACAGCGGGGTCGGTCGTCGACCGGGCCGGCGCGAAGGCGATCTGGGAGGAGCTGAAGGACTCCTACTGCCGCCGGGCCCGCAACGGCTACCCGGAGGTCACCGACCCGGCCAAGGCCGAGCGGTTCCGCCGCTACGCAGCCGAGGCGTGCGTCGACGGCTACCTGTACAACGGAGGCGCGGCGGTCCAGTTCGCGATCGGGCAGGGCCAGTACCTGTCGGTCAGCCCGTTGCAGCTCGCGGCCGCCTACGCCGCCATCGCCAACGGCGGGACGCTGTACCAGCCCAGCCTGGCCAAGGCGGTGATGGCCCCGGACGGCCGCGTCGTACGGGCCATCGAGCCCAGGGTCGCAGGCAGGCTTCCGGTCGCGCCCGACTCGCTGGCCTACATTCGCAACGCCCTGCACGGGGTGACCAGCGAGGGCGGCGGGACCGCGACCGGGGTGTTCGCGGACTGGCCGAACGACACCATCCCGATCGCGGGCAAGACCGGTACCGCCGAGGTGGAGGGGGCCGGGGACACCTCCTGGTTCGCCTCGTTCGCGCCCGCGAACGACCCGCAGTTCGTCGTCGTCGTGACCGTCCMGGACTCCGGGACCGGCGCCGAGTACGCGGCTCCGGCCGTCAAGGCCATCTACCAGAGCATCTACGGCATCGGACGCCCCGCGGCGCTCGCCGACGGCAGGCCGCCGTCGCAACTGCCCCGCCTCGAGCGGGACGGGACGTTCGCCGCCGATGCGGCCGCCCCCGGTGCGGCCGCCGCCGGTGCGACTGCCAGCGGTACCGCGTCGGCGCCGGCCGCCATCCCGGGTACCACCATCCTGGGCGCCAGCATCCCGGATAGCACGGTCCAGGACGTGTCGGTTCAGAGGATCGCTGCCGTGGCCGCCGGCCCGGCCCCCGTGGGTGGGACCGCCGTCCATGCGGCCGTGGCGCCCGCGGCCGTGGCGCCCGCGGCCGTCACAGGCGCGGTGACCGCCTCCGTCCGCGGGCCACCCGACGTCCCCCCGAGCCCCGGGGCTCCCGCCAGCGCTGGTTCCGGCTGACGTCGAGGGCCCCCGGGTCACCCGCTCTTCTATCGGCGATCATGGATGGAGGGTTCATGACGAGCCCGACGGCCCTGCGTTCGTCCCCGGTTCCACCGCGCGGCAGGATCGGCCAGCTGCGAGACCGGGCGTCGGGCCGGCACTCCCCGCTGCGCCGGCTGGACTGGCCGCTGCAGATCTCCGTGATCATGCTGGCGGTGCTCGGGGCGCTGCTGGTATGGTCCGCCACCCGGCAGCGCGAGACCGAGAGCGGTGGCGACCCACAGATATTCCTCAAGCGCCACCTGCTCAACCTGGCCATCGGGCTGGTACTCGCGGGCGTGGCGACCCTCGTCGACTATCGCATTCTGCGGGCATATGCGCCGTTCGTGTACCTGGGATCACTGCTCGGTCTGGTCGCCGTTCTGCTGGTGGGCTCGACGATAAACGGGGCACACTCCTGGATCGTCCTGCCGGCCGGTTTCCAGCTGCAGCCCTCGGAATTCGCCAAGGTGGCACTCATCCTCGGGATGGMGATGATTCTCGGGGAGAAACACGACGACCGCGACACCGGTATCCGGCTCAACCCCGGCCACCAGGACGTCATTCTGGTGCTCGCGCTGGCGGCCGTGCCGATGGCACTCATCATGATGCAGCCGGACTTCGGCACCGTCATGGTGTTCGTGTTCGTCATTCTCGGCATGCTCGCGGTCAGCGGCGCCCCGAGCCGATGGGTGATCGGGCTCATCCTGTGCGGGGTCCTCTTCGGCGCGGCCATCCTGCAGTTCCATCTGCTCAAGCCGTACCAGGAGGCGCGCCTGACCGAGTTCGTCCGGGACAACCAGAACACCTCGTCGACCGGCTACAACGTCGACCAGGCCATGACGGCGATCGCCAACGGCGGCCTGACCGGCCGCGGCCTGTTCAGCGGGACGCAGACCCAGGGCCAGTTCGTGCCCGAGCAGCAGACCGACTTCGTCTTCACGGTCGCCGGGGAGGAGTTGGGTTTTCTCGGCGCCGGCGGGGCCCTGGTGCTGCTCGGCGTGGTGCTGTGGCGGGCGTTGTCGATCGCGTTCGACTCCGGCGACACCTTCGGGACGATGATCGCTACTGGGGTGGTGTGCTGGTTCGCGTTCCAGATGTTCGTCAACATCGGGATGACCCTGGGGGTCATGCCGGTGACGGGGCTGCCCCTGCCGTTCCTGTCCTACGGAGGGTCGTCGATGTTCGCGAACCTGCTGGCGGTCGGCCTGTTGCAGAACGTCCGGCTCCGATCCCGTTCAGACCCCTACGCCCTGTAGCGCCCCTATGCCTTGTAGWCGCCCGATAGGGCCGGTGCAGTCGCCTGGTAGGGCGGGTCCGACGGGCTCGCGGCCAGTCGGGCTCACCGGCCGTCGGTCGTGCCCGTCGGTCGTCCGTCGGTTGTCCATTGATTGTCCGTCGATCGGTCGGCGGCCGGTGACCATGTGCTGGCCGGCGTGTGTGCCGTAGGCTCGCGGACATGTCCGGACAGTCGCTGTTCCCTCGCCTGGAACCGTTGTTGCCGCGGGTCCGYAAACCCGTGCGCTACCTCGGCGGCGAAGGAAATTCCCAGGTCAAGCCCTGGGATGACGCGCTGGTTCGCTGGTGCCTGATGTATCCCGACGCCTACGAGGTCGGCCTTCCCAACCAGGGCGTCCAGATCCTCTACGAGATCCTCAACGAGCAGCCGGACGTCCTGGCCGAACGCACCTACTCGGTCTGGTCGGACCTGGAGGAGCTGCTGCGCGAGCACGGCATCCCCCAGTTCACCGTGGACGCCCACCGCGCGGTCGGTGACTTCGACCTGCTGGGGGTGAGCTTCGCCACAGAGCTCGGTTACACCAACCTGCTGACCGCCCTGGACCTCGCGGGCATCCCGCTGTACGCCACCGACCGGGACGAGCGGCATCCGATCGTCATCGCGGGTGGGCACGCGGCGTTCAACCCCGAGCCGATCACGGCCTTCGTCGACGCGGTCGTCCTCGGCGACGGTGAGCAGGCGGTCCTGGAGATCACCGACGTCGTCCGTGCCTTCAAGACCGCCGCGCGTCCCGGCGGGCGGACGGAGCTGCTCATGCGGCTGGCCCGGCGCGGGCTGGTCTACGTGCCGTCCTTCTACGACGTGGACTACCGGCCGGACGGCCGGATCCGCGCGGTCACCCCGAACCGTCCCGGGGTGCCGGCCCGGCCGGCCAAGCACACCGTGAGCAACCTGGATGCCTGGCCGTACCCGAAGGCGCCGCTGGTTCCGCTGGCGGAGACCGTCCACGAGCGGATGAGCGTGGAGATATTCCGCGGCTGCACGCGTGGCTGCCGCTTCTGTCAGGCCGGGATGATCACCCGTCCGGTCCGGGAGCGCAGTATCGACACCATCGGCGAGATGGTCGCCCAGGGCCTGGCGGCCTCCGGATTCACCGAGGTCGGGCTGCTGTCGCTGTCCAGCGCCGACCACACCGAGATCGGTGAGATCGCCAAGGGCCTGGCCGACCGGTACGAGGGCACCCACACCTCGCTCAGCCTGCCCTCGACCCGGGTGGACGCGTTCAACGTCACGCTGGCCAACGAGTTCTCCCGCAACGGCCGTCGCAGCGGGCTGACTTTCGCTCCGGAAGGCGGGTCCGAACGGCTGCGCAGGGTCATCAACAAGATGGTCAGCGAGGAGGACCTGATCCGCACGGTCAGCACCGCCTACGCCCAGGGCTGGCGGCAGGTGAAGCTGTACTTCATGTGCGGCCTGCCCACCGAGACCGACGAGGACGTGCTGGCGATCGCGGGCCTCGCCCGCGAGGTGATCAGGGCCGGGCGGCGGGCCAGCGGGCACCGCGACATCCGCTGCACGGTGTCGATCGGCGGCTTCGTGCCCAAGGCGCACACGCCGTTCCAGTGGGCGGCCCAGGCCTCCCACGAGGTCACCGACGCCCGGCTGCGGCTGCTGCGCGACGCCATTCGCGGCGACCGGGAGGTGGGGCGGGCGATCGGTTTCCGCTACCACGACGGCCGTCCGGGCATGATCGAGGGCCTGCTCGCCCGCGGTGACCGCCGGGTTGGCGCGGTGATCGAACGGGTATGGCGCGACGGTGGCCGGTTCGACGGATGGAGTGAGCACTTCTCCTTCGAGCGTTGGGAGAAGGYCTGCGTCGAGGTGCTGGAGCCGTTGGGGGTCTCCCTCGACTGGTTCACCACCCGTGAGCGCGACGAGCGCGAGGTACTGCCCTGGGACCACCTGGACTCCGGCCTCGACCGTGACTGGCTGTGGTCGGACTGGCAGGAGGCGCTGCGCGGGGCCGAACTGGACGACTGCCGCTGGACTCCCTGCTACGACTGCGGGGTCTGCCCGACCATGGGCACGCAGACCCAGATCGGCCCGACCGGCCGGATCCTCCTGCCGCTCGTGTCGACCGGGCCGAGCCGGCCCGGCGGTTCCAGCGGCCCCAGCGGTTCGGGTAGCCCCGGCAGGTCGGCCGATGCCGCGGCGTCCTGAGGGCCCGCCCCCGCCACCGGTCGTCGCGCGGGTGCGGGTGCGGTTCGCCAAGCGGGGGCGGCTGCGTTTTCTGTCCCACCGGGACGTCGCACGGACCTTCGAGCGTGCCCTGCGGCGCGCGGACGTCCCGATGGCGTACTCCGCGGGCTTCAGCCCACATCCGCGCATCTCCTGGTTGGGCGCCGCCCCCACGGGCGCCGCCAGCGAGGCCGAGTACGTCGAGCTCGCCCTGGCCGACCATCGCCAGCCCCGGGCGCTGGGGGAGGTGCTGGACGCGGCCCTGCCGGCCGGGCTGGACGTGGTGGCCTGCGCGCCGGCGACCGCGACACCGCTGGCGGAGCTGGTGGACGCGTCGCACTGGTGGATCCGGTTGCCAGGTGTCGCGCCCACCGCGCTGGCCGCCGCCGTCGAGGCGCTGCTCGCCCGTGACCTGGTCGAGGTGGAGCGGGTCACCAAGGACGGACATCGGCGCTTCGATGCCCGTCAGGCAGTGGTCTTGATGGTTTGCCGTGCGGAGAACGACACGTGTGCGATACTGGATACGGTTGTGCGGCACACGACGCCCGCCGTACGACCCGACGACATGCTGACCGCCCTCTGTGTGGTCGCCGGCCTCCGGCCGTCAGTACCACCCGAACCGCTACGGCTCGGGCAAGGTCGGCTGCTGGCGGATGGCACCGTGGCGGATCCGCTCATGYCGGACCGCGACGACGCGGAACGGCTGGTCGGCCGAATCGATGCGTGATGCAGGGTGTCRCAGGATTCGCCGGTGGTACGCCGCCGGACCGAGACAGTGGTTCCTGAGCGGTCGCGACTGTGACAGCAGCGCGCCCGGGGACCCCGAGAGGCTTCATAACCCGTGCCCGAAGACATTTTCACAGGCTCCGATGAGACACCTACCACGCGTCCAGCACCGAGACGGCGGCGCGCTGCCGGACGATCAGCCGGACCCCCGCCCGAGATCCTGACCRGAGACGGGGCCGAAACCGCCGTCGACATCAGCGCGGAGGTCCCGACCGAGTCACCTGCCACGACCGAGTCGTCCGGTACGTCGTCGTCGCCGGACGAGCCGGTAGCCGTCAGCGACGTGGCCAGCGAGCCGGCCACCGCGAGAACCGATCCGCCGGAACCGGCAGCCGTGCCGTCGACGACGGCGCCGTCAACACCACCGGCGGAGTCATCGCCGGCAGAGTTGTCGCCGTTGCCGGCAACAGAGCCGTCGGCAACAGAGCCGCCGGCAACGCGGGTGACGGCTGTCCAGCCCACCGGTTCCGACCGGTCGTGGCCGGCCGCGTCCGAATCTGATCTTTCCCGGTCTGATCTTAGCGGTTCCGTGGCCGCGCGGACCGGCGGACCGCGGACGCCGGTGACCGGCGACATCGCCCCGGCCGCGCAGCCACGGCCACGCCGTGGCCGAGCGGTCACGGCGGTGACCTTCCAGGCGCCCGAGCCCGCCGCGATCGAGCTGGTGCAGCGCCGCCGCCGCGAGTCCTCGCCGACCAGCGCCGACACCTTCTCGTTCGGCTCCGCGTTCGGTGCCGACAGGGTGAACGGGGACGCCGCGAACGGCTCCGGTGGGGCGTCCACCGCCGCGGCCGGCCCGTCCACCGGTACCGGTGGAGACCGGCGGTACGCGCAGCCCGAACCGCGGCCGGCCGTCGGTACCGGTTCGGGCGTCGACGACGATCCCGAGCACGAACCTGAGCTGGAGCTCGCCGGATACACCGATGCCGACGCGCCGACGGCGACGGATCCGGCGGCCGACGACAGCGGCGACAGCGCTTCGACGCGCCGGCGCCGCCGCGGCCGGCGCGGCCGCGGCCGGGCTCGCGCCGACGAGGAGACCGACAACATCGACGAGCTGGACACCGCAGCCTTCAGCGGGGCGCGCGGCCGTTCTGACGAAAGCGGCCTGGACAGCACGGCCGATTCCGGCCGCTCCGGGGCTGACGACCCACGATCGGCGGCGGACCGGGAACCGGCGGAGTCCGACGAGTCCGAGCAGTCCCGGTCCGGGCAGACCGGTCCGGCCGGCGCAGCCCTCGAGGAGGAGGAAGGGCTGCCGGGCAGCTCGCGCCGTCGGCGCCGTCGGCGCCGACGGGACGGTGCCGCGCTCGTCGACGACGGCGCGCCTGACGACCCGCCGGTGACGGTCGTACACGTGCGCGAGGGACGGACCCGCGACGACGAGGTCCGTGGCGCGAACGAGGTCCGCGGGGTCAGCGGCTCGACCCGGCTGGAGGCCAAGCGGCAGCGCCGGCGGGAGGGCCGGGACAGCGGTCGGCGCCGTCCGCCGATCGTCACCGAGGCCGAGTTCCTCGCCCGCCGGGAAGCGGTCGAACGGCGCATGATCGTCCGTAACGCCGGCGACCGCACTCAGATCGCGGTACTTGAGGACGGGGTGCTTGTCGAGCACTTCGTCACCCGGGCCAGTTCCTGGTCGTACGCGGGCAACGTCTACCTCGGCCGGGTCCAGAACGTGCTCGCCAGCATGGAGGCAGCGTTCGTCGACATCGGCAAGGGGCGCAACGCCGTCCTGTACGCCGGTGAGGTCAACTACGACGCCAGCGGGCTCGACGGACGGCCCCGCAAGATCGAACAGGTGCTGAAGTCCGGCCAGTCGATCGTCGTCCAGGTCAGCAAGGACCCGATCGGTCACAAGGGGGCGCGGCTGACCAGCCAGGTCAGTCTCCCCGGCCGCTACCTGGTCTACGTGCCGGACGGACAGAACGCCGGGATCAGCCGTAAGCTTCCGGACACCGAGCGTGCCCGCCTGAAGGCGATCCTGAAGAAGATCACTCCAGAGAAYGGGGGGGTGATCGTCCGGACCGCGGCCGAGGGCGCCAGCGAGCAGGAGCTTGCCCGGGACGTCGCTCGCCTGTCGGCCCAGTGGGAGGACATCTGCCGCAAGGCGACGAAGGCCACCGCCCCGGCGCTGCTCTACGGTGAGCCCGACCTTGTGATCAGGGTGATTCGGGACATCTTCAACGAGGACTTCGCCGAGTTGGTCGTGCAGGGAGCGGGAGAAGCCACGATGATCGAGGACTACGTCGACATGGTGGCGCCGGACCTGCGTGACCGGGTCCGCCGGCAGGCCGGCCCGGTCGACGTCTTCGACGAGTACCGGGTCGACGAACAGCTTGCCAAGGCACTGGAGCGCAAGGTCTGGCTGCCCTCGGGCGGCTCCCTGGTGATCGACCGTACCGAGGCCATGACGGTCATCGACGTCAACACCGGCAAGTTCACCGGCAAGGGCGGCAACCTCGAGGAGACGGTCACCAAGAACAACCTCGAGGCCGCCGAGGAGATCGTCCGTCAGCTCCGGCTGAGGGACATCGGCGGGATCATCRTCATCGACTTCATCGACATGGTGCTGGAGAGCAACCGCGAACTCGTCCTGCGGCGCCTGACGGAGTGCCTCGGCCGGGACCGCACCCGTCACCAGGTCGCGGAGGTGACCAGCCTCGGGCTGGTGCAGATGACCCGCAAACGGGTCGGTCAGGGACTGCTGGAGGCATACAGCGAGCCGTGTACGCACTGCGGCGGGCGTGGGGTGATCCTGCACCTGGACGGCGCGTCCGCGCCCGCGCGGAGCGTACCGGCCGACCCGCCGGTGCCGGCGCCGCCGTCGACCGGCAGCACGACATCGGATGCCGTGGCGGCAGGCGCGGCAACAGGCACCGCGGCGGCAGATCCGGTGGTGGCAGATCCAGTGGCGGCAGACGCGGTGGCAACGGCCGGCGCGGCATCGGGCGCCGCCACTCCGGATGCCCAGGCGCCCGGGGCCGCCCCGGCCGACGCCCCGGCCGACGCCGTGCCGGCCGCTCCCGACACCGCGGCTCCTGGCGGCGCAGCTCCCGGCACCAGGGCCGCTCGTGGCAGGGCCGCTCGTGACAGGGCCGTGCGTGACGATGCCGTGCGTGACGATGCCGTGCGTGACGATGCCGCTCGTGACGATGCCGTGCGTGACACGGCCGGCCACGACGGCGTGGCCAATGGCTCGGGCCCGTCATCGAACGGATCCCGTTCATCGGGAGCGCGCGCCGGCCGCCGGCGTGCCTCACGGGCTGTCGCGCCACCCCAGGAGAGCACGTCGGGTGATCTGGAGACGGTCGGGGGCGCGGCACGCGAGAGCTGACCGGCCGCCCATCGCGGGATCCTGGCTGCTTGCTGGCCAGGATCCCGCGATGGGCGGCCCGCCGTCGGCGGGGAGCCCGCTGCCGGCTGCTTCCAGCGCCGGTCTCGGCGTCGGTTCTGGTGCCGGTTTCAGTGCCGGGCGGCGGACACGTCCGCCACCGTCCGGTACGACCGCACCGGCTCCCGCCGGACGAAGTCACCCCGTTGGCGTTCGCGTAGCAGCGCGTCCAAGGCTGCCCGGGACCGCTGGAGCGCGCCGTCGACGGCGTCGCTGGCACGGTGGTTGTCCCCCATCTGCAGGGCGTAGGCGGCGACCACCAGTGCCTGGACGACGTCGTCCTGGGCGCAGAGGGCGTCCCCGTCGGGGTCACCGTCGGTCTTTTCGGCCTTCCCAGCCTTCCCAGTCCCGGTCCTTGCGGCGAAGCCGCCGGTCGTGGCCAGCCCGCGGGCCTGTACCGCAAACCAGCACGCGGCGCCCGCCGTACCCAGCGCCCACAGGGCGCGGAACGCGGCGGGAAGACCGACCAGGTCGTTGACGGCCATCCCGGCCACGGTCGTGATGACGACAGTGGACGCCGCGATCGTCGCCGACCGTCGCGGCGGGTCCGTGGCGTGGGCCGCGGTCAGCAGCGGCCAGCCGGCGGTCAGGACGGCAGTGACCGTCACGGCACCAGCGCCCCAGATCACGACCTGCCACCCCACCCACCCCACCGTGACCCACCCCACCGTGCACCCCCGTCTGGCTGGAGCTGTCGTGTCGGCTGCCGGTCGGCCCGGGCAGCCCTCTCCAGCGTCGATGGTTGCGTGCCGGTGAGCGGGACGCCATGGCTCATCCGTGCCATGGCCGGATGCGCCTGCTGGGTGGGTGTGGGCGCCTTGCGCCACGGGCCTGTCGTGCGGGCCGGTATGTGCCGCTGCGGGGGCTGGCCGGCATGGTGGTAACGTCGTGGCGGTTCACGTCGGCCGTCGGCGTCGGTGTGGTTGGTCAGATGGTTGATCAATGGCTGGCCGGCGGTGTTCTGGCCAGCGGCGTGTCCTGGCCAGCGGCGGTGTGGTTGGCCAGCGGTGTTAAGGTAGTGCAATCAGGGCCGGGCGCGGGGTGTTCTGCCGCGCCAGTCAGAGCCCCTGAGGGTGGCGGTGTCCGATCAGCGGTCGGGCCGCCCCGTCCTCGGGTGCTCCAATGCCCGTCCGACTTCAGCAAGGAGAACCGGTGTACGCGGTCGTGGCCAGCGGCGGCAAGCAGCACAAGGTCGCCGTCGGCGATGTCGTCGACGTCGAGCTCGTTCCGGGCGAGCCGGGTGCGGCCGTCAGTCTGCCCGCGCTTCTGCTTGTCGACGGCGACGTGGTGACCCACGACAGGGACGCGCTCGCGTCCRTCGAGGTGACCGCCGAGGTCGTCGAGATCGTCAAGGGTCCCAAGATCAGGATCCACAAATTCAAGAACAAGACCGGCTACCACAAGCGGCAGGGTCACCGCCAGAAGCTGACCCGGCTGCGGGTGACCGGTATCGAGCCCGGGAAGGCCTGAAGCGACATGGCGCACAAGAAGGGCGCGAGCTCGTCGCGCAACGGCCGCGACTCGAACGCCCAGCGTCTCGGTGTGAAGCGTTTCGGCGGCCAGTATGTCAACGCCGGCGAGATCATCGTCCGGCAGCGTGGCACACACTTCCACCCCGGTGGGCAGGTCGGCCGCGGTGGCGACGACACGCTGTTCGCGCTGGCCGCCGGGCATGTCCAGTTCGGTACCCGGCGGGGACGTCGGGTCGTCAACGTCATACCCGCCGAGGAGCTTCTGTCCGCCTGATCCAGGCGGGTGTTGCCGGTCGGCCGCGGTTGAGGAAGGCAGCGGTGCGGTGCCCACCTTCGTTGACCGCGTCATCCTTCACGTCACCGCGGGTGATGGCGGGCATGGCTGCGCGTCGGTCCACCGGGAGAAGTTCAAGCCGCTCGGCGGGCCGGACGGCGGCAACGGCGGCCGGGGCGGTGATGTCATCGTCCGGGTCGACCCGGACGTGACCACCCTGCTGGACTTCCACTTCCACCCGCACCAGCGGGCCTCTGGTGGACGGCCCGGCCAGGGCTCCAACCGGCACGGCGCCGACGGCGCCGACCTTGTCCTGCCCGTACCGGACGGCACCGTCGTCCTGCGGCCGGACGGCGAGCAGATCGCCGATCTTGTCGGCGCTGGTAGTTCGGTGGTCGTCGCCCGCGGCGGGCGCGGTGGGCGTGGCAACGCAGCGCTTGCCTCCACCCGGCGCAAAGCCCCCGGGTTCGYGGAACTCGGGGAGCCGGGGGAGCAGCTGGACGCCGTCCTCGAGCTCAAGACCGTCGCGGACGTGGCGCTGGTCGGTTTCCCCAGCGCTGGCAAGTCCTCGCTGGTGTCGGTGCTCAGCGCCGCCCGGCCGAAGATCGCTGACTACCCGTTCACGACGCTGGTACCCAATCTCGGCGTGGTACAGGCCGGCGACAACGCCCCGTACACGGTGGCCGACGTCCCGGGCCTCATACCCGGCGCGAGCACCGGGCGTGGGCTCGGCCTGGAGTTCCTGCGCCATATCGAACGCTGCTCGCTCATCGTCCACGTGCTGGACTGCGCCACCCTCGAACCCGGTCGCGACCCCCTGACCGATCTCGACGTGATCGAGGCCGAGCTCGTGGCCTACTCGACGGACCTGTCCGACCGGCCACGGGCCGTCGTCCTCAACAAGATCGATGTCCCGGATGCCCGTGAGCTGGCGGAGCTGGTCACCTCCGAGCTCACCGCCCGTGGGCTGGACGTCTTCGCCGTGAGCAGCGCGACCCGGGAAGGCGTGCGGGCGCTCTCGCTCGCGCTGGCCGAACGGGTCGCCGAGCATCGGGCCGCGCGGCCGCCGCAGGCGTTCCAGCGGGTGATCATCCGGCCCCGCGCGGTCGACGAACCCGACTTCGCCGTGCGTGCGCAGGACGACGGGTTCGTCGTGACCGGTGCCAAGCCGCTGCGCTGGGTCCGGCAGACCGACTTCAGCAACGACGAGGCGATCGGTTTCCTCGCCGACCGCCTCGCCCGGCTGGGGGTGGAGGCCGAACTTGCCCGGCTGGGCGCGGAGTCCGGCGTGGCAGTCACCATCGGTGATGTCACTTTCGACTGGGAACCGCAGCTGAGCCGCCACGGCGGCCGGATCGTCGATGATCATGAAGGTGGGGCGGCCGGGGCGGAGTCGACCCTCGGCCCGCGGGGCAGCGACGACCGACTGGTCACCTCCACCCGGCTGACCCGTGCGCAGCGGCTCGCCCGCCGGGCCCGCGACCGCGAGGCCTTCGCAGCCCGGAACGCCGACCCGCACGGCCCGGACACCCCTGATGGCATCGACAGCCATGACAGCTCCGGCCTCCTCGGCGGCCCCGACGGACCCGGAGGCCTGGCGGACGAGGTCAGAGCGTGACCGTCCGTGATTTCGTGCTGCGGGCCGACCGGGTCGTGGTGAAGGTCGGCTCGTCGTCGCTGACCACCGCGGCCGGCGGTATCGACGGCGACCGCGTCGACGTCCTGGTCCGGGCGCTCCTGCCGCGGGCCGGCCGGCTGGTACTGGTTTCCTCGGGAGCCATCGCCGCCGGGCTCGCGCCGCTGGGCCTGACCCGCCGCCCCCGGGACCTGGCAACCTTGCAGGCCGCGGCCAGCGTCGGGCAGAGCATGCTGGTGCACCGGTACGCGACCGCGTTCGGACGCGCCGGCCACCAGGTCGGCCAGGTGCTGCTCACCGCCACCGACGTGGTGCGCCGCACCCACTACCACAACGCCCGGACCACCCTCGACCGGTTGCTGGAACTCGGCGTGGTCCCCATCGTCAACGAGAACGACGCGGTGGCCACCCAGGAGATCCGGGTCGGGGACAACGACCGCCTCGCCGCGATCGTCGCGCATCTGGTGTCCGCGGACCTGCTGGTCCTGCTCTCGGACGTGGACGGCGTCTACGACGCCAACCCCCGGCGCGGCTCGGCCACCATGATCCGCGAGGTCCGGAGCGACGCCGACCTCGAGGGGGTCGGCACCCGGGGCACCGGCAGCGCCGGCGTGGGCGTCGGCGGCATGGCAACCAAGATCGACGCTGCTCGGATGGCGGCCTCGGGCGGGGTCACGACGCTGATCACCTCGGCGGCGAACGCCGCCGCCGCCATCGCCGGGGCGGAGGTGGGGACGGTGTTCCACCCGAGCGGCCCGCGGCGGGCGTCCCGGCTGCTGTGGCTGGAGCACGCGACCACCCCGCAGGGCAGGCTGTTCCTCGACGACGGGGCGGTGAACGCGATCGTGGACCGGCGGGTGTCGCTGCTGCCGGCCGGGGTCACCAAGGTCGACGGCGACTTCGCCGCCGGTGACCCGGTGGACCTGGTCGACCCGTCCGGCCAGCCGGTCGCCCGCGGGCTGGTTGCCTACGACGCCGCGGAGCTGCCCGGGATGCTGGGCCGCTCGACGTTCGACCTGGCCGCGGAACTCGGCTCCTCCTACGAACGGGAGATCGTCCACCGCGACGACATCGTGCTCCTCCAACGGAAGCCGTAGGCAGAAACCGTCGTCACTATGACGTTTTCCACCTACGGCTGCCGCCGCCGTAGGTGGAAAAGGTCGTGACAACAGCGGTTTTCACCTACGGCTTCCGTACCAACAGTCAGTCAGCTCAGACGGTGGTGCGTACGTGGCTGCCGTTGGCCTGTTTGATGACGGTGATCTGGGTAGGGATGCGTTGGCGCAGGTCCGCGACATGGCTGACGATGCCGACCAGCCGGCCACCGGAGCGCAGGCTGTCCAGGACGTTCATGACCTCCTCCAGGCTGTCCGGGTCGAGGCTGCCGAACCCCTCGTCGATGAACAGCGCGTCCATCGCCTGGCCGCCGGACTCGGCGGTGACCACGTCGGCGAGGCCCAGCGCCAGGGACAGGGCGGCCTGGAAGGTCTCCCCGCCGGACAGGGTGGCGGTGTCGCGCCGCCGACCTGTCCAGGCGTCCTCGACCAGCAGGCCGAGGCCGGCCCGCCGGCGTCGGTCCCGCCGCTCACCGCTGTCGTGGACGAGGGTGAACCGGCCGCCGCTCATCGCCGACAGGCGTCCGCTCGCCGCGGTCGCGACCTCCTCGAGACGGGCGGCGAGGACGAAGCTCGACAGCGGCATGCCGTGGCGGTTGCCGCCACGGCCCGTGGCCAGTTCGGCGAGGCCGCGCAGTTCCTCCGCGGCCTCGCGCAGCGGCGGTACCGCGGCGAACGCGGCGGCGAACGCGGGCACCAGGTCGGACAGCCGCCGGGCCCGGTCGTCGGCGCGCGCCGCTTCGGTGAGCGCCGCTTCGTGCCGCTGCCGGGCCGCGAGCGCGTCCGCCTCCCGCTCGGCCACCGGCGCCGGCCTGTCCGGGTCAACGGCCAGTTGGGGGCTGGCCAGATGGGACCGCACACCGACAAGGTCGTCGCGGTGGGCTGTCAGGCGCGCCTCGGTGTCGACGATCCAGCCTTCCTCCCGGCAGGCTGCCTGGGCCGCGGCCACGTCCGGGAAGCCGGCGGCGTGGGCGTCGTGGCTCGCGCCGGCCGCGGCGCGGCGGTACTCCTCCTCGGCCAGGGCCGTGGTTGAGGCGGCCGCGTGGCAGTCGGAGTAGGCGTCGGCGAACTGGGCGACCTCGCGCTGGCGGGCGGCCAGCCGCCCGACGTCCCGTAGCTCCGGTGGCAGGCCGGCCCGCTGCCGCTCGGCCCGGGCCCGGCACTCCTGCGCCCGGGTGCGGGCGAGCTGTTCACCGGCGGCGTGGCCGGCCAGGTCGGCCGCGGCCCGGGTCTCCTCCTGACGCACCCGCTCAAGCGCTCGCTCGGCGGCCGGGAGGTCGTCGGCCTGCGCGGCGAGCGTCTCGGCCCGGTCCGCCAGGCCGACCGCGGCCTGCTCGAACGCGTCGACGGGGAGCACGGTGGGCAGTTCGGGGCCCGCGGGCAGCCCTTCCAGCCGCGTGACACCRTCCGCGGCACCGTGGCCGGCGACCTTGTGATCGGCATGATGATCAGCCTGGTGATCGGTGTGCTCGACCTGGCCGCCGCTCCCGCGATCGGCGGGACCGTACTGGGTGGGACCGTACTGGGTGGGACCGTACTGGAGGGCACCGTGCTGGGCGGCGCTGTGGCCGGTGGCTCTGGGGTCAGCGGTCCTGCGGTCGGCGTGCCCGGCGGCCGCGCGGCCGGTGTTCTCGCGACCGGTGGTTTCGTGATCGACGGCGTTGCCGCGATCATTTCTGTGAGCGGAATTCCCGTCGTTCCCGCCGGGGACGGGGTCGGGCACGCCCAGGACGGTCACCGTCGCGAACGCCCTGACCGGGCGGGGAGGCCCGCTACCGACATCCTCGGAGGGCAACGGGCCGCGCGGTGTGACGGACTCGACGCGCGTACCGCCGGCCGGACCCACCGCCGTGACGTCCACCACCGGCGTGTCCGCTGGTGCGGTGTTCGGCGTCGCGGTGTTCGGCACGGCGCCTGCCAGCGGGGTGTCCGCTGTTGTCGCGCCGGCCATTGTCGTGTTCGCGGACATCGTGTTGTTCGCCGGGTTCGCCGGGTTCGCTGGCGCCGGAGCTGTTGGCGGGGTGTTCGCCGTGGTCGATACGCCCACCGTGCCCGCTGTGCCGATCGCGCCAGTCCTGTCGCCGGCCGGGCCAAGGTCGGCCGCGGGTGCGGTCTGCCCCGGGGCGGCCGGGCCGGCGGGCCCGGGGACGGCGGTGGCGGGATCCACCTGGTTGGCCAGCGCGCGCGTCAGCGTGCGGATCCGTTCGTCGAGCCGGTCGGCGTCGCGGCGGGCGTCGGTGGCCTGCGTCGCGAGCCGGTTGGCGATGGCTTCGGCCGCGAGCTCGTCGTCCTTGCTGACGTGGTCCGCGCGGGCCTCGGCCGGGTCGGGATGCGTGAGGGATCCGCAGACCGGGCAGGGCGAACCGTCGACCAGGGCGGCGCTGAGCTCCGCGGTGATCGCGTCGAAGCGCTGCTGACGGATGTCACCGGCCTGCTCGCGGGCCAGCCGTGCGGACTGCTCCGCGTCGTGCGCATGGGTGAGGGCCTGCCCCCGTCGGCGTACGGCGGCGGCCAGCTCGGCGGCCGTCCGTGCCTGCTCGCGTGCGCCTGGCAGGGCGGTTGCGGCGGCCCTGGCGCGGCTGTGCCTGGCCTCGAGGGTACGGCGCTGTTCGGGCAGTTCGGCGCGCAGGTATTCGGTGAGGGTGGCGACGGCGGCCGCGTGCGTGTCGGCGTCGATGTCGGCCGCCGTGGCGGCGGCGTCGTCCGCGTCGGCGGCGGTCAGGATGTTCGCGAACTGCTCGAGGCGTCCCATGTCGGTGTGGGCGACCCGGGCCAGCCGGGCCAGCTCGTCGACGTCGACGTCGTGCCGGGCGCCGAGCAGTTCCAGGCGGTGGCGGCCGGTGTCCTCGGCCAGCCGTGCCCGGGTCAGGTCGTCCGCCCGCTCCCGTACCTGGTCCAGGGCACGGCGGACGGTGGCGGCACGGCGGGCGGCGGCCAGCTCGGCGGCCATGACCTCGATTGCTGGGAGCTGCGCTTCGAGTGTCGCCAGCCTGGCGTCGAGCTCACGCCGCTGCTGTTGGCGTTCGGCGAGTCCGCGGGTGAGGTCGAGCGACTCCTCGGCCTGCCGGCGGGTCTCGGCGGCTGCTCCGGCATGCTGCGTGGCCGTGCGGGCGGCGGCGTCCGCGGCCGCGGCAAGGCCGGCGACCCAGTCGGCGTCGGTCTCGAGATCGTCCGGTTCGGTGACCGCGGCGGCCTCGGTGGCCCGGGTCGCCACCCGGACGAGGTCGCCGCGGGCGGCGGCCAGCCGCTCGCCCGCGATCTTGGCCTGGTCGGCGAGCCACTGTTCGGCGTGCTCGAACCGGCTGACGGCGAACAGCCGCTTGAGCAGCCGTTCCCGCGCGTCGTGGTCGGCCTGCAGGAAGTCGGCGAAACGCCCCTGCGGTAGCATGATCACCTGGAAGAACTGCTCGGCGGTCATCCCGAGCAGCCGGCCGATCTCGAGCCCGACATCCTCGTTGCGCTGGGCGACGGCCTCCCAGCCGGTGTCGGTCCGGCGCCTGAGCAGGGCGGTCGGGTTCACTCGGGAGCTGCCCCCGCCGCCGCGCCTGGGCCTGTCCCAGGATGCCGTCCGGGCGATCTGGTAACGCTGCCCGGACACGCTGAACTCCAGTTGCACACGCGGCTGAGCGTCCGCGCCGGCATGGTGGGAGCGCAGGTCCTTCGCGCGGGCCCGCAGCCCCGGAACGACTCCGTAGAGGGCGAAGCCGAGCGCGTCGAGCAGTGTGGTCTTCCCGCCGCCGGTCTCGCCGCACAGCAGGACCAGGCCACCGGCTCCGAGCCGGTCGAAATCCAGCTCGACCTTGTCCGGGAAGGCTCCGAAGGCTGCGAGTTCCAGCCGGTGCGGGCGCATCAGGCCGCGTCCTCGGCCCGGCGGGCGTCGTCCAACGCAGCCTGTAACAGGGCACGTTCGCGCTCGCTCGGCTCGGACCGCACATGTGTGACGAACGCCTCGGCCACCGCGAGATCGGAACGCCCGTGGACGCGCCGGCCGTAGGTGAGCTCGTCGCCGGTGGCGTCGAGGGCGGGCTCGTGGCTGAGGGTGAGYGCGAAGGGGAAGCGGCGCTGCAGGGTTGCCATCGCGTCCAGCGGGCGGACCGGGTCGGTGAGCACCACCGAGACGAAGTCGGCGGTGTGCCGTTCGTGGTCGATGGCCGTCATCAGCTCCGCCAGCCGGCCGCGCAGCCGGGCGAGGCCGCGGTACACGGGGACCGGGATCTCCTCCAGCCCGCACAGGCCGTCCGCGTCGATTTCCACCAGCAGTGACGACTTGACGTCGCCCGCCTCGGAGAACGAGTAGGGCAGGGGCGAGCCGCTGTAGCGCAGGCCCTCGTCCAGCGCCTGTGGCCGGTGCAGGTGCCCGAGCGCGGTGTAGGTGACTCCGTCGAAGAGCTTCGCCGGGACGGCCGCGAGCCCGCCGACGCTGATGTCGCGTTCGCTTTCGCTGGCCTGGCCGCCGCTGACCCAGGCGTGGGCGCAGACGATGCTGCGGCCACCGCGCCGGGCCCGGTCGGCGTGCACGGCACGCATGGCCCGGCCCAGCGTCGCGGCGTGCGACAGCGCTCTACCAGCACCGATCGGGGCCTTTTCATTGCTGTTCGTGTTCACGGTATCGCTGATCGTCGTCGATTTGTTGCTATTCGTATCTTCTCTGCTGCTATCTGTCGTCGTAGCCGTGTCGCCAGGGTGGGCCGCGTCGTCGGGGTCCGGGGTGGGAACCGCCGGCAGGGCGTCGGCCACCGCCGCCGGTTCCAGGTAGGGGAGCGCGTAGACGTGGATGGGTCCGTGCGCGTCCTCGACGGTGACGGGGGTGGCGATGGCGGACACGTCCGTCCTGATGCGCACCCGGGGGTCGAGCAGCCCGGCCTTGTCGCCGAGGCGGGCGCCGGCGTCGTGGTTGCCGCTGATCACCACCACGTGCGCGCCGGCGTCCCGCACCCGGGACAGCGCCTCGTCGAACAGCCGCATCGCCGCGACCGGCGGGATAGCCCGGTCGTGGACGTCCCCGCTGACCACGACGAGGTCGACGCGTTCGGCCCGGACGACCTCGACAAGATGGTCGACGAAGGCGGCCTGCGCCGCCAACAGGTCGAATCGGTGCAGAGTACGCCCGAAGTGCCAGTCGGATGTATGCAGCACGAGCATGTCTGCACGGTAGGACGCRCCGCCGATGCTTCCGCACGCGGGTACGGTTTGTGTGCGTGCCCGTGCCGCCACGGAACCCGTGCCGCCACGGAAATCGTGACCGGGCCGCCGGCGGACCGTGGGGAATCCTCGTGGCTGCCCTGACACGCCGGTAACCTCGTAGTGCCACGGAAATGTGGGCCGTCCGGACGCCCCGGGCCGGCTTCCGGGCTCCCGGGCCGGCGTCGCCGAACCGGTGGGAGCCCCGGATCCGGTGGGGACCCCGGGCGCGGGAACATCGTCGTGCCGCCCCGGCCCTGCGCGGCCTGAGGAACGCGGGCCCCGGCGGCACGATCATGATCGTGCCGCCGTCGGTCCGCCGCCCTGCACACGCGGTCCTCCGGTGGTCCGGGAACATGATCGTGTCGTTTCCGGCCCGCTGGGCGTGGCGTGTCGGACGAGCGTCAGGTCGGGAGGAACTGGTCATGAACAGCCTTGCGGAGGATGTCCGCGAGACCGCGGTCCGGGCGCGTGACGCCGCGGCCGTGCTCGCACCGCTGTCCCGCGCGGACAAGGACCGCGCGCTGCACGCGATGGCGGACGCGCTGCTCGCCGGCGCCGGGCCGATCCTGGCGGCCAACGGCGCGGACGTGGCCGCCGCGCGGGCCGCGGGCACCGGCGAGGCCATGATCGACCGACTCACCCTCACACCTGACCGGCTCGCCGCGATCGCGGACGGCCTGCGCCAGGTCGCGCTGCTCGAGGATCCGGTGGGCACGGTGGTGCGTGGCCGGGTGCTCCCCAACGGGATCGAGCTGCGCCAGGTCCGGGTGCCGCTCGGCGTGGTCGGGATCATCTACGAGGCCCGCCCGAACGTGACGGTCGACGCCGCGGGCCTGTGCCTCAAGAGCGGCAACGCCGTGCTGCTGCGCGGCAGCGCCTCGGCCCTGCGCACCAACGCGGCGCTGGTCGCGGCGCTGCGGGAGGCCGCGGCCGGGGCCGGGCTGCCCGCGGACGCGATCGCGCTCGTGCCCGGCGCCGACCACGAGTCGGTCAAGCAGCTCATGCGCCTGCGCGGTCTCGTCGACGTGCTGATCCCGCGCGGCGGCGCCGGGCTGATCCGGACCGTGGTGGAGGAGTCCACCGTGCCGGTGATCGAGACCGGGGTCGGTAACTGCCACGTCTACGTCGACGTCGACGCGGACCTCGACCAGGCGCTGGCGATCGTCCTCAACGCGAAGACCCAGCGGGTGTCGGTGTGCAACACGGCGGAGACGCTGCTGGTGCACGCCGGTGTCGCGGACGTCTTCCTGCCGCGGGTGCTCGCGGCGCTGCGGCAGGCGGGGGTGACGATCCATGGCGACGACGCGGTCCGTTCCCAGGACCCGTCGGCGCTGTCCGCGACGGAGGAGGACTGGGCCGCCGAGTACCTGTCGCTGGACCTGGCGGTGCGGGTGGTGGACTCCCTCGACGACGCCGTCGCGCACATCCGCCGGTGGGGCAGCGGGCACACGGAGGCGATCGTGACCCGTTCGCTGGCTGCCTCCCGCCGGTTCATCGCGACCTGCGACAGCGCGGCGGTCATGGTCAACGCTTCGACCCGCTTCACCGACGGTGAAAGGTTCGGTTTCGGCGCCGAGATCGGAATCTCCACCCAGAAGCTGCACGCCCGTGGGCCGATGGGCCTGACCGAGCTGACATCCACCACCTGGGTGGGCGTCGGCGACGGCCATCTGGTGGTTTAGAGCGGGGCGCCAGCGGCGCGATCATGCTTTTGCGGAGCCGGTGGTCCGTGTCCTTGGACGCCGGGCGGCCGGGGCTGCCCGCGGGTGGGCATCTGGTCGGTGACCTGGCCGAACAGGGGGACGCCGACGGCCGGGCCGTGCTGCCAGGTACGCTTCTGACTCGGTAGGGGGATAGCTCTGGACATTCCGTTACTTGTCTCCTGGTCCGAACCAGGATCAGACGAGAGACGGTCTGCTCGTTCGAGCGTTTCGGGGGGCGTCGGATGTCGAAATTCCATGGTGTGACTGTGCGAACGACGGAGGGAACGCCGTGTCGGATGAGGACGTGCCGACGGGTGCCAGGTCGCGCACGGCGGACATGATTGTTTATGCGTGCGGTGTGGCGGGGCTGATTGCCGTGCTGGGGACGTTCCTGCCGTGGGCGGGTGCGACCCTCGCCGACCGGGGTGCCGATCTGCTGCACAGCAACAGATCGGGACTGGAGCTGTCCTGGCACGGCAAGGTGGTGCTCGGACTGGGCATTCTCGGCGTCGTCATCAGCGTGCTGCTGTCCGAGATCCCCCGTGCCCGCCCGTTCGGGCTGGCGCTGCCCGTCGTGGGTGGCGCTATCGCCGTCCTCAGCGCTGTCAAGATCAATGCAGGGGACGCGATAGMCGCCAAGCTTCTGCGGCTGCGGATCGGCACGTTCCAGACGGACAATCCCGTGGTCACCGCCGAGGTGGGCCTGGGCCTGTGGCTCAGTCTCGTAGCCGGTGTCGCGCTTGTCCTCGGTGGGCTTTTTCTCGGCCGGTCCGCGTGGCGGGCGACCGGCGCTTCCAGGCGGCCCTCCGGCGGCATATCCGGTGACGTGTCCGGTGGTATAGCCCGGTGACGCCCGGCGCCTGTTACGCCCGTCGTGCGTTGGTCCGGCGCGCCCGCCGGCCCGACTCCGGGAGCGGTGTTCCGCGGCCTCCATAGCACCTTGACGGCATGACGTCCTTGGTAGATCGCAACCAGCACGGATCGATCCGGGCATGGCGCCAGCGGCACGCGGTTGACGCCCGGCCCCGCCCGGGTCTGCGGACCGCTGGCCGTGAACGTGCCGACGACGGATGAATACCTGGCACCCATCCCTGTCCCGACGTGGACCGGTTCACCGATCTGCATGCGACGTGTGATCTGCATGCGACGTATGTCGTGGCGCTGACCGCAACCCGCGGGTGGCACGAGTCCTTGGAAGAGAATTGGCCTACGACTACACCTCCTTCTCGAAGCTCGCGGGTCCGCTTACCCTTCCGCCTGCTGACACAGAGTATCGCGTTGCCTACCGTAAGGTGATGGTAGGGCGGGAGCTCTGGATGGTGCTGCCGCTGTTGATAGCCACCGTCGGGTTGTCGTCGCTGTTCTTCGTCTGGCTGGTGCAGCCGGGCCACTTCCCCAAGAGCAGGTACCTGCCGACGCCGGTGCGCATCGGCAACCTGGTCATGTTCTGGACGATCGTCGTCTCCGAGGGCATCCGGTTACTTAATTCGATCACTCTTTGCTGGGCCGCCTACATCATGCGCAACCCGGTGCCGGTCCGGCCGCCGGCAGGCCTGCGGATCGCGTTCACGACCACCATCGTCCCGTCGAAGGAGCCGCTGGACGTCGTACGCGACACCCTGATCGCGGCCCGGCAGATCCGTTACGGCACACCCATCGACATCTGGCTGCTCGACGAGGGGAACGACCCGACGGTCCGCCAGATGTGCAAGGACCTCGGGGTCAACCATTTCAGCCGCAAAGGGATCGAAAGGTGGAACCAGCCGAAAGGGAGGTTCCGGGCCAAGACGAAGCACGGCAACCACAACTCCTGGCTGGACGCCCACGGCGCCTCCTATGACGTCGTGCTGTCGGTCGACCCCGACCACATTCCGCTGCCGAACTTCGCCTCGCGCATGCTCGGTTACTTTCGCGACCCCGATGTCGCCTTTGTCGTGGGGCCACAGGTCTACGGGAACTTCCACAGCTTCCTGACCCGGGGCGCGGAAGCGCAGAACTACATGTTCCACTCGGTCATCCAGCGGGCCGCGAACCGGTTCGACTGCGGGATGTTCGTCGGCACGAACCACGCCTACCGGGTGTCGGCATGGCGACAGATCGGTGGGTTCCAGGATTCGATCACCGAGGATTTGGCCACCTCTTTTGCTGTACACGGAGAGCATCAGCCTACCTCCGGACGGCACTGGAAGTYGGTGTACACGCCGGACGTCGTAGCGGTTGGCGAGGGGCCGGCTACCTGGACCGACTTCTTCAGTCAGCAGTTGCGGTGGGCTCGTGGCTCCAACGAGGTCATGGTCACCGAGTCGGTACGCCGGCTGCGGAAGCTGCCGTGGGGACACCGCCTGCACTACTCCACCCTGATGTTGCACTATCCGACCGTCGCCCTCACCTGGCTGATGGGAATGATGCTCACGGTCAGCTACATGGCCCTGGGGTCAACCGGGGTGACCGTGCAGATATCGTCCTGGATGGCGCTCTACATCGACGTGGCCGTGACCAGGCTGCTGCTCTACATCTGGCTGCGACGGTTCAACATCAGCCCGCATGAGGAGAAGGGCACTGCCGGCATCTCCGGAATCTTCGTCTCCATGCTGTGCACGCCGTTCTACTCGACCGCCTTCGTCGGCGCGCTGTTACGGCGTCCGCTTGGTTTCGTGGTCACGCCCAAGGGGCAGAGCGCAAGCCCCGACCGGCTCCTGACCTTCCGTAAGCACATCTTCTGGGCGACGATATCCGGGCTCTCCGTCGCCGCCGCGGTCGGCTTCGGCCATGTGTATCCGGCGAACATGGTCTGGGCGGCGTTATCGTTGATCATCTGTCTGCTCCCCATCTTCATGTGGTGGGGGTCCCTGATCGCCGGCCGGCTGCGTTCCGCCGGCGAGCCCGGCCTGCTACCGGCAGTGGCGTCCGAGCAGTCGGGCGTACCCCACCAGGCGACGGCATCCGAAGCCCCGGTGAGCGCCTCCGCGGCAACCAGAACAGCGGTGCCCGAGACCACGGTGGTCATCGCCACGGCGGCATCGTCGTCCGCCACGGCGGAAAAAGCACCGTCCACGACGCCAGAAAAGTCAGCGCCGGAAAAAGCGGCGCCGGGAAGACCGAAAAAAGCGACTCCAGGGAGATCCGCGCCCGCGATCGCGCCAGCCGCCGCCTCCTCGGGGTATGTCGAGGAGGCCACGAAGGTGCTCACGCGGCCGGCCGCGCTGTCGGCGCCCGCGTCCGGCGGGTGGCACGAGGAGGTCACCCAGACGACAGCCGTGCCGGCGCTGTCGGCGCCCACGTCTGGTGGGCGGCGCGAGGAGGTCACCCAGACGACGGTTGTGCCGGCGCTGTCGGCCTCCGCGCCCGGCGGATACCGCGAAGAGGCCACCCAGACGATCATCCTGCCTGCGGTGCTGCCCTCGCTCAGGCCGAGCGGCTACTCCGAGGAGACCACGCAGAAACTGATCCGGCCCACGCACGGATCCGGATCGGGGAAGCCGGGGAAACCGGGGAAACCGGCCCGCCGCGCCCAGGACGGTGCCGCGCGCGGGGGGCGGCCCGCGGCCGCGCTGGTGGTCTCGGCCGAGCAGTCGGCGGCGGGAGGCTCCGCCCGTGGGCGCCCGGGACCGGGYACCTACACAGAGGAGGCCACGATGAAACTCATGCCACGCCGTCGCCGTGTTTCCGGTGACGGACTGCTCGAGGAACTGACATGATGGTTTCCTCCCAGAAACGCCGGGTGCGCCGACGGCGGCTGGTTCAGCTCAGTGTGCTGCTTGCTCTGATCATTGCCGGGAATGGCCCGTTCGCCGCGTCGTGGGCCAGTGAGCAGTACGCCGAATGGCAGTCCAACCAGCCGGACTACATGCGTACCCGCGGGCACTGGGACATCGTCGCCGACAACGGCACCCGGTCCATTCACGCGGCTCTGCTGCGTACCGGCAAGGTCCTGCTCATGGCCGGTTCCGGCAACGACCAGGCCAATTTCGACGCGGGGAATTTCACCACCGCGCTGTGGGATCCGGTCGCGAACACCTTCACCGACGTCTACACGCCATGGGACGTCTTCTGCGCGGGGCACGCCTTCCTCCCCAACGGCAACCTGCTGATCGCCGGGGGGACGAAGAAGTACGAGATCCTGGCGGCGGACTCGCCCGACKGCAAGAAGCACGAGTACCAGGGGTTGAAGGACTCCTACATCTTCAACCCGGACACCGAGCGGTACGAGAAGACCGCTGACCTGGTCCACGCGCGCTGGTATCCGACCCTGGTGACCCTCGCCGACGGCACGGTGGTGTCRGTCTCCGGTCTCGACGAGAACGGCGACATCGACCAGGGCAACACCGAACTGTTCAGCCCGGCCACCAGGACGTGGCAGGACAGCCACTACCTGAAGAAGATCTTCCCCACCTACCCGTCCCTGCTGCTCGCCGCGGACGGCCGGCTGTTCTTCTCCGGCGCCAACGCCGGTTACGGCCCGGCGGAGGTCGCCGACCGCCAGCCCGGCCTGTGGAACCTGGCGGACAACTCCTTCCAGCCGGTCAACGGTCTGCCCGAACCGGAGATCAACGAGACGGCCGGGACGATCCTGCTCGCGCCGGCACAGGACCAGAAGGTGATGTTCATTGCCGGCGGCGGCGTCGGTGACACCCAGGCCGCGAGTGCCCGGACCGCCATCGTCGACCTGTCCGCGCCCGAGCCCGCCTATGTCAGCGGCCCGAACCTGACGCTGGCCAAACGGTATCCCGGAGCTGTCGTCCTGCCCGACGACACGGTGCTGGTCTCCGGGGGTTCCAGCGGCTATCGGGCCAAGGACTCCCTGACCGCTGAGATCTACCATCCGGACACCAACAGCTTCACCCCGGCGGCCGATCCACACGTCGGCCGTGACTACCACTCCGAGTACCTGCTGCTGCCGGACGGGCGGGTGGCGGTCTTCGGCTCCAACCCGTTGAGCGACGACAACTTCTTCGAGACCCGGGTCGAGGTGTACTCCCCGCCCTACCTCTACAAGGGCGAGCGCCCGGTGGTCTCCGAGGCGCCGACCGAGATCACCCGGGGCGCCGCCATCACCGTGAAGTCGTCCCAGCCAGCGTCGAAGGTGCGTCTGATCCGACCGGGTGCCTACACCCATGTCACCGACACCGAGCAACGCTCCGTGGCACTGCCGATCACCCAACAGACAGGAGGCAGCGTCACACTGGAGGTCCCCGAGAACCCCAACCTGCTTCCGTCAGACTGGTACATGCTTTTTGTGACCAACGACGAGGGTGTTCCCTCCGTTGCCACCTGGGTTCATGTTGGATGAGGAGGGCTTGTATTGATCTCCAGGTTGGTCCGCTGTGTCACGAGGGAGCGGGGGCCGGGAGCTGACCGGTCGCGGCGCGCTGCCCGGGTCAGGGTCACCGCGGTCGCCGGCGCCATCTCGGTGCTGTCCGCGTGCGGTGGCTCGGACGGGCCGGACTCGCCCCCGGCCACGACCTCCGCGCTGACCGCGGTCGGCCCGCAGTGCCCCGCCGGGGACCCCGCCGGCCACGGCGCGGTGGAGGGGCCAGGCCCGCGAGGCCCGGTGCCCCGGGCACCGTTCCTCGTCGACCCCAACAGCCAGCCGGCTCAGGTGGCGCGCCAGAACCCGGCGGCTGGGACGGCCGCCGCGACGATCGCGACCAGACCGTTGGCCTACCCGGTCGGGGACTGGCTGGGCGAYAGCGTCCAGGCCCAGGTGGCGGCACGCGCGGCCGAGGCGGAACGCACCGGCAGCACCGCTGTCTTCATGGTCTACGCGATCCCGCACCGTGACGTCAGCGCGGGCTTCTCCGCCGGAGGTCTGCCCGACGCGGGCTCCTACCGGGCCTTCACCAGGAAGGTCGCGGCGGGCATCGGCCACCGCAACGCCGTCATCGTCCTGGAGCCCGACTCGTTGGCGCAGCTGGACCACCTGGGGCACRCCGAGCAGGAGGAGCGCTACCAGCTGCTCAACGACGCCGTCGACGTCTACGGTGGGCTTTCCGGCACCAGCGTGTACCTGGACGGGGCCAACTGCGGGTGGACGGACGCACCGGTCATCGCCGACCGCCTGGAGCGGGCGGGCGTACAGCGGGCCCGCGGGTTTGCCGTCAACGTGTCGAACTACTACCACACCCAGGACGAGGTGGCCCGCGCCGACGTGATCTCGGGGCTGACCGGCGGCAGCCATTTCGTGGTCGACACCTCACGCAACGGCCGCGGCCCGGCCAGTGGCGACCTGAAGGACGCCTGGTGCAACCCGCCGGGGCGGGGGCTGGGCATCACGCCGACGACCGACACCGGCAACCCGCGCGCGGACGCCTTTCTCTGGATCAAGGTGCCAGGAGCCAGCGACGGGGAGTGCGGCCGGAACAACCCTTCAGCCGGTACCTGGTGGCCGGCCCAGGCCGACGAACTCGTCCGTAACGCCACGTCCTGAGCGGGACCTTTGCTGCCCTGGGGGCAGCGGTCCGCCGTACCCCGGCTGTTCCCGGACCCGTCCGCGGCGGTACTCCCGGCGCCGGCGCGGCCGGTCCGGGATGAGCCAGCTCATGGACGGAATCGGTGTGACCGTGCGCCGCGTGCCGTTTCGTGAGGCGCCGGGGAATCGGCCTGCCGCTGGCCGGGCGCATTGGTTCCGGCGTGCCGGCCGCCCGTTCTGGCGTGATTCAGTGGATTGTGTTCCCGGCCGGGAGCGCTCCCGGCGCCCGGCCGTCGCGAAACAGAACAACGCCTTCATGCCGGGCCTTCATGCCGGGCCTTCATACCGGGCCCGCATACCGGGCCCGCATACCGGTTCGCCCCGCTCGGGCGGGTGGTGACCGGGCCGCGCCTCGGGCATACGCTCGCCGCCGGCGGGATTCTCCCGTCCGCCACGTCTGCGGAATCACAACGAAAAGACAACGTCGATTGTTTTTCCGGCAACCGGAGGTAGTCGTCGACGGTCGTTGTCGTCATCCTGCCGGCATCCTGCCGGCATGGTTCCGGCGTAAGCGTGACGGCGGGCGCCGGCCTGTGTCGGCTTTCCGCGTCGTCGGCGCGGCCGCTGCTAAACTGCCGGTACGGACAGGGGGGTGAGCAAGAAAGCCAGCGCATCCAACCGCCCGTTCGGAGGTCGTGTGTCGACAGAGGTGCATGGAAGGCCCGGACGCCGGGCCGCCCGCCATGCGCATCGTCCGAAATCCCGCCGGCCGCGATGGATGTGGTTGGTGCCGGTCGTCGTCGCCGCCGTATTCGCGGGTTTCGGTTGTGTACGGGTGGTGTTCCCCGAGGCCTCTCCGGCCTCGTCCTCGGTGGACGTGGTGATTCCGCGTCCGGTYGGTACGGTGGCCGCCGGGCCGCTGACCGCTGTTGCCTCGCTTCTCGGCTCGTTGGCCCCGGCGCCGGCACAGACCCCTGCCGCGCCAGTCGCGCAACCCACGCATCCCGCCGGGCACACCGAGGCCCCCGCCGCGCGGCCGCTGCCGGCACAGTCGCCAGCGGCACCGGCAACGGCCAGCGGCAATCCGTTCGCCGGGAGCAGGTTCTACGTCGATCCCGACAGCGAGGCCGTGGCCGCGGTCGCCCGGCTGCGTAACAGCGCGCCCGCGGACGCCGCCGCGCTGAGCCGGATAGCGAACACCTCGCACGCCGACTGGTTCGGCGGTGACACCGCGAACCCGGACGCCGTGCGGACCAGGGTCGCCGGGCGCGTGAACGAGATCCGGGCGGCCGGCGCGCTGCCGGTACTGGTCGCCTACGCGATCCCCAACCGTGACTGCGGCAGCTACTCCGCTGGCGGAGCCGGTAGCCCGGATTCCTACCGGGCGTGGATCGCCGCTTTCGCCGCCGGTATCGRCCGGGGCCCGGCCGCGGTCATCCTCGAGCCCGACGCGATCGCCCAGACCGACTGCCTGTCCGCGGCCGACCGCCAGACCCGGTACTCGCTGCTGAGCAACGCGGTGGACGTGCTGGCCCGCGCTGGCGTGGCCGTCTATCTCGATGCCGGGAACGCCACCTGGCACAGCGCCGCCGACACCGCCGCGAGGCTGCGCGCCGCCGGCGTCGACCGGGCCCGCGGCTTCGCCCTGAACGTCTCGAACTTCGACGAGACGGCGGACGAGCGTGCCTATGCCGCCGCGGTGTCCGCGGCGCTGGGTGGCACCGCCCACGCCGTCATCGACACCAGCCGCAACGGGCTCGGCCCGGCCCCCGGCAACGTCTGGTGCAATCCGCCGGGCCGGGCGCTGGGCGCCGCGCCGACCAGTAACGTAGGTGATCCGATCGTCGACGCGTATTTGTGGATCAAGGTTCCCGGGGAGTCGGACGGGACGTGCAACGGCGGGCCCGGTGCCGGCCAGTGGTGGCTCGACTACGCGCTGGGCCTGGCCGCCCGCGCCGCCGGCTGACCAGCCACCCGCCGGCGCCGTGGCCCACTGTGCCGCCGGCGCCATACCGGCCGGCATCACCGCGGCCGGCGCTGTGGCTGGGAGGGTGGCTGACAGCACCTGGCTGGCACCGTGCCACCGGCCGGCGTGGTGAGCCGTGCTGTCGTGGGGGCGACGCTCGCGTCGCAGGTGGGTGCATTGTTGACGGGTGAACTCCCACCGGTTCCGATCCCGGACACTGCGGCCCCGGACGCTCGCGGCCGCGTTCCTCGCCGGCATCCTGCTCGCCGTGCTGGTCACCAGCTGCGGTTCCTCGGGAACGGCCGGCCAGCGGGGCAACGGGCTGGTGCACCTTGACGATCTCCCGGGTGCCGCGGGTGTGCGCGGGGTGGCCTTACAGCAGCCACTGAGCAAGCCGGACATCCGGCTGACCGGCACGGACGGGCGTCCCTACGACTTCCGGGCGGCCACCGCCGGCCGGCTCACCCTGCTGTTCTTCGGGTACACCCACTGCCCGGACATCTGCCCGACCACCATGGCGGACATCGCCGCCGCGCTGAGCACGTTGCCGCCAGCGGACCGCGCCCAGGTGTCCGTGGTGTTCGTCACGTCCGACCCGCAACGGGACACCCCGGCGGCCCTGGGCAGCTGGCTGGCCCAGTTCGACCCGTCGTTCGTCGGGCTGACCGGCCCGTTCGAGACGATCGCCGGTTACGCCGAGCAGCTTGGCGTCACGCTTGAGCGGCCACAGCGGCAGCCCGACGGGTCAGTGACCGTTTCGCACGGCACGCAGGTGACGGCCTTCAGTCCGAACGGGACCGCCCGTGTCGCGTACCTCGCCGGCACCAAGGTCGCCGACTATGCCCACGACATCCCGCTGCTGATCGCCGGCCGTACCTGACCTCCCGACACCGGCCGGCGGCCGTCCACGCGCTGGTCAGGCCATGGCCCTGGCCGACACGTGGCCCTGGTCAGGCCGCGCTGGCGGCCAGGCCGGGGTGGAGGTCAGGTCGCGGTGTAGTAGGCGGCGAGGCTGGCGAAGTCCTCCTTGCCGTGCCCCGCGTCGGAGGCCTCCGTGGCCAGCGCCAGGGTGGTCGTGGCCATCGGCAGCGGTCGGCGGRCCGAGCCGGTGGCGATCCGCAGATCCTTGATCAGACCGTCGAGGGTGAACGTGGCGGGCTGGAAGTCGTTGTCGGCGAGCATCGACTGCTTGTAGTTCAGGATGAACCCCAGCGCGCCGCCGGCGAGTTCGGAGCGCAGCAGGTCACGGTCGACACCCAGGTCCGATCCGAGCCGCAGCGCCTCGCCGAGCGCTCCGGTGGCCAGCGCCAGGCCCAGGTTCACGACGGCCTTCAACGCCGTGGCGGCGCCGACACCGCCGACGTGCCGGGTGGTGCCGAACCGGGACAGCAGTTCCTCGGCGGCGGCCGCGTCCTGTCCGCTCGCGCCGACCAGCACGCGCAGGGTGGCGTCCCGGGCCGGTTCGATCGTCCCGACCACGGGTGCCTCCACGTAGCGCAGCCCGGCCGTGGCGGCCACCCGCCCGAGATCCCGCCCGGTCGCGGGCGCGATCGTCGTCGTGTTGATCACGAGGGTGCGCGCGGGCGCGCCGGCGACCACGTCGCTGAACACCTGGCGGGCGGAGGCGTCGTCGAAGAGCATCAGCACGACCGCGTCGGCGCCGGCCACCGCGTCCCGTACGGAGGCGGCCTCGCGCGCGCCCGCGGCCACCAGCTCCCGGGCCCGGCCCGGTGTCCGGTTCCAGATCGTCAGTTGGTGGCCGGCCTCGATGACGTGGCGGGCCATCTCCCGTCCCATCCGTCCCATGCCGAGAAAAGCGACGTTCATGGTTCTGCCTCCCCCTACGTGTTGCCCCGTGGGCCTGTGGGCCGAAGCCGGTGCGACGACGTTTCTTCCGCGTCGAGGTTCCCGCTGGAGCCCCCCGGATCCACCGGTGCCGGGAAGCCGCTGTCACCGGATCGCCGGGTTTGCCGGCTTTCAGGTCCTCTCCGCTCATGAGAGTGTGGACCTGAACGCACGCGGTGGCACGCAGGGGCCGTGCGGTCGCGTCGGGCAGCCCATCGCTGGCACTATGGACGAGGGGCTGAATCACACAAGAGGTGTATATGCCGCTACAGCAGCACGCTTTCGCCGATGTGGCGGATGTTCACGACCGGCTGCGAGCGGCCGGCTACCTGGCGGATCATGCCATAGCGACGACGGTTTTCCTCGCGGACCGGCTCCGCAAGCCGCTGCTTGTCGAAGGGCCGGCCGGCGTGGGCAAGACCGAGCTCGCCAAGGCCCTCGCGTCCGCGACCGGCGCCGAACTGATCCGTCTGCAGTGCTACGAAGGGCTGGACGAGGCCCGGGCGCTGTACGAGTGGAACTACAAAAAGCAGCTTCTGCGTATCCAGGCCGGTCGCGACGAGGCATGGGACGAAACCCATGACGACATCTTCAGCGACGAGTTCCTGCTGTCCCGGCCGTTGCTGACCGCGATCCGGCGCACCGATCCGACCGTGCTGCTCATCGACGAGACCGACAAGGCCGACGTCGAGGTCGAGGGCCTGCTGCTGGAGGTGCTCTCCGACTTTCAGGTGACCATCCCCGAGCTGGGTACGATCGTCGCCCGCCAGCGTCCGTTCGTGGTGCTGACCAGCAACGCGACCCGGGAGCTGTCCGAGGCGCTCAAGCGTCGCTGCCTGTACCTGCACCTGGGCTACCCGTCCCCGGCGCGGGAGAAGGAGATCGTCCTCGCCTGCGTGCCGGAGCTGCCMGAGCAACTGGCCGAGGCGATCGTCGGCACCATCCGGGCGCTGCGCGCGATGGAGCTGAAGAAGGTCCCGTCGATCGCCGAGACGATCGACTGGGCGCGGACGGTCCTGGCGCTGGGGATCGACACCTTCGACGAGGAGGCTGTGGCGTCCACCCTGGGTGTCGTTCTCAAACACGTAAGTGATCAGGCGCGAGCCATCGGCCAGCTCAAACTCAGCTCGAACTGATCATGTCTGATCTGGGTTGGCATAACATAGAGTGTTATTTCGTAGCACGGCGTGACTCGATGGGATGTCCGGGATGAGTCTGCTGGACCGTACGGTGGTGTTCACCGCCGCGCTGCGACAGGCGGGGATGGCGGTGAGCAGTGCCGAGACCGTGGATGCCGTCCGCGCGCTCACGGCCGTCGGGCCGCTCGACAGGGAGGCGCTGCGCGCCGGGTTCGCGGCGACGATGTGCAAACGTCCGACCAACCGGGTGACCTTCGACACGCTGTTCGATCTCTACTTCCCGCCGGTGATCGGTGACGGGCTGTCCGTAGATGATTTCCTGGCTGGCGAGGACGGCACACCGGGAACGGCAACGGATCCGGGCCAACCGGGCAGTGCTGCCGACAACGATCATGCTCTTGAGCTGTTGCGCCAGGCCCTGCGCGGGGAACTGCTGGACGTCCTGCTGCGCGGGGACGACGAGGAGCTGCGTCGCCTCGCCCGCGAGGCCGTGACCAGGTTCGGGTCGGCGCCGGGCGCGCCCGGTCGGCACTCCTGGTTCGCCTACCGGGCCCTGCGGGCGCTGTCCCCGGACACCCTCGTCGCCGACCTGCTGAGCGCGATGCTCGGCGACCAGGATGCCGGCGGCCTCGCCGAACGGGTCGCCCGGCAGACAATCATGGAGCGTATCCGCACTTTCGAGGAGATGGTCGCCAGCGAGGTGCGCCGCCGGCTCGCCGAGGAACGCGGGGCCGACGCGGTCGCACGGACCGCGGTCAAGCCCCTGGCCGAGCAGGTCGACTTTTTGCGCGCCTCCCAGCGGGACCTGGCGGAGCTGCGCCGCCTGGTCCACCCGCTCGCCCGCAGGCTCGCGACCAGGCTGACCGCGCGTCGCCGCCTCGGACGCTCCGGCCGGCTCGACTTCCGCCGCACGGTGCGCTCCTCGCTGGCCACCGGCGGGGTGCCGATGGAGACCCATCACCGGCCGCACAAGCCGCACAAGCCCGAGCTCGTCGTGCTGTGCGACGTCTCCGGGTCAGTGGCGTCCTTCGCGTACTTCACGCTGTTGCTGACGCATGCGCTGCGGGAGCAGTTCGCCCGGGTCCGGGCGTTCGCGTTCATCGACACCACCGACGAGATCACCCGTTTCCTGCGGGGCGCCGACCTCGGCGACATGATGGCGCGGATAGCCAACGGAGCCGATCTGGTGTGGTTCGACGGGCACAGCGACTACGGGCACGCCTTCGAGGTGTTCGCCGACCGGTATCCGGACGCGGTCGGCCCGAAGACCTCCCTGCTCGTGCTCGGGGACGCCCGCAACAACTACCGCGCGACCGCCGCGCCGGTGTTCGGGAAGCTGTGCGCGCAGGCCCGGCACGCCTACTGGCTCAACCCCGAACCGCGTACCTACTGGGGTTCGGGGGACTCGGCCACCCGCGCCTACGCCGACCTGGTCGACGAGATGGTCGAGTGCCGCAACGTCGAGCAGCTCCAGTCCTTCATCGAACGCCTCCTGCCCTCCTGAGCCGATCGTCTCCACCCTGGCGGACGTTTCACGACGTGACCGGAAAACCGGGGTGAACCGAAACGGCCGAGCGGGCGTCCAACCTTCCAGGAGTTGGCAGCGCGAGAGCTGACACCCGACGGAAGGGTGGCCACCGGGATGGTCAGAACAGGTTCGAACGTCCGGGATCCCGACAGCGCCCCGGCGGCGCCCGCGACGGCGGCGCCACCGCCAGGAGGGACATCGACGGCGGTGGCGGAGCCACCGGTCTCGGCGTCGGCGGCTGCTGCGGACCGGCGTGATGGTGCCGCGACGGCCACGGGAGGCACGGCAGCCAGAGAAACCACGGCGGCTGGCGGAGACGCTGGCGGAGGCGCGGCGGTCACGGGAGCGCTGGCAGGCGTGAGGGCCGCGGTCACACGCGGCACCTTCAGGTGGCGTCTGATCGGCGTGGCGGTTGTTGTCGGGGTTGTTGCCGTTGCCGGCGGTGTTGTCGCGATCGGCAGCTGGTCGGATACGTCCGGGTCGTCGTCGAGTGTCCCGCTGCCGGCCATTGACATGCCGGCGTCACAGCCGGGGTCGTCCGCCGTGGGCGGCGACGGGCAGGCTCCGAGCGATTCACGGATGGTGGCTCCGGGAGAGCCGGCGGCGCCGTCCGCTCCCCTGGCCGGCGACGCACGCGCGGCCGAGTCCGGCGCCGGGTCCGGCGTCGCAGCCGGCTCCGTGCCGACGGCGCGGGCGGCCGATCCGGCCCGGCCGGCCGGAGCCGAGCCACGGATCGTCCGGACCGGCTCGATGTCACTACAGGTGCGGCCAGGCGGCGTCGACGCGGCGGTCGCCGCCGTCTCGACGGCGGCACAGGGGCTGGGCGGCTATCTCGCCTCGCTGGACAGCAGCGGCACCTCGGCCACCTCTGATGACGACCAGCAGCGCGCGACCGTCTCCCTGCGGGTGCCGACCAGGTCGTTCGACGACCTGCGCGGCCAGGTGGGGAAGACCGGCGAGGTCCGGGCGTCAACCGTCTCCTCACAGGATGTCACCGGCGAGTATGTGGATCTTGAGGCTCGGCTGAAGGCGCTGAGCAGCTCGCGCGACACCTACCTGGCCCTGCTGGGCAAGGCCGACTCGATCGGGGAGATCCTCTCCGTCCAGCAGCGGATCGACGACGTGCAGGCGCGGATCGAACAGCTCGAAGGGCAGCGCCAGGTGCTGGCCGACGCCAGCGACCTGGCAACCCTCACGGTACGGATCAGCGAGCAGGGAACGCCCACGACCAGGCCGGACCCGGATGACGACGAGGGCCTGGTCGGGGCGCTGCGACTGTCCTGGGACCGTTTCACCGGCGGGGTAGCCGTGCTCGTCGGTCTGATCGGGCCGATCGTCCTGATCGCGCTGCTGGCCGGGGCCGGTTTCGGCGGCTACCGCCTCCTGCGGCGGATCCGCAACCGCACCCGGACGCCCACCGCCCCGGGCGCACCGACGCCGTAGGCCACGACACCGTAAGCCAACTGTCGCAGGACAACCGACGTCACACCGAGGACGTCACACCAGGAGACAGAAAGAAGCCGGAACCTGTGGCTCCGCAGCGTCGCCAGGCGGCGCCAACAAACAGGGGCCGGGAATACAGGGGCAATCGGCGGCGTGGCGCCGCCGCGTGGCACGGCGCGACAACACGGGGGAGGCCAGGGGGCGGGTCCCGGGGCGGGAGAGACGCCCCGGAGCCCCCGGCGTGGCGACACGGGGGGCGCCACGCCGGGGGCTCCGGCGACGCCGCGATGCCGCGAGGGAGAACCTCAGCGACGCAGCGCGGCGTCCACGACCGCCTGGGCCTCGGCGAGGACCGTCTGAAGATGCTTGGGGCCGCGGAAACTCTCCGCGTAGATCTTGTAGACGTCCTCGGTGCCGGACGGCCGGGCTGCGAACCAGGCGTTCTCGGTGACGACCTTCACCCCGCCGATCGCGGCCCCGTTGCCCGGGGCGTGCGAGAGCGCGGCGCGCACCGGCTCGCCGGCGAGCGTGCCGGCGTCGAGGTCCGCCGGGGTGAGGGAGGTCAGGATCTTCTTCTGCGCGGGGGAGGCCGCCGCGTCGACCCGGCGGTAGGCGGGCGCGCCGAACCGGCCGGTCAGCTCCTCGTACAGCCGCCCCGGGTCCCGCCCGGTGACGGCGGTGATCTCCGCGGCGAGCAGGCAGGGGATCAGGCCGTCCTTGTCGGTGGTCCAGACCCGGCCGTCGCGGCGCAGGAACGACGCCCCGGCGCTCTCCTCCCCACCGAAGCCGAGCGAGCCGTCGACCAGCCCGTCCACGAACCACTTGAAGCCGACCGGGACCTCGACGAGGCCGCGCCCGAGCCCGGCCGCCACCCGGTCGATCATGCTGGAGCTGACCAGGGTCTTGCCGACCGCTGCCGCGCCCGGCCAGTCGGCGCGGTGCGCAAACAGGTAGGAGATGGCCGCCGACAGGTAGTGGTTGGGGTTGAGCAGGCCGGCCGCCGGGGTCACGACGCCGTGCCGGTCGGCGTCGGCGTCGTTGGCCAGCGCCACGTCGAAGGAGTCCTTCAGGCGCAGTAGGGAGGCCATCGCGTACGGTGACGACGGATCCATCCGGATCTTGCCGTCCCAGTCGACGGTCATGAAGCCGAACCGCGGGTCGATGGTGGCGTTGACCACGTTCAGGTCGAGTTTGTAACGCTCGGCGATGGCCTGCCAGTAGACCAGGCTCGCCCCGCCCAGCGGGTCGACGCCGATGCGCACCCCCGCGCCGCGGATGGCGTCGAGGTCGATCACGGACGGCAGGTCGTCGACGTAGGCCGACACGTAGTCGTGCACGGTGGCCGCGGCCCGGGCCCGCTCGAGGGAGACCTGTTGGACGCCGCGCAGCCCGTCGGCGAGCAGGGCGTTCGCGCGGTCCTGGATCCAGGAGGTGATGGTCGTGTCGGCCGGCCCGCCGTTCGGCGGGTTGTACTTGAACCCGCCGTCCGCCGGGGGATTGTGCGACGGCGTGACGACGATCCCGTCCGCGATCCCGCCCGGGCGGGCGGTGGTCTGGCCGACGGCGCCGCGGCCGGTGTTGTGCGTGAGGATCGCGTGGGAGATCACCGGGGTGGGGGTGGCCTCGTCGCCGGGGGCGACGCGCACGTCCACCCCGTGCGCTGCCAGCACCGTCAGCGCGCTGTCGCGGGCCGGCGCGGACAGGGCGTGCGTGTCGATGCCGAGGAACAGCGGCCCGTCCACCCCGTGCGCGGCTCGGTGCTCGCAGATCGCCTGCGTGACCGCGACGATGTGGTCGGCGTTGAAGGAGCGTCGCAGTGACGATCCGCGATGCCCGGACGTCCCGAACGCGACCCGCTGGGAGGCCTCGGCGGGGTCGGGATGCTCGTCGTGGTAGGCGGCCAGCAGCGCGTCCACGTCGATGAGGGTGTCGGGTGGCGCGGGCCGGCCCGCGAGCGGACTGGGCGGCATCAGGCGGGCCCCCTCGGGCAGCAGAAGTGGCAGGCACGGGCGCCGGTCACGGCCAGCCCGGAATGGTTGCGACACTTCCAGCCTAGCGGGCCGACGGCGGCATGGTTACGGCCGCTTCCCCGGCGGTTGCCGAACTTCCCGCGGTCCCGCTTTTCCCGCCGATCCCCGGTTTTCCCACGCGCTTCCCACGCGTGTCGTCCCCGTGCGTGCTTTCCTCGCTTTCCTCGCTTGTCAGGCCCGGTGTGTGACAGCGGACGTGCCGGGCGCCGCCAGATGTGATACATCCGGTGAGATGTCGAAACCGCGCCGTGCTCCGGTTACTGTCCGTTCGTGAGGCTCGGCGTGATGGGCGGGACCTTCGACCCGGTGCACAACGGCCACCTGGTGGCCGCCAGCGAGGTCGCCGCCCTGTTCGATCTGGACGAGGTGGTCTTCGTCCCCAGCGGGCAGCCGTGGCAGAAGGCCGACCGGGAGGTGTCACCGGCCGAGGCCAGATACCTCATGACCTTTCTCGCGACGGCGGGTAATCCTCGCTTCACGGTGAGTCGGATCGACGTCGACCGCAGCGGCCCGACCTACACCATCGACACGCTGCGGGACCTGCGCCGCCAGCGCAGCGACGCCACGCTGTTCTTCATCACCGGCGCGGACGCGCTGGCGCAGATCCTCAGCTGGCGGGACGTCCAGGAACTGTTCGGGCTGGCCCACTTCGTGGGCGTCACCCGGCCCGGCTACCAGCTCGAGCTCGACGCGAGCCTGCCGGTGGACGCCGTCAGCCTGCTGGAGGTGCCAGCGCTGGCGATCTCGTCGTCCGACATCCGGGCCCGGGTCAGCCGCGGGGCGCCGATCTGGTATCTCACCCCGGACGGGGTGGTGCGTTTCATCGCCAAGAGCGGCCTGTACCAACCCCGTGGCCAGGCCGCCCCGACCGGCCTGGTTGTTCCGACCGGCCCGGCCGGCTCGCCGGGTCTGGTGCGTCCGGCGGGTCCGGCGGGCCCGCGAGCCGGTGCCGCCGGTACCGGAAGTGGCGGTGACACCGGCGGCAGCGGTGCCGGCGGCGCGGCGCCCGCGGGAACCGGGCCGATCAGGCCGGCGGGCCCGCTGAGCCGACGCAGGGCAGATCCAGGCTCGTGAAAGTGTTGCGTGTGTCAGGCTGGACAGGCAGTACACAAGCTGGTCCGGCACACGCCCACAGTCGGTCGACGAAGGACGTGCCAGCCGTACCAGCGCGGGTGACGGTCGTGACCGATGATCCACCAGGGTCTGACGATCCACCGGAGCCCGACGACCCACCGAACCCGGAGAGGTGTATTCGTGACCGCATCCCCGCGAGCCGTCGAGCTCGCCCTCGAAGCGGCGCAGGCCGCGGCGGACAAGCTCGCCCGTGACATCGTCGTGCTCGACGTCAGCGAACGGCTGGCCATCACGGACTGCTTCGTCGTCGCGTCCGCGGACAACGAACGGCAGGTCAAGGCCGTCGTTGACGGGATCGAGGAGCGTCTGCGCGGCTTTGGCGCCAAGCCGGTCCGCCGGGAGGGCGAACGCGAGGGACGCTGGGTGCTGCTCGACTTCGCTGACATCGTGGTACACGTGCAGCACGGCGAGGAGCGGACGTACTACGACCTGGAGCGGCTGTGGAAGGACTGCCCACGGATCACCTTCACCGACCGTGACATCGCCCGTCGGGTGGAAGTGGAAGCGGTGGCCCCCGGCGCGGGCCGCCGGTGAGGATCCTGCTGTGGCGCCACKGCCGCACCGCATGGAACGAACTGGGCAGGTTCCAGGGGCATGCTGACCCGCCGCTGGACGCCACCGGTCGGGCTCAGGCCCGGCTGGTGGCACCGGCGATCCGCGCGCTCGCGCCGGACGTCGTGGTCTCCTCGGATCTGCTGCGCTGCCGGACGACCGCAGCCGAACTGGGCCTGACCGTCCAGGTGGACCCCCGACTGCGCGAGATCTCGCTGGGAGAGTGGTCGGGCCTGACCGCGCGGCAGGCCGCGGAGCGCTTCCCCGCGGAGGCGGCGGCCTGGCACCGCGGCGAGGACGTCCGCCGCGGCGGCGGTGAAACCTACGAGGAGGTCGGCGCCCGGGCGATCGGCGTCGTGGAGGATCTCRTCGCCAGTGGGCTGCCCGGCGACGACGGGCTGGCCGTGCTGGTGCTCCACGGCGGCACCGCCCGGGCCCTCATCGGCCGGGTGCTCGACGTACCGCCGTCGACGTGGTGGCACTTCGGCCCGTTGGGGAACTGCCGCTGGTCGCTGCTGCGCCGCTCCAACGGGCGGTTCCGGCTGCTCGAGCACAACAGCGGCCCGCTCGCCGCCACCCGCGCCGTTCCTCGGACGGACGCCCCGCGGGCGGCGTCGGCAGGGCCACTCGCGCAGGCCGCCCCGCCCGCGCTCGACGCCTCGGCCGCCCCCGACACCGAACCGGTACACTCGCCGAGTACCTCCTGAACGGGCACTCGGCAGAGCCTGTAAGGTGTGCGAAGCAGGCAAGCGGTACGGGGGAACGACAGGGAGACAGGCAGCAGGGCAGGGCGGCAGTAACACATCTGGGGCTGTGGCGCAGTCTGGTAGCGCATCACACTGGCAGTGTGAGGGTCAGGGGTTCGAATCCCCTCAGCTCCACCACTTGCTGTAGCGAACCGTCTGACCTGGGAAAACGATGCAAAAGTACGGGTTCGCGCGCTTTATAGATGGTTGACCGGCGGCTTGATCCGGACACATAGGTGCAGATCAGGCTGGGGGTGAGGGGGTCGAGTCCCCTCACCCCATCTTCGATCTTCGTTGCACAGGGTCACGGTGATTCCGTCCTCGATAACCTGTCCGGCCGGGGTGGGATCGGCTCGTCACCAGCAACCGGTCCGGTGGACAGCGTCGCACAGAGGCCGCCAGCGTCCATGCATGCTTTTTCACCATCTCCGCGAGACAGGACTTGCCAACACCAACTCCTCGCGAGGGCGGTAGGACATGCGGCCGACGCTCCGGTTCGACTGGCTGGTGCTGCCCTGAACCATCGGTCGGTCAGGAGGGTGCCGGCGACGAGGCACAGGGCAGCGGGTATGTCGCCCCAGGGCAGGGTGCTTCCAGGTGGAGGCCAAGAGCCAGCGAGCCGCTCGACGTCGGTGATGAGAACGGTGGTGCCCCACACCTTGGCGAGTTCACGCGCCCGCAGAGCGGCATCGCGCAGCATGGCGAGGATGGTGGCCGGCTTTCCCTGACGGATGAGGATGTCCCGAGTCTCGATCGCCAGCTTGATCGCTTGTGTGACGGTGCCATTGCAGCCTTCGGCCGCCTCGCTCGCCGCGGCGTTGTACCAGTCGACGATGAGTTGGTTCGACACTTCATCATCCGCGGTAGTCAGTCGATAACCTGGGTTGTCTGCCGGCAGAGTGCGCGTCGGGGTTGGCGCTGGTGCAGTAACTGGCACGTCGCCTCCACCGCATCTCGCGATCGTGACAGCCGCCAACGCCAGGTCTGCCCACCTTGTCCGCATCTGTCCCCTCCGTGTATCGGAGGCGCRGGATAATGAGTTGCCGAGCAGGCCGGGGAAGGTTGCTGTGATCAGTCGAAACCAAGATCTTCGCTGACCCGCGGAGCCTGGCGTGACGCCTTCTCTTGTGCGTCTGATTTCTCAACAGTGGTCTGATGTAGTGATGTCAGTGGGCATCCTATCGGCCAAGGTCTTGGGGATATGGTCCCGGTATGTGCGCTGCGACGGTTGCGGCCATGCGCAAGGGGGGAAACGTCACCCTCAGTGCCCTGGCTGACGAAATCGGTTCTGTATYGGTCATTCTTGAGTGGGCTGCCGAGAAGGGGCATCCGCTTGACGCGGATGTGAGCGTTCTCCTGCTCGGGGACGACGGCAAGGTCCGGTCAAACGACGATTTCGTCTTCTACAACCAGCCGTCCGGGGCGGGTGGGGCGGTCCGGCTCCGTGGAAAGACCTCCAGCGTGGAGGAGAGGTACACGGCCTTCACCGACGTCGTTGAGGTCGACATGGACGATGTCCCGGACAGCGTTGAACGGGTACTGCTCGCCGCCAGTCTGGACGGCGGGGCCGGGGACGGCTTCGGGCGGCTGGAGTACCTGCGGCTGCGGCTGCTGCGTGGGTCCGACGCGACGGAGCTGCTTCGTTTCGACGTCACGGACGCTTCAACCGAGACAGCGTTCGTACTCGGAGAGGTCTACCGCCGTACCGGGCAATGGAAGTTCCGCGCGATCGGTCAGGGATACGACACCGGCCTGGCAGCACTCGTCACCGAATACGGCATCGAGGTCGATGCTGACGAGGAAGAAAGTCCGACACCCGGCCGCGCCGAGCCAGCGGCGCCCGCTGGCGCCGATTCCACGGTCAGTGGTGGCTCCAGCGCCGTGCAAGATGCTCCCAACGATGTGAGTCCGGCAAGTGTGTCCCGCCCGCCGGCCCCGGCCAGGGAGCGGCGAACCCAGACGGTGACCACGAAGAAACGCAGGCCTGCGAGGCGGCTGTCGGCTTCGAAGGCGAGGCGGTTGGATGCCGGGGAGGCGGAGGAGCCTTGGCAGTCGGCGAGGCTGTTCCCGGTGGCAGGTATCGGTGGAGCCGGGGAGCAGGAGCGGCGTGCGACCTCGGCTCTGCTCGCCGTCGTGGGATCCGTGCGCGAATTCGGCCGCGCTTTGACGACCCGGTTCGGGGCGCCCGCCGGCCAGGTCGAGACGTTCATCGAGGTTCCATTCAGCCGGGGTGACAAGCCTTACCGGCCGGACGGGTTGATCCGGGTGACGCGGGGGCAGCGTACGTGGACGGCGCTGGTCGAGGTGAAGACCGGGACGGGGGAGCTCCGCCCGGAGCAGGTCGAGGCATATCTGGACATCGCTCGGGAACAGCGATTCGATACTGTCATCACCGTATCCAATCTGATCACAGCGGCGGACGAACGGCACCCCATCGCGATCGACGGGCGAAAAACGAAGAAAGTCGGCGTCCATCACCTTTCATGGGCAGAGATCAGATTCCGCTGCCAGCTTCTGCTCGAAAACAGMTCGGTGGCGGACGCCACTCAAGAATACATTCTCACCGAGTTCCTCAGGTACCTCGACCACCCACGTTCGGGTGCCGACAAATTCGACGACATGGGGCCTCACTGGGTGGCTGTGAGGGACAGCGTCTCGGCGGGTACGCTGCGACCGGCGGACAAAGGACTGCCTTCCGTCGCCGAACGTTTCGACCAGCTTACCCATTATTTGTGCCTGCACCTGGGTGGGCTGCTGGGTATCGAGGTCCTCCCTCACCTGAACCGGCGGGTGGACGCGGTGCAGCGACGGCATGCATTGGCCGAGGAACTGTGCCGGAACGGCACCCTGTCCGCGATGCTGCGGATCCCCGGAACGGTTGGCCCGGTGACTGTGACAGCGGACCTGCGTGTGGGCCGGGTTGGATGCTCGGTCAGCATCGACGCTCCTCGCCAAGGACGGCCGCTCACCCGAGTGAAGTGGATTATGAGGCAGCTCGCGGATGCAAACGGGAATCTGCGGGTTGAATCTTTCGACCAAGGCTCGCGGGAGGCTGCCCGAGCCGATCTTCTTGCCTTGGTGCGCCAGAAGCCGGAGATTTTGATCGCTGGCTCGGCTTGTGAGATTCGGGCCTTTCGTATTTCCCTGAGTGCTCCTCTCGGTGCGAAACGCGGCGCAGGGAAGGGTACATTTGTCACATCGCTGGTGGACACGCTGGAGAAATTCTACGAAGAGGTGGTACAGAACCTGCGCGAATGGCATGACTCCACCGATGCCGCCCCAGCGTCGGGCAATGGTGCTAGCGCCTCAACCGAGAAAAAATAGCTTACATCGCGCGGGTGGATGCGCTACATTCCTCCCTCCCAGGAGACGGTCAGTGGCCGGAGTTCCGGCCACTGACCGTCCTCGTTCGCCTTGTCCGTCAGGGCATGTATCCTTCAGAGAGGAATCAGGATCGTGAATGTTGCGCCGCCCGCGTGGGGACGCTTCAGATCCTCTGTGGGGTGCGTTGGCGTAGGTAGTGGGCTAGATCGGGGTTCAAGTTCTACCCTTCAACTCCACCGCAATCTGTAATCATGCCGTTATTCTGGCAGGACGGGGAAACTTTATGGTTTCCGACATTTGATCAGGTGGAAGATGTCCATGTCCTGGCGCTGATCAATTGGTTCGAGTCCTCAAGCACACCGATAGATCTCGACTCCAGAACGTAGTGAGAGTGAGATCGGTTCGCCTCGCCGGGGGATGCATCCCGGCCGTCCTGCACCACACCATCAGCGTGTCGTTCGAGCCGGAGGACGCGGCCAGGGTGYCACCGTCTCGCGCGAGCGGCTGGACAATGGAGCCGACCCCAGGCCACTTCGTGTTCGTGGTCTCCCTCATGGGTCCTCTACTCGACGGCGGCGACCATGTCTGAGGCTCCCTGTACCCGCTTCTTCGGCAACCTCGACGGGCTGGCGGCCACCTCGCGGCTGGTGGACCGTCCGGCCGGCAGCAGATACCCACGGGTGCCGCAGGCCGTGTATCCCGTCGACTACAGCTACCCGGAGAGCACCGTGGCCGCGGACGGCGACGGTGTGGACGTATTCCGCGGCAGCGCCGCCGGCGCCGGGGTAGTGGGGGTCTTCGTGACGGCGGATCCGGGTAAGCGTGACGTGGAGGTCAAGATACTGATCGACTGTATCGCCGACGAGATCGAGCGGGTGCGGATCCTGCTCGACGACATCCTGGAGATCGGAGGCCGGCTCGTGCCGCGGAGCGCGGAGACCGCCACCGATTGACGATCGAGGGCTCAGCCCACCCGGGAGTCGAGGCGCTCAACCTGTGGCTCTCCGGCCTTGCCGGGACGGTCGTCCGTGTGGCCGATGGTGTGCGGTGTGTCGTGGTCTGCCGGGTGGCCGCGTCGGTCTTGACACATGAGATCACCGTCGCGCGAATATAGCGTCAACGCTATGATCTGGGGTATCGTCGAGCTGGAACCGGAGGTCCGGGACTGGCTGGAGCGGCTGCCGACCGCGCAGTTCGCGACGGCCGCCTTCTACGTGGACCTGCTCGCCGAGCAGGGTCCGTTGCTGGGTGAGCCGTACACGCGGCAGCTCGATGGCAAGCTGCGGGAGCTGCGGTTCCATCTGGAGGGCCGGGCGATCCGGGTGACCTACTGGATCGCGCCGGGCCGGCGGGTGGTTCTGCTGACCGTGTTCGCGAAGACACGGATGCGGGAGGCTGCCGAGGTGTTCCGGGCGAGGCGCGCGCTGGCACGCTGCCTGACCGAGTCGCGCACGGTGGGCGAGGATGAAGGGGGCGACGGCGATGGCTGAGCGGGCGGACTGGGCGGGGCTGCGGGAACGGCGGATGGGCGAGCCGGGTGCGCGGGAGGCCTACCAGGCGGCCAGGCTGGCGTTCGAGCTGGGCCGGGCGGTGCGGGAACTGCGCCAGCGGCGCGCCTGGAGCCAGGCCGAGCTGGCCCGCGCGGCGGGCATGACGCAGTCGGCGGTGGCGCGGTTCGAGGCCGGTGGCACCATACCGACACTGCCTGTGCTGGAACGGCTCGCCGAGGCGCTCGACGCCGACCTCGACGTCCGCGTCGTCCCTCGTCCCGCGGCGTAGGAGACGTTCTGGCACGCCTGTCCGGACATGAGCCGGTGAACACAGTCCCGTGTGGCTTACCGACCGCCGCCGTGAGCCCGTTGACACCCGCCATGGCGGCGTCACGAGGTTTGCCATGAGTGTGGCCCCGCCAGGACCGTCGAGGTAGCGGAACTGGCCACCCCGGCCCTGTGGCCGACCGGCAGCTTCAGGCACGGCTTCCGCTTCCTGTGTTCGGTAAGTCCTCGATCGCCGATTGCGCGGAGGTGTCGGTGCACTTACAGTGCACTGGCGGTCGCTGAGGAGGTAGTCGTCGTGACCAAGGCCCGTCATAACGAAGGGCTGGACCCCGAGAGCCAGTTCATGGAGATCTACCGAAACCTGGCTGTCTACGAGTTCCCCTGGGACCTCAACCAGTCGCTGAGCTTCGCGTTGTTCYGGACCTACGCGGTGCCGAGCATCGGCGGCCTGCTGGATCGGACCRGCGAGTTCGGCCGCGACACCCAGAAGCGCTACGACGACACCGCGATCCTGCTGGAGGTGCCRCTGCTGGAGGGCTTCGACACTCCGCGGGGCAGGGCGGCGGTGCGGCGCATCAATCAGATGCACCGGATGTACGACATCTCCAACGCCGACATGCGCTACGTCCTGTCGACGTTCGTGGTGGTGCCGAAGAGGTGGATCGACGAGTACGGCTGGCGCCGGCTCACCGACGGGGAGGTGCTGGCCTCGGTCCGGTACTACCAGACCCTTGGTCACCACCTGGGTATCACGGACGTTCCCGCGACATACGACGAGTTCGCCCGCCTGATGGACGACTACGAGCGCGAGCACTTCGCGTTCGACCCGGGCGGGCGTCGGGTGGCGGACGCGACCCTGCGTCTGCTGACGACGTTCTACCCCCGGCCCGTGCGGCCGCTGGTCGAGGTCTTCAGCCGGGCCCTGATGGACCCGCCGCTGCTGGCGGCATTCGGCTACAGGGAGCCCGGCCGCGTCGCGCGACGTCTCTCCGAGGGCGCGCTGCGCGTGCGGGCCGGGATCGTCGCGCTTTTCCCGGCCCGCCGCTCACCCCGGTACGTCCACGACATGTCCCGTATCCGCAGCTACCCCGACGGCTTCCAGATCGAGCGGATGGGGACCTTCGTCCCCGGCTGCCCCGTGCACCACGGCGATTCCGGTGCGGCGACCCACCACGCCGCCACCTGAGCCGGCTCCAATGTCGGGCCGGCCCGCCGAGCTCCACCAGCGGGCCGGCCCGCCAGTTCGCCATGGCTGTCGAGTGTCGCCGCCCGGTGGCCGTGGCCGACCCGGCTGTCCGGGTCGTTTTCCGCATCCCGCGCTCTCGGCCCTGCCCGGCCGGTGTACGGGCCATCCTCGCCGCCACACCCGAAAGGCGACCCATGTCGTCATCACCCACGTCAACCAGCACCCAACCCGGCAGCCGGATCAGCCAGCCCCACATCTCCCGCCGGCCGCACTGGAACAACCACCTCGAGCGGCACGCCGACGCCATCCCCGAGAAGGCCGCACTGCGGTTCGACGGGACGACGACCACCTGGGCGCAGTTACGCGAGCGCGTCCACGCACTCGCCGACGCGTTCGCACGCCGCGGCATCGGCTTTGGCGACCGGGTCGCCATCGTCATGGGCAACCGCCCCGAGTTCCTTGAGACCGTGCTGGTCACCAACCGGCTCGGCCCATCGCGGTGCCGCTCAACTTCCGCACCCGGGGGCTGGTTTCGCGACGGTGGTGGACGGTCACGGACGTTCGAGCCATGGCACGCGCTCACACGTCCGTCACATGAATGGTGTGGTGTATTGCGGCAGCGCTGAAACGTCCCTGTCGCCGCCCCGGAAAGACACCGATGCCTTCTTCCTCGCACAGCCGGACCCACGGTCGGGAGCCCGTCGCCCCCAAGGTCCCGGAGATCACGGCGCTGTTCTGGGTCGTCAAAATTCTGACAACGGGCATGGGCGAGGCGACATCGGACTATCTCGCGCACCTCAGCCTGGTGCTTGCGGGCGCGGTCGGCATCCTCGGCCTCGCACTCGCGCTCTGGTTGCAGTTCCGGGCCCGGAGTTACTCCGCTCCCGTCTACTGGTTTGCGGTGATGATGGTCGCGGTGTTCGGCACCATGGCCGCCGACGGACCACCCATCGGCCACATCGGTTCGACGGTCTTTTACATCGTGGTCCTCGCGACCGTCTTTTACGCATGGCATCGGCGTGAAGGAACGCTGTCGATCCACAGTATCGTGACCTGCCGCCGGGAGACCTACTACTGGCTGACCGTGCTCGCGACGTTCGCGCTGGGCACCGCGATGGGCGATCTCACCGCGGACTCGTTGCACTTCGGCTACCTGCCCTCGGCCATCCTGTTCACAGCGGTCATCCTGGTGCCAGCGGTCGCCTGGTGGCGGTTCGGCCTGGGCGAGGTCGTCGCCTTCTGGTCCGCCTATGTCGTGACCCGGCCACTGGGCGCCTCGTTCGCCGACTGGCTCGGCAAGCCGGCCGGAAGGTCCGGCGTCGGTCTCGGTGACGGCTTGGTCGCCCTCGCCGCCCTCGCCGCCCTCATCGTGATCGTCGTACTGGTCGGCTATCTGATGGTGACGCGCGGCGGCATCCAACGCGGCGCTGTCGAGACTGTCGAGAGCGCTGTCGTCGGCGGTGGAGGCACCAGCAACGATGATGTGAACGCTCCGGGCCTTCCCCAGCAGGCTCGGTCGTGGTTCAGCCAGGTGAAGGTCGATTAGGGCGTGCCTGACGGATGTTCGATCGCGCGGGCGACGCCCACACCGACCAGTATCCATCAGACACACCCCAGCGGCCGAGCCGTCGGAGGTGCGGACAAATCCTGTTCACCTTGATTCGCCCGTTGTGCCGCGGCGTCGGGGCCCAGAACTTGTCCTGATTGCTTCACCGGATCGTTTGCTGATCGACGTCATGGTGACGGTTTTTATCATAAGCTTTTCTGCCGATATCCTGAGCGCGGCCCGGCCCCACACTCGAACCTCCCCCAGCGTCCGGATCGGATCCGCATGCCTGAGAGCGCCGATGGGCGATCATCGCGTCGCCAGTTCTTGTCCGCCGCTGGCACGGTGGTCACGGCCGCCGGGCTGGCGGCCTGCGCCACCGGTGGGTCGAACCCACCCGCGTCGGCGTCGGCGGGGCTGTCTGCCGCCGCGGCCCGCCCCGGCAGTTCAGAGGCGGCAACCACCGCGGCCTCTCCCGGACCTGGGCTGATGCCGGGAGGGGCCGCGGCAGCGGTCGCCCACGGACCGCGGGACCGTCCGCAGGTGGCGCTCACCTTCCACCTCGGCCCGCACGAGGCGGACCAGGATCTCTCCCTGGCGCATCGGCTGCTCACCGAGGCGGCCGAACTCTTGGTTTCGATTACCGTGTTCGCGGTCGGACAGTGGCTGGACGAACATCGTGATCTTGTCCCCGTCATCCTGGCCGCTGGCAACGAACTGGCGAACCACACGTACTCCCACCCGGTACTGACGGCGTTGCCAGCCGACCTGGTGGCGGCGGAAATCATCGGATGCCGCGACGTCCTGGCCCGGCTGGCTCCGGCCCAGGGCCGCTATTTCCGGCCCTCAGGCACCTCCACCGCCACCCCATTGATCCTCGCCGAGGCCGGTGCCGCGGGTTACCGGACGGTCGTGGACTTCGACGTCGACCCGCTTGACTACACATCCCCTGGAGCCGACGCCGTCGTCGCGCGGGTGCGCGCCGGCGTCCGGCCCGGCTCGATTGTGAGCATGCACTTCGGCTACCCGGGAACCGTCACCGCGTTTGCCCGCATCGTCACGAACCTGCGTACGGCAGGCCTGGTCCCGGTGTCAGTACGCGATCTTCTTGTCTGATCCCGTGCACCAGCCGCGCCGCCTGCCAGGGAAAAGAGCCCACGCGGAATGGCTGACGCTCCCGCGAACCCCCAGCGGCGACGGGAGACCTGTTGATCATCGCTGGTGGGCGCCGCTCGAGCATCCAGCGCCGGACAGGGCCATTAGGGCCTGTGTCGAAAGTGGATCCTGGGCGTGAGATGATCTTGATTCGTGGCGCGTGGAGATCTGACGGACGAGCAATGGGCCGTGCTGGAGCTGCTGTTGCCGACGGGCAAGAAGCCCGGCCGGCCACCGATATGGACCCGGCGGCAGCTGATCGACGGCATACGGTTCCGGGTTCGTACCGGCATCCCGTGGCGGGACATGCCCGCCGAGTACGGGCCGTGGGGCCGGGCGTACGACCTGTTCCGCCGCTGGCAGCGCAACGGCACCTGGCAGCGCATCTTCACCGAACTTCAGGYCCGGGYCGATGCCAAGGACCTGATCACCTGGGACCTCAACGTCGACTCCACCGTCTGCCGGGCCCACCAGCACGCCGCCGGAGCGAGGAAAAGGGGGACCTGCAGAAGGAGCCGCCCGGCGGTGTCGCAGTCGAGCCCGACGACCACGGCCTCGGACGCTCGCGCGGCGGCCTGACCACCAAGCTGCACCTCGCCGTCGAGCAGGGGCAAAAGCCCATGTCCATCGTGATCACCGCCGGGCAGCGCGGGGACTCCCCGCAGTTCGAGGTTGTCCTGGGC